>JBGSTO010000437.1:0-4019 GCA_041736465.1 Anaerolineales bacterium | reverse complement strand
CTTCGATCCGCAGATCGACGCCCTGCAGCACGAGCTTTTCCAGATCAAGGTCGATGTCAGCGACCTGCGCCGCAACCGCGATTTCTACCTGGCGGGCAGCGCCTGGCGCTCCTGCCGGGATGGGCTTGAGAAATCCTCCCTTTTTCGATTCAATGGGAACTGGAAAGGCATGCCCTGCATCCGCGGCAACCTGCTGCACGATTTCCAATCGCTGAACAAGATCGAGCTCTCGGTCTACGATTATTGGGACGATTTGAGCGTCAAGTCCGACTCCGCCCTGACCATCGAAGACAAAGCCCTGCTGGACCGCATCGCCGAGCTGACTTTGCAGCCGGATGAGCGCCGCGAAGAGCTGCAAGGCCTGTTCGAATCGCTGCCCCGCACCCAGCGCATCTACGGCAGGCTGCGCCTCTTGGGCATCCTGGAGTCCGAGCAATCGGCTGAACCGCATGAGCTGCTGCCCTCCGGCATGCAGCGCCTGGCAGAAATGAGCGCTCCGGCCGCGTATTCCACGCCAATCCATACCGCCCCGCTCACCGAGTACATCCCCTACGACCTGCCGGACGACCACCCCGCCCACATCCAGGGCAGCCAGCATTCCGGCCCCGGAGATATCGTCGTGCGCGGCGCTCGCCAGCACAACCTCAAAAACCTCACCGTGCGCATCCCGCGCAACCGGCTGGTGGTCATCACCGGCGTCAGCGGCAGCGGCAAATCCTCCCTGGCTTTCGACACCCTCTACGCCGAAGGGCAGCGCCGCTATGTCGAGAGCCTGTCCTCCTACGCCCGCCAGTTCATGGAGCAGATGGAGAAGCCGCTGGTAGACCAGATCACCGGCCTCAGCCCCACCATCGCCATCGAGCAGAAGACCATCAGCCGCAACCCGCGCTCCACCGTGGGCACCGTCACCGAGGTGCTGGACTACCTGCGCGTGCTCTACGCCCGCCTGGGCACGCCGCACTGCCCGCAGTGCGGGCGCGCCGTGCACCCCCAGTCCGCCCAGGAAATCACCAACCAGTTAGCCCGCCTGCCCGAAGGCACGCGCTTCCAGCTTCTCGCCCCGCTGGTGCGCAACCGTAAAGGGGCTTTCAGCGCCCTGATCAAGAAAGCGCGCAGCGACGGCTTCACCCGCCTGCGTGTGGACGGCGAGATCTTCGAGCTGAGCGAGAAGCTGCCCGCCGTCGACGCCCATAAAAAGCACGACATCGAGCTGGTCGTCGACCGCCTGGTCGCGCCCGGCTCCCGTCCCGAGAATGGGCTGGGTGAATTTACCACCCGCCTGATGGATTCGGTGGAGACCGCCCTTAAAGCCGGTCAGGGCACCCTCATGGTCGTGCTCGACAATGAGACCATCCTGCTCAGCGAGCACAACGCCTGCCCGGCCTGCGGCCTCAGCTTTGCCAAACTGGAGCCGCACCTGTTCAGCTTCAACTCCCCCCTGGGCATGTGCGACGAGTGCAACGGTCTCGGCGTCAAGCTGCAGGTCGATCCCCAGTTGATCATCGTCGATCCCAATCTCTCGCTGCTCGACGGCGCCTCCGCCTGGCACGGCAACCTGCGCAAGCGCAACGCCAGCCGCTGGACGGCGCGCGTGCTGGATGAGTTGGCAGCCCACTACGCTGCCGACCTGGAGCTGCCCTGGAACCAGCTCCCCGAGCAGTTCCGTCACGTCTACCTGTACGGCTCCGACGAGGAGAAGATCAAGTTCACCTACGAAGCCAGCGACGGCTCGTATCGCGGCGAGAGCTACCGCCCGGCGCACGGCGCCCTCTACCATATCACCCGCCTCTTCCGCCAGACCAAGTCCGAAGGTTCCCGCCGCTACTACCTGCAGTTCATGAACCAGCTCCCCTGTCCCCGGTGCCAAGGCGAGCGCCTGAACACCGAAGCCCGTCTGGTGACCGTGGACGACAAGCGCCTTCCCGAGCTGACATCCTGGAGCATCGAAGCCATCCACGACTGGGTCGGCGCCCTGCGCCAGCGCCTGGATCCCGAACAGCTTCAGGTCGGTCTGGAGCTGATCAACGAGATCTACCAGCGCCTGGGGTTCATGCGCAACGTCGGCTTGCACTATCTCACCCTGGATCGCCCCGCACCCACCCTCTCCGGCGGCGAAGGGCAGCGCATCCGGCTGGCAAGCCAGATCGGCAGCGGCCTGGTAGGTGTGCTCTACATCCTGGACGAGCCTTCCATCGGCCTGCACGCCCGCGACCACCGCGCCCTGCTGGATACGCTCTGCCACCTGCGCGATACCGGCAACACCGTGCTGGTGGTCGAGCACGACGAAGCCACCATGCGCACGGCCGACTGGATCATCGACCTCGGTCCCGGCCCGGGCGTCCTGGGCGGTGAGCTGGTAGCGGAAGGCACGCCCGAAGAGATCATCGCCAACCCCGAATCGCTCACCGGTCGCTATCTCTCCGGCGCGCTGTCCGTCACCCCACCCAACGGCGTTCACCGCAGGCAGGCGAATGGCTGGCTGGCGCTCAGGAACGCCCGCCTGCACAACCTCAAGCAGGTCGATCTGCGCCTGCCTCTCGGCACCATGATCTGCATCACCGGCGTCAGCGGCTCTGGCAAGAGCAGCCTGATCGCCCAGACCCTGCACCCGGCCCTCTCGCGCCTGCTGCACAACGCCCAGAGCGTGCCCGGTCCTTACGATGGCATCGACGGCCTCGATCAGGTCGACAAAGTCATCAACATCACCCAGGATCCCATCGGGCGCAATCCCCGCTCCAACCCCGGCACCTACGTCGGCGTGCTCGATGACATCCGCCAGGTCTTTGCCGGCACGCCCGAAGCGCGTGCCCTGGGCTATGCCCCCGGTCGCTTCAGCTTCAACGTCAAAGGCGGGCGCTGCGAAGAATGCGCCGGCTATGGGTTCAAAAAAGTCGAGATGCACTTCTTGCCGGATGTCTGGGTGCGCTGCAAGTCCTGCGAAGGGCAGCGTTTCAACCAGCAAACCCTGGGCATCCTCTACAAAGGCAAATCCATCGCCCAGGTGCTCGACATGGACGTGCAGCAAGCGCTGGATTTCTTCCACAACTTCCCCGACATCCGCCGCATCCTGCAAACCCTGCACGACGTCGGCCTGGACTACATCAAGCTCGGGCAGTCGGCGCTCACCCTGAGCGGCGGCGAGGCCCAGCGTGTCAAGCTGGCCAAAGAGCTCAGCCGCCTATCCACCGGGCGCACCGTCTACATCCTGGACGAGCCCACCACCGGACTGCACTTCGCCGACATCCAGCACCTGATCGACGTCCTGCACCGCCTGGTCGACGCCGGCAACACCGTCATCGTCATCGAGCACAACCTGGACGTGGTCCGCACCGCCGACTGGGTCATCGACCTCGGCCCCGAAGGCGGCGACAAGGGCGGCTACATCATCGCCGAAGGCACACCCGAGCAGGTGGCGCAGGTGCGGGAAAGCTACACCGGGCAGTTTTTGCGCCAGGCGATCAAGATCTCAGAAGGTGTGCTCGAAACTGAAACAGCGAAATAAGCCCTGTTCGATTCATCGCACGCATCAAGCCAGCCCGGTCAACTGAATTTCCGGAGCAGAGCCCCCGTTCCTGATCCTGCATGGGGAGGCTGCAGCTGCTTCTTGATATACGTCATCGTCTCCTCCCACGCCTGTGTCGCCTCCGGGAACATCGGCGCAAACAGCGGGAAGCAGTGCACCATCCCCTCCCACACGCGCAGCGTGATCTCCACACCGGCGGCTTCGGCTTTCGCTGCGAAGCGCCGTGCATCGTCCAGCAGGATCTCGTGGTCGCCGGCAACGATCAGGATGGGCGGCAGCCCGTGCAAATCCCCATACAGCGGCGAAATCCACGGGTGACAAGGGTCGTTCGCACCCACGTAGTAGCTTCCCCAGATATCCCACGAGCCCAGCGTGGAGATATCCCGGTAGGCGTTCTTGTGGTAGGACTCGCTGCTGCACGTCAGGTCCGTCCACGGCGACAGCGCCACGCCCGCCGCCGGCAGCGGCAGCCCCTCGTCGCGGATCGCCAGCAGGC
>JBGSTO010000362.1:0-1999 GCA_041736465.1 Anaerolineales bacterium | reverse complement strand
CACGACCGGGCGGAGCGCGCCGGCACCACCGCCGAGCAGGAAGCCTCCAGAATCACCGTCGCCGTGCCGCTGGGACGCATGGGCACCGTCGAAGAATTCGGCCAAGCCATCGCCTGGCTGGCTTCCCCTTCCGCCTCCTTCGTGCACGGGCATGCATTGATGTTCGACGGCGGAGCGACCAAGGCCTCGCTGTAGTTTGCAAAACAATCGTGTGAAAATGCGTGGCGCCCCGCTTATAGCGCCCCGCTCATGGCGCCGCGCATTTTCGTTTCAGCCCCCCCCGTAAAATAGTTGACAACCTCCTCCCTTTTTTTATATACTCAATTCAAGAAAAGTCTCTCTTCATTAACTTGTCCTTCTGAGCGCAGCGAAGAATCTCACCCCCCAGCCGGAGAGACCCTTCGGTCGCTGTGCGAAGCAGAGCTTCGCCAGCTCCCTCAGGGTGATATGCAATGGTGGGCCTGCTATGTGCGACTGGCTTACGGGTGGCCAGGCTGAAAAAACCAGCCAGTAGTCTCGGTAATTCGCGTATTCGTGTCCTATTCGTGGACGGCTTTCCCGTCTGCATTAGATTTGCCAGCAGGTTAGATCTATTGATCTATAGAGGGGATCTGCCATGAAGAAAATTGGATCAAGCATTAAATTCATCCTCCAGGCAGGAATCCTCATTCTCGTTGTGGCCTTCCTGGTATTTTCGATCAATCTCCTGCGAGAACGCGGTGGCGAACCAGGCGCGCAAGTCGAGCCTGTATCCACCGAATATCCACCGCCTGAAACCTATCCCGCCCCTGTCGAAACCGAGTACCCGACAATGGCAATGTATCCCCCGCCGGGTGAAACCAAAACGGTCGACCCATCTCGGAGCTACCGGCTCAATCCCCCGGGAATTACGCCAGAGCCAACACCAACTTCCCCACCCGTTCCCACGCTCCATCCCACGCCCGTTCACACGCCAGTTCCGCTGGCAGTGCCGCCGTTTGTGAGCATCCAGGCAAATCCGGATCGTGCTACCTATATCGTCTCTCACGACGAGGCGGGGAACCTGACCATCATTGACTCCACCCAGGCTGAGAAGAGGGTTATTCCAGCCGCTGAAGTGGTGAGTGTGCTGCGCCCAGAAAGCGGAAACAACTGGGGAGATATCTCACCGGATGGCAGAAAGCTGGTGCTCAGCTTCGGACATATTGGCCCCTCGGGCAGATCCATGGTCGAGGAGAGCCTGCAGATCCTCGACCTCGATACAGGACAATGGAAACAGATCGCAGACCAGGGGTACGATCCGCTTTGGTCTCCCGACGGAAGGCACATTGTATATCAAGCGAGAGGACAGAAATTGATCGCCTATTCGCTTGAAACAGGCGGCTCGTTTCTTGTGTGTCCTACGCTCGCGCAGGCTGGCGAGCTCACAAGTTATGACTGGTCTCCAGATGGGAACAGGCTCGCTGTTACCAATGTAATGTCTACTACCCCCTCTAGCATCGTTGCTGTCAGGCTTGATGCTCCGGACGATTGCCGGGAACTCGTGCCCTCGAAAGAGTCTATTTGGAGCTCATCTCCCATCTGGTCGCCGGACGGCAAGTGGCTATTGTATTACTCGAGCAGCTCAATACGATCTCCTGAAGGATTCTATCCTAACGATCTTTGGGTGGTAAGTGCGGATGGAACCGAACAACACCAACTGACCTGGCAAATGGTGGTCAATTCTGCGGATTGGTCCCCCGACAGCCAATGGATCGCATTTTCAGGGATTAAATTATTTGAAGAAGCAGAATCGCTTTATGACCTCTGGATAATTGACAGATTGAGAAAGTCATTGATACGCCTTACACAAAAGCCGCAAGTATCACAAATCTGCTGGTCAAATGATGGAGCCAGCATCTATTATTACGTAAAAGCTCTAGACCAACTCATGAAAATATCCCTGAGCAGTGGAGCCCAAGAACAGATATTGAAAGATGTCAAGGACCTTCTGATCTATCGATAACTCCCCCATAAACTC
>JBGSTO010000361.1:0-46483 GCA_041736465.1 Anaerolineales bacterium | reverse complement strand
GGGTATCGTATCCGGATAAAATTGGTTAAAATATTTCAGGAGCTTGGACGAGCATGAAGAACAGAATCGAGCGTGACTCTTTAGGCGAATTGGAAGTACCGCAAGGTGCATTATATGGCATTCAGACACAGCGGGCTGTGTTGAATTTTCCGGTTTCTGGGCTGCGCCCCTGGCGAGCGTTCATCTGGTCGATGGCGACAATCAAACGCGCCGCGGCAGAAGTGCATCGCGACCTGGGGCTGCTCGATGCCGGTCTTGCAGGGGCGATTGTGCAGGCAGCCCAGGAGGTGATCGATGGTCAATGGGATGCTCACTTTGTAGTGGATCCTTTCCAGGCAGGCGCCGGCACCAGCCAAAACATGAATACGAATGAAGTCATCGCCAACCGCGCCACGCAGATTCTCGGCGGGCAGGTGGGGCAATACCTGGTGCACCCGAACGACCACGTCAATATGGCGCAGTCCACCAACGATACCATCCCGACTGCCATCCGGCTGGGCTGCCTGTGGCGCCTGGAAGAGCTGCTCGAAGCAGTGCAGGAGCTGGCATCTGCCCTGCGCCAGAAGGCAATCGAATTCGACGATATCGTCAAGTCGGGGCGCACCCACCTGCAGGATGCTGTTCCGGTCAGATTGGGGCAGGAATTTTCAGGCTATGCTATGGCAGTAGAGCGTGACGCCGAGCGCATACGCCGCTCTGCCGAAGGGCTGCGCCGCTTGGGGATTGGCGGCACTGCTGCCGGAACCGGGTTGAACGCTCACCCGGAGTACCACGCGCGCATGGTGCGCCGCCTTTCGAAGCTGACCGGGCTGGAATTATATGAAAGCGACAATCTGTTCGAGAGCATGCAGTCCATGGCAGACGCCGCGGATTTCTCCGCCTCGCTGCGCACCCTGGCGATAACGCTGACGCGCATCGCCAATGATTTCCGCCTGTTGGCGTCCGGACCGTCCACCGGTCTGGATGAGCTGCGCCTGCCGCCGGTGCAGCCGGGGTCGAGCATCATGCCGGGAAAAGTCAACCCTGTGCTGGCGGAGATGTTAAACATGGCAATGTTCCACGTGCAGGGCAACGATCATGCGGTGGCGTTGGCTGCGCAGGCTGGACAGCTGGAGCTGAATGTGATGATGCCCATTATCGCCCACAACCTGTTCGAGGCGATGCAGGTTTCGATTGGATCGGTACGCGCCTTTACGGAGAAATGTGTGCGCGGCCTGCAGGCAAACCGCGCCCGGGCTGAGGGCTGGCTGGAGCAGAACGCCATCGTGGTGACTGCCTTGAATCCTTTGATCGGTTATGCCGCGGGGGCAAATATCGTCAAACAGGCGCTTAAGCACAACCGGTCCATCGCTGAGGTTGCAGCGCAGATGGCATCTGCCGGTGAGCTGCGGCACCGAGACGAGGATCGCAGTGTTACTGTAGATGAAATCCAAAATGCTCTGTCGGACATGCGGCGTTTGACCGAAGGCGGGATTATTGGCGGCGGCGCAGGTGGGTGAGGGCGCGTGGTGCGTGCGCGTAGTGCGTGCGCGTAGTGGGCGCGGCAAAGGCAAGAAACGATTTAAGGTATAATCGCTGCGTGCCAATCAAGAACAGGCCTGAAGACTTATCGGCAGATGAGCTGCGTTGGATGCTGGTGGAAAAACGGCGCGCGGCTCGCCAGGAACGGCTGGAGCGGTTTCGACGCACCGGACGGGCTGTTATTTTGGCTCCGAATGCAGAGTCATCGTTAGACAATCTGCATTCGGGTGTCATCGAAGATGAAGAGTCTCACCACCACCGAGACACAGGCCGTTCGGCTGCACGAAAAATTCTTGATGGGCTGCTGCTGCTGGTAGAGGTGGGAGCGGTCGCCGGAATCCTGTTTGTGCTTTTCAGCATTACGGCAGCGCTGCGCGAAGTTAACCAGGAATTTGCTGCTGCGCAGGTACAGCCCACGCTCACGCCAACACCGTTGATCCTGGCGGTGGTGCTGCCATCCGGACATACGCCTCCCAATGCAGGGGAAGCGCCGCGGCCGAACGACGCCGAAATACCAGACCACCTGCGCCCACTGGTACAGTCGCTTGCCAATGTCCCCATTCCGACTCCCGGTTTGGAGCAAGCCATTCGCATTCAAATCCCTGGCATTCGGGTGGACGCACCTGTGGTACAGGGAGATGGCTGGGAACAATTAAAGAAAGGCGTGGGCCAGCATATCGGCTCCACTGATCCCGGAAAAACTGGGAACCTGGTGCTTTCGGCTCACAACGATATCTTCGGTGAGATTTTTCGGGACCTGGATCAATTAGAACCTGGGGATCAGGTGGTGATCTTTACAAACCAACGCTCCTACACGTACATCGTCATGGAAACGCAAATTGTGGAACCAACCGCAGTTGAAGTGATGGCGCCAACCGTAAAACCCACCTTGACCCTGATTTCCTGTTATCCTTACCTGGTGGATAACCAGCGTATTGTGGTACAGGCACGTTTGCAGGGTGAGGGCGGCTCTTGACTCCCTGGCAGCTTCCAGACGATAATGTGTGGTTGGCATCAATATTGAATTGGAGTAAATAAATCATGGCTAAGAAAACGAAACGGCAGACACGTCACCAAACCAGCACCCTGAAATCCACCACAGAAGCGGTGCCCACCCGGGCAGCTGCTCGCAGCGTTGAGCGCGAGTTTAATCCGGATTATTCACCAGTTATCAAAGACCTGAAGCGGATCGGCTTCCTGGCAGGTTCGTTCTTTGTTGTTCTGGTCGTGCTTTCTTTTATCCTGAACTAAGCACACCCCGCTGCCCTGAGATTTTTGGGGTGTTGTGGACGCTTTTTACCCATCCACAGCACCCCAATTTCACTTAACATTGATTTTTTCACCGAAATGGCTAGAATGAGAGATATGAATGAGCCAAGACCGGTGTGGTCGCCTCGTACCAGATCTACGATTAGCCTGGTATTAGTCGCGCTGGGGGTTTACCTGCTCTACCGCTTCAATGTGGTGTTGGCGCCCCTGGTGATGGCATTGATACTGGCGTATATCTTAACCCCGGCAGCCAATTTCCTTGAAGTCCGGCTGCACATCCCACGCGCTCTGGCAACGCTGCTCTCTTATTTGCTGCTGTTAGCTCTCCTGGCAGCGATCCTGATGCTGTTTATTCCACCACTCGCCAGCCAGTTGAGCGGTATGACCGTGGACTTTCAACGTTTCCTGGATCAAGCTCAAACCTTCTTCAGGGGAAGTGTAACAATCGCCGGGCTGAGGATCGATCTGGAAGCAGGCTTCCAGGGAATCATCCAGGGGCTGCAGGGCTTGCTTGAACCGATTGTCGGTCAGACGTTTGGCTTTTTAATCCGGGCGATCGGCTCGATTGTGTGGGTGATCTTTACCGTGATCGTATCGTTTTATCTGATCAAGGATGCCGGAGCATTGGGGGGCTGGTTGGAAAGCCTGGTGCCGCCCGCCTTCAAGCCAGATTACCAACGCCTGACCGGTCTGATACGCGAGATTTGGAGGGCATTCTTTCGCGGTCAAATTGTTCTGGCGCTGGTCGTAGCCACGATCATCACGGGTTTCGGCCTGATCACAGGGCTGCCTTTCGCTCTGGCGATGGGGGTGCTGGCAGGGCTGTTAGAGTTCTTGCCGAGCGTCGGGCATGGGATCTGGTTAACCATCGCCTCGATCCTGGCCCTTTTTATTGGCTCCACTTATTTGCCGCTGCCGAATTGGGCCTTTACGCTGATCTTGATTGGGCTGCACATGGTGTTTCAGCAGTTCGATTTGAACTACTTGATCCCGCGCATTATCGGACGCCGGGTGCATCTGCCGCCGGTAGTTGTGATCCTGGGAATAGTTACCGGAGCGGTTCTCGCCGGTGTGTTAGGGATATTATTGGCTGCGCCTACCATTGCTTCGGCGCGCGTGATCGGGCGATACATTTACGGGAACCTTTTCGACCTCGATCCCTTTCCGGAAACTGCTACGCCGGTGCTTTCACCACCCGACCCGCAATGGTGGCGCAAGCTGGGACAAAGATCTCCTGCCGATCCCGAAGGGTGATTGATTTAATGCTGCTGAAATAGAACAGCGGCGTACAGCCTCCCGGTTCACTGTACGCCGCTGTTCATGTTTGAACGATCAGATGCCGACGGGTGCCGGGCCGAATAATTGCTCGCGAAGTTCGACCACCTGGCGGCGGAAGCGATCATCGCGTTCTAGCATATCGGCAATTTTTTCGCAGCCGTACATGACAGTGGTATGGTCTCGCCCGCCCAATGCCTCGCCAATTTGGGGCAAGGAGCAGTTGGCCTCCTCACGCAGCAAGTACATGGCGATCTGGCGGGGTAAAGCCACCTCGCGCGAGCGGTCCCTGCCCAGCATGCGATCCATCGATACATTGAAGGTTTCGGCTACCTTGCGCAAAATTTGGTCAGGCTGAACTTCACTGCGGCGTGGAAGAAGATCTGCCAGGATATTCTCTACCGAATGAGGTGTAAGCGGCAAGCCGCTCAGGTTGGCGAAAGCTGCAACGCGGGTTAAGGCGCCTTCCAGTTCACGGATATTGGATTGGACTCGGCGGGCGATGATATCAAGAACATCAGCGGGGATTTTATAGCCTGCACGGTCAGCTTTGCCGCGTAAGATCGCCACGCGCGTTTCCAGGTCTGGGGGTTGGATGTCGGCAATCAAACCCCATTCGAAGCGGGATCGCAGCCGCTCTTCTAAAGTCACCATGGCTTTTGGAGGGCGGTCAGAGGACATTACCAGTTGTTTGTTTTGTCCGTGCAGTGTATTGAATGTATGGAAAAATTCTTCCTGGGTAGACTCTTTCCCGGCGATAAATTGGATATCGTCGATCAGCAGAACATCGATGCGCCGGTATTTATCCCGAAACGACTGGGTGCTGTGGGAACGAATGGCATTGATGAGGTCGTTGGTGAATTCTTCGGAAGATACATACAGTACCTGCAGACCACGGTAGCTGCATGCATTGCCGATGGCATGAAGCAAGTGCGTTTTCCCCAGGCCAACCCCTCCATAGAGAAAGAGGGGGTTATAAGCCATGGCGGGTTTCTCGGCAACTGCCAGTGATGCGGCATGGGCGAGGCGGTTGCTGGCGCCTACGACAAAGTTATCGAAAGAGTAGCGTGGATTTAGGGTCGTGCTTTCAGGGATGTTTTGGAGACTGATTTCTGCTGCAGGAGTCGAAATCTCCCGCTGTGGACTTGGTTCAGGGGTTTTTTGCCAAACGACAAAGCGGGTCTCAACCGTGCGATTCATGATGCCGGTCAGCAGGCGGTTGACTTTGCTGGATAGACGGCTCTCCAGCCAATCGCGCGCGTAGGCGTTTTGGACTCCAATGATAAAACTACCATCTTCGTAGGAAATTAACTCGGCATCACGCACCCACGTATCGTATGCGGCCTTGGGCATCTCCATTTGTAGCTGTCCGAGCGCGGCTTGCCAGGCCTGGTCTGCGTTCATATATGCCATCCTCCTTGAGTATTGCTATCATTCCAAAATTAGCGACAGATTATTAAGGCCCCTCCGATGGATCGCAGGGGCAAAGATGTGTAGTGCTATCTTGCTCTTACCCATTTTCTGGGTATGTATTGCCAGGTTGTGAACCCCCAAGAGACTTAATTCCTTCCGGTAGATAGTATTCTAGCAGATGACTCCCTGGTTCTGCAATACGCCAACCCTACGCCAGCCTAAAAAAAAACAATACTTTAAGATTAGCCAATGTTAAGAGAAACACGGATTTTTAGCTCTACAGGCATTCTTGCATAAATGCTTGCCCGCCCTGCTTCTAGGGGTGCCGGTGATCACTACCCCCAGATCTACACCCTACCCAGGGGTCATGTTTTGGGGTAAATCAACCAATTGTTAATAACCTTAAACTATTGCATTCTGAGAGTCGTGATGCCCGGTCGCTTTACATTCTAAAATCGTACATCACATGGCATAGATCTTGCCTGCTTGTTAAATTGATGGGAAAAAAGATTGATGTGCTTATGATGTTTTGTTAACGCAATTCTTGCACATGCAAAGTATCCTCCCATTATAAGCCTGTTATGTTAGAGGAGGAGAACCTTATGACAAAGATTATCGGTATTGATTTAGGTACAACCAACAGTGTTGTAGCTGTAATCGAAGGCGGCGATCCAGTTGTGATTCCGACCGCAGAGGGTGGTCGCCTGCTGCCGTCTGTGGTGGCTTTCAGCAAAAATGGGGAACGGATGGTTGGACAGACCGCTAAACGCCAGGCGGTGGTCAACTCAGAGAATACCGTCTATTCCATCAAGCGCTTTATGGGACGGCGATACGATGAGGTTGAGACCGAGCGCAAAATGATCTCCTACAAGATAATGGAAGGACCGGCTGGAGATGCACGCGTCAACATCCCCGTGACGGGACGGGAATTCAGCCCGCAGGAGATCTCAGCCATGATCCTGGGCAAGCTCAAGACAGATGCCGAGGCCTATTTAGGTGAACCGGTGAGTAAAGCGGTGATTACTGTGCCTGCTTATTTCAACGACAGCCAGCGCCAGGCGACCAAGGATGCAGGAAAGATCGCAGGGCTGGAAGTGCTGCGGATCATCAACGAGCCGACTGCGGCTGCTCTGGCTTATGGATTGGACAAGAAAAGCAATGAAACCATCCTGGTGTTCGATCTGGGCGGCGGCACTTTTGACGTGTCCGTACTGGATGTGGGCGACGGTCTAATCGAGGTTCGTTCCACAAACGGTGATACACATTTGGGCGGCGACGACTGGGACGAGGCGATCGTGAATTGGCTGGCAGAGCAATTCCTTCGCGAGCAGGGTATCGATTTGCGCAATGACCGCCAGGCTTTACAGCGCTTACGCGAAGCTGCCGAGAAGGCAAAGATCGAGCTCTCCAGCGTTATCGAGACGGAGATTAATCTACCTTACGTTACCGCAGATGCTTCAGGTCCCAAGCACCTGCAAATCAAGCTGGCACGCGCCAAGTTCGAGCAGCTTAGCGAGCAGCTGGTGGAGCGCCTGAAAGGTCCATTTTCAGCGGCTTTACGCGATGCTGGTTTACAGGCTGCTGCGATTGATGAAGTTGTCCTGGTTGGCGGCGCTACCCGCATGCCGATGGTGCAAGAAATGGTGTATGCGCTTACCGGCAAGCAGCCGCACCGGGGTGTCAACCCCGATGAAGTGGTTGCGGTTGGGGCAGCAATCCAGGCAGGAGTGCTGGGTGGGGAGGTCAAGGATGTGCTGCTGTTGGATGTCACCCCACTTTCGCTGGGCGTCGAGACCCTGGGCGGCGTGATGACTACCTTGATCGAGCGGAACACCACCATCCCAGTAAAACGCAGCGAGGTCTTTTCGACGGCAGAAGACAGCCAGACGGCGGTAGATGTGCATGTGCTGCAGGGAGAACGACCGATGGCTGTTGATAACATGAGCCTGGGACGTTTTCGCCTGGAGGGCATTCCTCCTGCGCAGCGTGGCATTCCACAAGTAGAGGTAACGTTTGATATCGATGCCAATGGAATCCTTAACGTCACTGCCCGCGACAAGGCGACATCCAAAGAACAGCGTGTGACAATTACAGCTTCCACTAACCTGCGCAAAGACGAGATCGATCGTATGGTACAGGAAGCAAAATCGCACGAATCTGACGATCGAAAACGTCGCGAGCTGATCGATGTGCGCAACACAGCAGACAGCCTGGTCTACCAGACAGAAAAAGCGTTGCGCGATCTTGGCAGTCAGGTGGAGGCCAACGAGCGGGAGCGGATTGAGACGATGATCGGCAGCCTGCGAAAGACGATGCAAGCCGAAGACACTGCTGCAATTCACAGGCAGTCGGAAGAGCTGCAGAACGCACTGTATGCCCTGAGCCAACAGCAATATGCCCGGCAAGCGCAAGCGCCTGCATCCGGAAACGGGCATACGGGAGAGAGCCACGAAGGCGAAGTGGTAGAAGGCGAATTCCGCGAAGCATGATCTCACAGGCAGGGTAATTGCTTTGGTTCCCCCGGCAGGTTTTAACCTGCCGGGGGAACCTTTTTTTCATTAACAACGTCCATTCTTAAATCCCATGCTGGAATGAGCACAGGAAGACAACTAGAAGGGATAAAGCGCCTTGTGATAGAATCTAGTAAGCGCAAGATTTGAAATAAATTTGGTTTGCCTGGGAATTGTGTGCATTCATACAAGGATGATAGCAAAGCTATGGCAGAGATCACACAAGAAGCATTGGAACCGCCGCGCAAGCTCCCCTTCGATTGGTTGTTGGGAGCGCTTATCCGGCCTCGAAAAACCTTTGCAGCCATCGCTGCTCAGACACGACCGGTTTGGCTGCTTCCCATGCTGGTGTTTACGACTACCGCACTGGCGCGCGTATTGAGCAATGGCTGGGTGCGGCAAATCGCCGCCATGAGCGGCGATATTCAACTGCCTCCCGATTTCCAATATTACTCACCTGAACAGCAGGCTCAATATATGCAAGCCATGCAGGCGACCTCGGGGCCGGTATTTGTGTATATCTTCCCGGCGCTCATGGCGCTGGCGGCTATATGGCTTGGCTGGCTGCTGGTTGGCGGCGCCTTACACCTGGTATTCACAATGGTGGGCGGGCGGGGCGAAACGATTACATCGATCAATCTGGTCGCCTGGGCCAGCCTGCCCTTCGCGCTGCGAGAGGTAGTCCGCGCAATTGCATTATTGAGCACACGCCAGATGATCGACCAACCAGGTCTGTCTGGATTCGTTGCTGCTGATGCGACTGGATTGATGGCTTACATTGGCGCTTTCCTGGCGTTGGTGGATATCTACCTCATCTGGCATATTGTTCTGCTTTACTTGGGAGCAAGGCAAGGGGTTGGGATTTCGGCTGGTAAGGCCTTGATCAGTGTTTTGGCGACTATGCTGCTGGTTCTGGGATTGCAGGCTCTGATGGCATTCGCTCTCGCCCAACTCGGAAACTTAACCGTCGTGCGCCCGTTTTTCTTCTAGCCTCATCATGTCAGATGCTTTCATCCGTATCTCCGCACTGCGGAAAACCTATCTTATGGGCCGCGTGGCAGTACATGCCCTGGATGGCGTGGACCTGGAAATTAATTCCAATACCTTTTGGGTGATTATGGGTCCCTCTGGATCGGGTAAAAGCACATTACTACATTTGCTCGGCGGATTGGATCGACCGTCTTCGGGGCACATCGAGGTTGCAGGACAATCACTCGAAGCCATGGATGAAAATGCCCTGGCGGTATTTCGCCGGCGTTTTGTAGGATTTATCTTTCAATCTTTCAATCTGATTTCCAGTATGACGGCGATGGAAAATATTGCTTTTCCTCAGCGCTTTGCGCGTGTTCCACTGCGAAAGCGGCGAGACCGGGCGATGGAGATGCTGCGGCGGGTAAGCCTGGAGGATCGGGCGTTTCACCGGCCATCTGAGCTATCTGGCGGTCAGCAGCAGCGGGTCGCGATTGCGCGCGCCCTGATCAACGACCCGCAGCTCATTCTGGCAGATGAGCCAACCGGCAACCTGGATACAGCCAGTGGTATGAGCATCATGATGCTGCTTTCAGAGCTGCACCGCAGCGGCAAGACAGTGGTGGTCGTGACACACGATCACCGCATGACCCAGTTTGCAACGCATACTGTGGAGCTGTTGGATGGACGTATTTTGAATGGCGAGAGTCTCGCAGCGCCTGATGCTGTGCAGCCCGCGGATGCCTGAGCTGAGGCTAAAATGAATCCAATCAAGGATACGAAATATGAATAGAAATCGCGTGCAACGGATCGTGTGGGTGGGCATAGTTGCTGCACTCGTGATGTTTACGGGGCAGTATGCTGCCGCAGCGGCAGCGCCTCAACCAGCAGCAGTAAACGCTGCAATTAGCGAGGGCAAAAACTTGCAGGCATATGGAGGCGGCTGGATTGCAGCGCAAGGTGGAATTGACTTGCAATCCGGCTTTCAGCAAATCACCCCTACGGTTACGCTTGCCCCCGAGCCAACCGTAACGCCTGCACCGGCAGATCCTGGCAGGCCGTTAATTGTGGTGGAGACCTATGAGATCGGTCAGGAAACGGTGGAAGCCGGACAGGAATTCAACCTGCAGGTGCGGATTAAGAACATTGGCAACCGCCTGGCATTCAATATCGTCGCCAGCTTCACCCCTGGCGACTTCATCCCCAGAGTGAGCGGTGGGGTATTGGCGACCACGGAATTAGATCCCGGTGAACGAAAAAAATTCAACCAGCCGCTTACTGCCAGCATGGATCTGCTGGGCAAGCGCTACGGCACGGTTGTCATGACTCTCACCTATGATGATGCCGAGGGTGCCGCCTATGCGGGAACATTTAACTTGAGCATTCCCGTAACACCTGCGCGCTATTTTGTGCAGCCGACAGCCACGCCCACTCCAACGCCGACCTCGCTGCCAAGCTTCCGGCCTCAAATCCTGATTACATCTTACCAAACCGATGTGCCTTACCTTCAGCCCGGATACCGGTTCAACCTGGCTTTGGATGTCACCAACCTGGGTAACGCTGACGCACAGCGGGTGACGATGATCATCGGCGGCGGCAGCGGATCGGCAGGTGGTTTACCTGGCACACCGGATGTAGGAGGTGTCTCGGGAGCAGGCGGTGATTTTGGTAATTTTGCCCCAGTAGCTGCATCCAATGTGCAATTTCTGGGCGACTTGCAAGAAAGCCAGAGCTTAAAGGCTTCTGCGGATTTGATCGTCAATGCTTCCACCAACCCGGGCGCCTATCCGATGAAGATTTCGTTCTCCTACACCGATGAGCGCGGTGCGGTGTTCAACGACGACCAGGTTGTAACCCTGCTGGTTTACTCTCCCCCGCAAGTGGACGTAAACTTTTACCGCCCTCCAGATCCACTCTTTGCCGGGCAAACCAGCGTGCTTCCTTTGCAGATTGTAAATCTGGGCCGCAAGTCCGTGGTGCTGGGTACAATGCGCGTGAGCACTGGGGCAGGCCAATTGATGAACGATTCGATCCTGGTCGGAGCCCTGGATATCGGCGGCTACTACACCCTGGACACCATGCTGACTCCAGACCTCCCCGGGCCATTGGAACTGCAAATCAATATAGAGTTCACCGACGATTTCAACCAGCCTCAGGTGATCAGCCGGACGCTAAGTGTCGAAGTGCAAGAGATGATCATGCCGGAACCGGGAACCGGCGAAGGCGGTGAGGGCATCCCTCCGGATGGCGGCTTCCCGATTCCGGGAGAACCGGAAACCTTCTGGCAGAAGGTGCTGCGCTTCTTGCGAGGTCTGTTTGGCCTGGACAGCGGGTCTTCTCAGCCCACACCGGGAGAGATGCCTCCGGTTGAGGCGCCGCAGGAAGATCCCGGTGTAAAGCCCGCAGTTCCAATTAAGGGATAAACGATGTCTTTCCTGGATCTGGTGCTGTTAATCCTGGAGAACTTGTCGCGGCGAAAAGCCCGGGTCGCATTGACTGCAGTGGGGGTTGTCATCGGCTCAGCGGCAGTTGTTGTCCTGGTTTCATTGGCGATCGGTTTACAGCGCAATGCCACCTCACAGCTGTATGGAATTGGTGATCTCTCCCTGATCCAGGTCAATCCTGGTTACAGCGAAATGCCCGCACCTGGCCCCGGCGGCGGTCCAGGCCAGCCAGGGAATGAGATCAAACTTACTAACAGTTCGCTGCAGGATATCGCCGCCATACCCGGTGTGGAGTCGGTTATTTCGCGCGACTTCTTAATGTACGGCGGCATGCTGAATTACCAGCGTTTGGAAACCTGGGCCAATCTGCAAGGGATCGGGCTTCAAGATTTGAGCGGCCTCGGCCTGCGGGCAGAGCAGGGTACCACGGTGTTGGAGCGAGGCACGGTGCTCGTGGGCTACCGGGTGAACGAGCAGTTTTACGATCCCCGTCTGCGCCCTGGTCAGGAGCCCCCGCCTCCGCCTGATTTGATGAACGCAAACCTGAAACTGACCCTGATCAAGTGGACGCAAGACGGCGTGGAAGTGCGAAAATCTGTGCCGATGAGAGTAGCAGGCATCCTGGCGCAATCTGGAGAAGCAGATTACACCATCTATATCTCGATGGAAGAGATGACTGCTTTCAATGAATGGGGCGGTGGGCGGCGCATCGACCGCAACCGGGATGGCTATCCTTTTGTCACCGTAAAAGTCTCCGAAGTCCAGAATGTGCTCGAGATCTCAGAGCAGATCAACGCCATGGGATTCCAATCGTACACCCCACAAGCCTTTGTGGAGGGAATCAACAGCTTCTACCTGGTGCTGCAGGTGATCTTCGGCGGTGTAGGAGCGATTGCCCTGCTGGTGGCAGCCATCGGCATTGCCAACACCATGGCGATGGCTATCCTGGAGCGCACGCGTGAAATTGGCTTGATGAAGGCCATTGGAGCCACCAACCGGGATGTTTTGAGTGTGTTTCTCGGTGAGGCCGCTGGAATTGGATTCGTAGGCGGCTTGGGAGGGGTGCTTGTTGGCTGGAGTGCCGGACAGATCATCAATGTCCTGGCGCTGGCGTACTTCGCCGGTCAGGCATCAAACCAGGGTGGACCACCGCCGGCTCTGGCAGTTTATACACCGCCCTGGCTACCGGTCTTTGCCCTGATCTTTTCGGTTTTGATCGGGCTGATCTCAGGTTTGTATCCCGCTCTCCGGGCGGCGACGCTGATCCCGGTGAATGCCCTGAAATACGAATAAGTTGATTGAATAAAAAGATCCCGCTGCCCATAAGCAGCGGGATCTTCATCTGACGGGATCAAAGCGCTTCGGAAGATATCATCTACCTGTGCGGATTTTATGATCCAGGGTACGTGCCAAAATTCTATCGATCTCGTCAGCGTCTGAATTCTTGCGTTTGCTCTTCTTCTGGACACCCTGAGTTTGCTGCCGGCGTTCCATCGCCTCGCGCAGGGCGATTTCCATGGCGGTAGGCACCGCTTCCTCTTTCTCAACGACTTCAGCCACGACCTCGCGGTCGCGTACTTTCTCTTTATCCCTGCGATCCACGATCGCCTTCACCGTGGCTTCGGGTTTTTCGATCAAGGCTTTCATGCTCAAGCGGATTTGCTTTTTGCGTTTGTTTACTTCCAACACCTGAACGTCAACTTCATCGCCTTCTTTGACCAGCTCGCCAGGATTTTTTACATAGTCGTGGGTCATTTCACTGATATGCACCAGACCGGGACGTTCAGCACCAACATCAATGAAAACGCCGAAATTTTCCAGGCGAGTGACTCGACCCTTGATTACCATCCCCGGCTCAATTTCGCGCCACTCCAGGTCGAGTGGCTTGATCATGGTCAGCTCGATACGATTTCTTTTTACATCAACTTTGCGAACCCAGACATCTACAGTCTGTCCAACCTTCACCACATCTTCCACCCGATTAATCGGCTGCTCTTGGATTTGCGAGATGTGGATCACCCCTTGAATGCCCAATCCAATGTCAACCAGGGCTCCAGCCAGGGTGGTTTTGAGGATGGTTCCGCTAAACCTGGCTTTGCGCTTAATTTCGTTTAGGTCGATATTGGGGGCGCTTTCCGAGGTGATTTCTGTTTGATTTTCCATAGCGCTATCTCCCGAATTATAAGATTTCAAGCCGCCTGTTCGGCGGCGAATTTGCATCAATATACCTGCGGTATTACCCGCGAAGATGTATTATACCCAGCATAGCGGTATATGTCAAAGTACGCGCTGATGTGCTCGTATAACCAATTCTCTAATAAACCTGTCGCCATATCCTGGCTGCCTGACAGAAGATGCTGAGATGCGGGGCGCGTAGTCTTCTTTTTACAGGGTCGGGTTTTTATGAATTTGTTATCTTCCCCCCTGGACAGAGTTTCAAATATGATTTAGACTAAACTATTGACTGCTTCCAAGATCTAAACTGCTTTCGCACTGCGGAAGGACTGCTAAGTGGCATTATCTCGGGAAGCACTCCGTCTCTTCACGCCATCAGGGGGTAAATCTGTAGCTGGCTTATACGTGCCAGGTACCAGCTTTTGTTGTCTGTGCTATGTGTTCCCGAGTCATGCTGGTGCAAACCAATCCAACGACGATTCATAACCGGATGATGATCTGGCAATAGCCTGAAATAGGAGGTGCAACCAAGCCGAAAATCAACATACCCTACATACTCCGTCAATTTCAGAACCTAAGATGAGCAAAAACAATTGTTTTCTATGGAGAGAAGAACTATGAATAAACGCCTATTCCCGTTGATTTCGCTGCTGGTGGTCGCCACCATGATGCTGACTGCATGCGCAGGCGGCGGTGCACCTGCCGGCGGCGGTACGATCAAGATTGCTACCCAGAGCCCGCTTTCTGGCGGACAATCGGCGATCGGTGTAGACATTAAGAACGGCGCCGAACTGGCGATGGAACAATTGAAAGCCCCCCTGGAAGCAATGGGCTTCAAAGTCGAACTGGCTCCCTATGACGACCAAGCCAATCCCGATCAGGGCGTCGCCAATGCCAAACGCATCGTTGCCGACCCTGAAGTTCTGTGCGTGGTTGGACACTACAACTCTGGTGTGCAAATCCCGTCGTCTGAAGAATACCACACCGCCAGCCTGGCAAATGTTTCTCCTGCCAACACCAACCCGCGCGTGACCGACCGCGGTTATGCCGAGGTCAGCCGTATCGTGGGGCGTGACGACGTCCAGGGTGTAGTAGGAGCTCAGTTTGCCTTTGGCAAAGGGATGAAGACGGCCTACGTCATCCACGACAAGACCGCGTACGGCCAGGGCATCGCCGAGTTCTTCAAGCGCGAAGCTGAGCGTCTGGGCATGCAGGTGGTCGGTTTCGAAGGCACCGAGGAGAAGGCCAACTTCGACGCAATCCTGGCGCCAGTGGTGGCGGCCAATCCGGACGTGCTCTACTTCGGCGGCATTTACGACCAGGCCTCTGTGTTGTTCAAGCAGGCGCGCGAGAAGGGCTACATGGGTATGTTCTTGAGCGACGATGGCTACGACTCGCCCGAGGCGATCAATATCGGCGGCGCGGCGCTGCTCGATGGCGGCGGTGTGTACTACACCACCGTAGCCGGCCCGGCGAAGCTGTATCCTGGCACCGCCAAGTTCCAAACCGACTTCAAGGCGAAGTACAATGCGGACCCGAAACCATTCGCTGCCCAGGGCTTCGATGCGATGGCGCTGTGCCTGAAGGCGATCGAAAACGCAACTACAGCCAATGGCAGTAAACTGCCCACGCGTGCCCAGGTGACTGAGGCCGTTCGCGGCCTGAAAGATTTCTCGGGCATCACGGGAACGATCAATTTCAATGCTAAGGGAGACCTGACCACTGCCAAGTACTTTGTCATCCAGGTTACCTCGGCTGATCCTGCGAAGTGGAACGACAACACGATCGACCAGACGCTTGATATTGCTCCACCACAATAAGCGTCAACCGGATTCCCCGGCTTACGAATGAGCTGTCCAGGCGGGCAGCCGGCTTGTTTTCGGCTGCCTGCCTGTATGCCAGCATCAGCGTGGGCCAGGAAATTTTGATTTGGGAGCTCTCATGCGAAGGGTTTTCAACTCTCAGCTCATTCGAGAAATCTTAAGGCCTTTGGGCCAGATTTTAGTTTTTGTCGCTGGAAGCGGCCTGGTGCTTTCGGCGTTGATCCTGCTCCTGGCACTGCTCCTGCGCGGCTCAGCGGCAGACCAGGCTACGATCGAACGCAATGGTTTAGATATCTTTGCGTATACATTAGTCAATCTGCCCCAGGTTCTGGTCGATGGCGTGACCATCGGGTTTGTGTATGCTGCCATTGCGTTGGGCTACACCATGGTATATGGCGTGCTCGAGTTCATTAATTTTGCCCACAGTGAAATCTTTGCTATTGGCGCCTTTGTCGGCGTGGAAATCCTGATCGGTCTGGAACGTGCGGGATTGCTGGGTGATGTTTCAAATCTGCTGGCCTATCTGTGGTTGATCCTGGCGATCATTCTGGGTATGGTGGCTGCAGGGGTGGTAGCCATTCTGGTGGAGATGAGCGCATACCGCCCCCTACGCAATGCCCCCCGCCTGGTGCCGCTTATTTCGGCGATTGGCGTATCTTTCTTCCTTCAGGACGCCATCCGGTTGATCGAGAGCCTGACTACAGGCCAGTTTCATCGCATTATTCCTACATTTGGCAACTTCGATGAGCGTTTCTCAATTTTTAGCATCCCATTTTCCGGCACAAATATTAACCTGGATATCCAGGTCAAATCGGTATGGGTGATCGTTGCCGCGATTCTGATGCTGGTTGGCTTGAACTATTTGGTCAACGCAACCAAACTGGGCAAGGCAATCCGCTCTGTGGCTCAGGACCAGGCAACCGCCAGCCTGATGGGAATCAACGTAAACCGTATTATCTCTCTCACCTTCCTGATCGGGGGTGCGCTGGGCGGTGCTGCGGGAGTGCTGTATGCTTTGAAGTTTACCCGCATCGACCCCTTCGTCGGTTTCTTCCCAGGCATCAAGGCTTTCACCGCCGCGGTTTTGGGCGGCATCGGCAATATCACTGGAGCGCTTTTAGGAGGGATCGTGCTGGGAATGCTGGAGACCTTTGCGGGCTCGTATCTAAATGTGTTCACGTTTGGGGCCTTTGGCGCAGAATATAAAGACATCCTGGCTTTTGGAATTTTGATCCTGGTGCTGATATTCCGTCCTTCTGGCTTGCTCGGCGAGCAGGTAGGACAAAAGGCGTAGGAGGCAAACATGGGTGGGCTAAAAGAGCGCTTCACCACCTGGTTTGCCCAGGTGATCAAATGGATCAATCAAGGCTGGCATCCCTATCTGATCGCAGTGGCTTACTTAACCCTGGGCACATTGATGGTATATACCAGCCCTCGATCTCTGATGGGGTTTCTCGTTTTTGCATCATCAGCGCTGCTCATTTACTACCTGCGCCTGGATAAATATGCCAAGCTGGGGCTGGGGGTTTTGATTGCTCTGGTGCTGGTGCCGGTTCTGGGGGTGCGTAATATCTTTTATCTGGAAACTATCTTTCAGATCAGCGTTTTCGCTGCCCTGGCGTTGGGCTTGAACATCGTGGTTGGTTTTGCCGGGCTGCTCGATCTGGGGTATGTGGCTTTCTACGCGGTTGGGGCTTATATGTGGGCCATTTTTGGTTCACAACAGCTCTATCTACTGGACGCCATTCCCGGGACAGCAAACCCTGATACGCCGTTTTTTCTGCCGGCGAGTGCATTCTACCTGTTCATCTTTCTCGGAGTCGGCATGGCAGCCCTTACGGGCATCCTGTTGGGCCTGCCTGTGCTGCGCTTGCGGGGCGATTATTTGGCGATTGTGACCCTGGGCTTTGGCGAAGTAATCCGCGTACTGGCGAACAATCTTGATAAGCCGATCAACCTGACCAATGGCCCGCAGGGGATTTCGCCAATTCAACGACCCCCGCTGCCCCAACCGCTGTTAGATGGATTGAACGTGATTCTCAGACCGGTGGTTGGGCATACGGTTACACTGGGTGAGTTCTATAACCTGTTCTTCTATCTGGCAGCCCTGGCGGTGATTCTCGTTGTGATTGTGGTGGTGCAGCGCCTGGACGATTCCAATATCGGGCGCGCCTGGACTGCTATTCGCGAAGATGAAACCGCTGCCATTGCAATGGGTGTACCCCTGGTGCGCATGAAGCTGGCAGCCTTTGCTGCCGGCGCTTCCTTCGCCGGCGCCATGGGCGTGTTGTTTGCCGCCAGCCGTACCTTCGTCAGCCCCGAATCGTTCTCGTTCATGCAATCGATCGGCGTGCTTTCGATGGTCATCCTTGGCGGTTTAGGCAGCATACCAGGCGTGATCGTCGGTGCAGCCGTGGTTGTGATTCTCAACTTACAGGTGCTGCAGGGTCTGTCCCTCTACCTGAGCGAGCTGCGCCAATCAGATGGCGTGATCCCGATCATCAACTTTGCCTGGAAGAATCTCTCGACACAATTGGATCCCGCCAAGTACCAGCGCATGCTGTTCGGCTTGATCCTGATCCTGATGATGATTTACCGGCCTGCAGGCTTGATACCCGCCGAACGGCGTAAGCGTGAGCTGCGCGCTGAAAATGATATCCCGCTTGGTGGTGGTGGCACCTCCGTTCCTGTCGATGAAGCACAGGAGGGTCAAAATGTCGGCTGATGGCGTACTGCTGCAAGCCAAAGGTGTGACCAAACGTTTTGGCGGGCTGACCGCTGTCAATGCGATGGACTTTTCCATTGAGAAAGGCGAGATTTGCAGCATTATCGGCCCGAATGGCGCCGGAAAGACCACATTTTTCAACACACTGACCGGCATTTACCGCCCTGAGGAGGGTGAGATTCGCTTTCAGGATAAGATGCTGGTCGGAAAACGCTCTGACCAGATCGCAGCAATGGGCATCTCGCGCACTTTTCAGAATATTCGCTTGTTTGGGAACATGACGGTTATTGAAAATATTCTGGTGGGCATGTTCACCCGTTTGAAGCAGAGTGCCTGGGCAGTCATTGCACGCAACAAGTCCTATTTGGCTGAGGAAGAACACGCCCACCAGCGGGCGATCGAGCTGATGGAATTTGTAGGCTTGCGCAGCGTGGGCGACGAACTGGCGCGCAACCTGCCGTATGGCGTGCAGAGACGAATAGAGATTGCCCGGGCGCTGGCTTCCGAGCCAAAGCTGCTGCTGCTGGACGAACCTACCGCTGGAATGAACCCTCACGAGACCCAGGATGCCATGCGGCTCTTTCGCCGGCTGCGGGATGATCTGGATGTCACGATACTGCTCATCGAGCATGATATGCGCGTGGTGATGGGCATTTCTGAGCGTGTGAGCGTTATGGATTACGGGCAAAAAATTGCTGAGGGCACACCTGAAGAGATCCGCAATAACCCGCGCGTGATCGAGGCATACCTGGGGCGAGAGGCAATTGCGACAATCCTGGATGGGAGCACAGAAGAATCATGAGCCTGCTAGAGCTGCAGAATGTGCATTCATACTATGGTCACATTCATGCCTTGAAGGGGATTTCGCTGCTGGTAGAAGAAGGGGAAGTTGTTACCCTGATCGGAGGCAACGGTGCTGGCAAGAGCACCACGCTGCGGACGATTTCAGGTTTGGTGCATGCTCGCGAGGGGAAAATTCTCTTCAACGGGCAGAATATTACTGACCTGCCTGCGCACGAAATCGTCTCCATCGGTGTGGGGCATGTGCCCGAAGGGCGGGGGATCTTTCCCCGGTTGACGGTGCGGGAAAATCTCGAGATGGGCGCGTATACCCTGTCCAGCTCGGTGGAAGTGGACCGGCGCATGGAGGCAGTCTTCGAGCTTTTTCCACGCCTGAAGGAACGCATTACGCAGAAGGGTGGAACCCTGTCTGGAGGCGAACAGCAAATGCTGGCAACCGCACGCGGGTTGATGCTCCGCCCGAAAATCCTGCTGATGGATGAGCCTTCTATGGGGTTGGCACCGGTGCTGGTTGAATTGATATTTGGTGTCATCCGCGACTTGAACCAGCAAGATGGCACCACGATTCTGCTGGTGGAACAGAATGCATTAATGGCCTTGAAATATGCACATCGCGCTTACGTATTGGAAACGGGCAAAATTGTGCTTTCAGGCAGCTCACAGGAGATTGCTCAAAACCCGGAGGTAAAGAAGGCCTACCTGGGCGGTTAAATGGGAAAACGAACTGAAGTAAAGCGCGCCGCCCAAACGGGCGGCGCGTGGCTTGTTCTGGCAGCAGCCGTGTTGTGGGGCACTACAGGCACCAGCCAGGCGCTGGCGCCTGCCGGAGCCCAGCCCGTTTCGATCGGCACAGTGCGGCTGGTGATCGGCGGGTTAGGTCTGCTGGCATTTGCAATCGCTCGCCGGACGCTCACCAATCCTCTGCGTTGGCCGATCAGGGACACATTGGCTGCCGGGATCAGCATGGCGGCCTACCAATTGTTGTTCTTTGCAGGCGTAGCTCGCGCCGGCGTCGCCGTGGGCACGATCGTAGGCATCGGCAGCTCGCCGATCCTGGCTGGCATCCTGGGATATTTTCTGCGCGGCGAGCGCCCCGGCAAGATTTGGGGCGCGGCTACCTCGCTTGCAATTATTGGCTGCGCGCTGTTGGTAGGCGCTGGCAGCGGTTTCTTCCAGGCCGACAGGCTGCAAGTGGACGCACTTGGGGTCCTACTGGCGACTGCCGCCGGTGGTGCTTACGCTTTGTTCACCGTTGCCAGCAAGGGACTTTTGGAATCTCGCCCGCCGGAGGCAGTGATGGCGGTGGTATTTACCCTGGGTGCGCTGCTGCTTACGCCGCTCTTGTTTTTTACCGACCTGCACTGGCTGGCTGTGCCACGCGGAATTATGGTGGCTCTTCATTTAGGACTGGTAACCGTAGTCCTAGCTTACTCTCTTTTCGCGCACGGCTTGAATCACGTGCAGGCTGCGACCGCAGTTACGCTGACGCTGGCAGAACCGGCTACAGCCGGACTATTGGGCATCTTTTTATTAGGAGAGAGCCTGACACCGCTGGCATTTGTGGGGATTGGATTTATCTTTCTTGGGCTGGCTTTATTGTCTGTTGGAAATATCCAGCGCGAAAGCCGTGCATCTAGCCGTAATTGATAAACCAGTATGCGAAGAAAGCTGCTGCCCGCCGGGGCAGCAGCCGCAAGATCCAAACAGTCAGGGCGTTGATCCAACCGGGCACAACGCTGCTGTGGTGCGCCAGCATGGCGCGAATACCCACCTGGGCTACGCGCGCGCTGGACATCATCACCAGTCTTTCATACAGGCTGGGGATCTGCCCGGCTACTTGCAAGAACTCGGTGTCCGTGAAGCCAGGCGCCAGCACGGTGCAGCTTACATTGGTGTCGCGAAGCTCATAATCCAGGGCTTCGCCAAAGAGAAGCAGAAAGCCCTTGGCTGCCGAATAGACTGCATACGTCGGTGCAGGCAGAAATGCCCCGATCGAAGATAGCAGCAAGATGTAACCGGAATTCCGCTGCAGCATCTCTTGCAAGTAGAGTTTGGTTAAGTGAACGGCTGCTGAAACGTTCACCTGCAGCATTTGCTGGTCTTGTTCCCAGGATGTCTCTGCAAAGTTCCTGTGGGTGGCGAAGCCGGCGTTGTTGATCAGAATGTGAACTTCCAATCCCAGGTGTCGGGTAGTTTCATAGAGCTGCTGCGCGGCGCCGGGTACGCCCAAATCCATGGGGATGACCCAGGTGCGAACGCCGTAGTGATCGCCCATCTCTTTTTCAAGTTGGAGCAGCCGTTCCTCCCGGCGCGCGACCAGCACCAGGTTCATACCGCGCCGGGCCAACTCGTGTGCGAAATCAACTCCCAGACCGCTGGATGCACCGGTGATCAGAGCGATTTTGCCCTTCAGAGGCTGTTTCGGCATAAAGCACAAGCTCCTGGCGATCGGGCAGCCGGTAAATGTTAGCGGTATACTCGGACGACGCGGGCGCTGATCCCGCAGACGACATCGTAGTTAATCGTGCCCCACCGCCTCCCAACTTGTTCGGCGGTAATTTTTTGATCACCCTGCTCACCGATGATGACTACCTCGTCTCCAGAAACGGCGCCGGGTATCGAGTCGAGCTGCACCATAGCCTGATCCATACAGACTCGCGCGACGATCGGAACGCGCTTTCCTGCGATCAGCACCTCATTGGGTTGGCTGCGGTGGAATCCATCAGCATAACCGACCGGGATGGTGCCGATGCGTTCAGTGCGGCTGGTGACATATTCGTGCCCATAGCTCACCCCGCGCCCTGGCGGCAGCATTTTTACATGGCTGAGTACGGCCTTCCAGGAGAGCACCGGGTGAAAAGCATCCGGAAGCTGGCATTCATCCGAGGGATGCAGCCCATAGATCGATATACCCGGGCGCAGCAGGTTGAAGCGGCTCGATTCGCGCCACAGGCTGGCAGCCGAGTTATAGGCATGAATCCAGGAGGTGCGGACTCCAAGAGCATCCAGGCTGTCCAACAGCTCGTTGAAAAGGACCTCTTGCCGGTCGGTTGGCGCCTGTTCGTATTCGTCGGCGCGCGCAAAATGGGTGAAGATACCCTCCAGGAGCATGCCCGGGGTTGAAGCGGCTGCTTGCGCCAGGCTGCAAGCCTGGTTGATCTGTACTCCCAGGCGGTTCATTCCGCTGTCCACCTTAAGATGGACACGGGCGATATCTCCGGTCATGGATGCCTGGGAGGCTGCAGCCTCGATCTGCGCAGGGTCCCAGATTGTCAGGGATATCCTCTGGCGGACAGCCTCGCCCATGCGGGCTGCCGGTGTATAGCCCATCACCAGGATGGGTGTTTCCACCCCGGCATCACGAAGCTGAAGCGCCTCTTCCAATCGCGCCACACCTAACCAGGCTGCGCCGCCCTGCACAGCAGCGCGTGCCGCCTGCACGGCGCCGTGTCCGTAGGCATTGGCTTTGACGACTGCCATGACAGATGTCTGGGTTGAATTAATCAGCCAGCGCACATTGGAAGCCAGTGTTCCCAGATCAATTTCAACCCAGGTGGCGTATAAATTGCTAGGAATCATGTGCGTCAGTATACCTGGATTTGAACGTGGGTAAAAGGTATAATCTTGTCAGGAATCCTCCACTATGAAGATACTAAACCAATCACAGGAAGAACTACTCAACCGTGAACGCAGCTTGCTCCACGATCTTCGGGTAGCACTGCTGCAGTTTGGCGCTGCCCCTGAAGATGAAGAAACTCTAGCGCAATCGATCCGCCAACTGGACGATCTATTCCTGTTGGTGGTCGTTGGCGAGTTCAATGCCGGAAAGAGCGCCTTCATCAATGCCTTGCTGGGTCAGCGGGTTTTGAAAGAAGGCGTGACACCCACCACGACTCAGATCAATATCCTGCGCTTTGGTTCAGAGCAGGAGCGCCGGGTAGAAAATGAAGCCCTGCACGTGATCACTGCGCCGGTGGATATGCTGGCAGAGATCAGCATTGTGGATACGCCGGGCACCAATGCCATCATCCGAGAGCATGAGGCCATCACCTCACAGTTCGTACCGCGCTCGGATCTGGTCTTGTTCATCACCTCAGCCGACCGCCCTTTCACCGAAAGCGAGCGTGCGTTTTTGGAGCGCATTCGCGACTGGGGAAAGAAAGTGGTTGTGGTTTTGAATAAGATCGACTTGTTCGAGCAAGAAGCAGAGCTGGAGCAGGTGCGCCAGTTCATTGCAGAAAACTCGCGTTTGCTTTTCGGGGTCACCCCGGAGATCTTCCCGATCAGCGCCCGACTGGCGCTGCGCGCCAAGCAGGGCGACCAGTCGGTGTGGGCTGAAAGTCGTTTCGAGCCCCTGGAAACATATATCCGCAATACCTTAGATGAGGCCGGGCGCCTGCGTTTGAAATTCTTAAACCCGCTTGGGGTGGGTTTCCATTTGGTAGACCGCTATCAGAATGTGGTTGCGTCGCGCCTGGACCTGCTCAGAGAGGACTTTGCCATGCTGGATGATGTAGAGGCGCAGCTTGGCCTTTACAAAGAGGACATGCAGCGTGACTTTAACTACCGCATGGCGGATGTGGAAAATGTGCTTTTCGAGATGGAACAGCGCGGGCAGGTTTTCTTTGACGATATTATGCGCATCGGGCGTGTTTTCGACCTGTTGAACCGGACGCGCATCCAGCAGCAGTTCGAGCAGCAGGTGGTCTCCGACGCGCCGCAGCGCATCGAAACCAAGGTGGCAGAGCTGATCGACTGGCTGGTTGATGCGGATTATCGCCAATGGCAGGCGGTGATGGAACACCTCTCCGAACGACGTCTGCGTCACAAAGATCGCATCATAGGCGATACCGGTGTGGGCAGCTTCCATCATGACCGTGAAAGGTTGATCGAAGCGGTCGGACGGGAGGCTGGTAGGGTGGTGGATAGTTATGACCGTACACTGGAAGCCCAGGCGATTGCCGATGGGGCACAGGCAGCGGTAGCCACTCTGGCAGCCGTAGAGGTTGGAGCGGTGGGCCTGGGTACCCTGGTTGCGGTTTTAGCTACCACGGTAGCTGCGGATGTAACAGGAATTTTATTAGCCGGGCTGATGGCTACCCTGGGATTGTTCGTCATTCCCGCACGCCGCCGGCAGGCAAAAAGCGAGCTCAGTATGAAGGTGGCAGAGCTGCGTGAGTCGCTGGTTCGCTCACTTCGAATGCAGTTCGAACGAGAGATGGAACGAAGCTTGCAGCGTATACAAGAAGCTGTCTCCCCCTATACACGCTTCGTGCGCGCCGAACGCGGCAAGCTGGCAGAGATGCAGACCGGGCTGGAAAGCACCCGCAACCAGCTGGCTGGTCTAAAATCTACCATCGAGGAATGGTGAGCCGCCAGGACGCGGTAGAAGCAAGGAGTAATGATCATGGAAACTCACGCCTCTCCTGCGGTATCTAGATTCGTACCGGCAGCATTCATCCTGGCCCTGGTTGGCTGGGCTGGGCTGCTGTATTTGTTTTTCTTTACCTTACCAACGCTGGGGCCGCGCTGGTTGTTCTTTTTTTTGAGTGTGTTGGCGCTGACCGGCTCCTTCCTTCCCGCAGTGGCATACTTGAACCGGCGTTTCCCCAGCACACCTCCGCCGACACCAGTAATTATCCTGCGCCAGTCTTTGTGGATCGGTATCTACGGGCCTACTCTGGCCTGGCTGCAGATTGGGAGAGTGCTCAGCCCTTTGCTGGCGCTATTGCTGGCAATTGGTTTTGTGCTGGTGGAATGGCTGCTGCGGATGAGAGAAAAAAGCCAGTGGAAGCCATAGCCTCGCACGCGCGCTGTCTGGACGGTTAGCTGGATATGCCTGGACTTCGAGATCTGCCTTCTGTAGAGCGCTTACTGCAAACCCAACAGGCGGTCAACTTGACCGCCTGTTTTGGCAGGCCGCTGACCTTGCAGGCGCTGCGCCAGTCCCTGGATGCAGCCCGCAGTGGCTATCGTGATGGCGAGGCGCTGCCGGAAGGAGCGGAGCTGTTGAGCCAGGCAGAACGCCTGCTGCAGGCCTGGACGGCGCCTACTTTGCTGTCGGTAGTCAATGCTGCCGGAGTAATCCTGCACACCAATCTGGGGCGGGCGCCTCTCAGCCGGTCGGCGCTGCAGGCGGTTGCTGATGTCTCCAGGGGATATTCCAATTTGGAATACGACCTTGAGAAGGGTAAGCGCGGCTCGCGCCTGGTACATGCAGAGGCGCTGCTGCAGCGCCTGACGGGTGCGCAGGCTGCGCTGGTGGTCAACAACAATGCCGCGGCGGTGATGCTGGTGCTGAGCGCACTGGCGCGCCGGAGAGCGGTGGTGATTGCCCGTTCGCAGCTGGTTGAGATCGGCGGTGGATTCCGCGTCCCAGACGTAATGAAGCAATCGGGCGCGCGGCTTCTGGAAGTTGGCACCACCAACCGGGTGCATCTCCGGGATTACGAAGATGCTCTGCAAGAAAAGCCGGCGCTGTTTATGCGCGCCCATCGCTCGAATTTCCAACTGGTGGGTTTCACCAGTGAACCGGAGCTGCCAGAGATTGTATCTGTAGCCCACCAGGCGGAAATCCCGGTGGTGGATGACCTGGGGTCGGGCACCTTGCTGGATACAGCCCCATTTGGGCTGTCCCACGAACCGATGATACAGGAGTCGTTGGCTGCTGGTGTGGATCTGGTATGTTTTTCGGGCGATAAACTTCTGGGTGGCCCACAGGCGGGTATCATTATCGGACGGGCGGACCTGGTTCAGCGACTGCGCAAGCATCCCCTGGCGCGAGCCATCCGGGCCGATAAGCTGTGCCTGTCAGCGCTGACTGCTACCCTGCTGCATTACTTGAAGGATGAAGCTGAACGGGAAATCCCTGTTTGGCGTATGATCTCCATGTCTGCGGAGGATATCCGCCAGCGTGCAGAAGCCTGGGCAGGCGCGTTGGGGCAGGGACAGGTGATCAGCAGTGAATCCACCATTGGTGGGGGCAGTCTGCCGGGAGAAACGCTGCCTACCTGGGTTTTAGCCCTGGATGTGCTCAGCCCAAATCAGATGTTGGAGCGGCTGAGGCGCCAGCAGCCTGCCATCATTGCACGCGCTCAAGAAGAACGTGTCTTGCTTGACCCACGCACGGTGCTGCCCGAGCAAGAAGAAACGCTGCTGGATGGTTTGCGCCGGGCCTTAAACAAATCCTGAACGGGTATGTTTTGGAGAAAGTGATGAAATCGGATTTAGACGCGCTGATGGAAGCTCGAGACCTGGATGCTTTGCTGGTGACAGGTGCTGCGTTTCACAACCCACCCATGGTTTATCTAACGGGCGGCGCCCATCTGACTCAGGCTGAGCTGATCAAGGTGCGCGGCGAACCACCGGTATTATTTTACAACCCCATGGAACGCGACGAAGCCGCTCGCACGGGTCTGCGATCCTACAATCTGGCGGATTATCCGCTGGAAGAACTCACAAAACAAGCCAGTGGAAATGCAAGCAAGGCGATGGTTCTGCGCTACCAACGCATGTTGAATGACCTGGGCATCCGGTCGGGTCGCCTGGCAATCTACGGCCGCACCGATGCAAGCCGCGCCTATACAACCTTTACGCTGCTGCAGAAGATCATGCCTGAATTAACCATTATCGGAGAAATCGAAGATTCGCCATTATTCAGCGCAATGACGACGAAAGACGCTGGCGAGGTAGAACGCATACGTGCGATGGGAAAAATCACCACTCAGGTGGTTGGGAGGGCAGCAGACTTCCTGTCCTCGCAGCGCGCCCGAGCAGGTGTGCTGGTAAATCAAGATGGAAATCCTTTGCGTATAGGCGACATCAAGAGACTGATCAATTTGTGGTTGGCGGAATTGGGCGCAGAGAACCCGGAGGAGACCATTTTTGCCATTGGTAAAGACGCCGGCGTGCCTCACAGCACCGGAACGCCTACCGATTTACTGCGCCTGGGAGAGACGATCGTGTTCGATATTTTCCCCTGCGAGGCGGGAGGGGGATACTTTTATGATTTCACCCGCACCTGGTGCCTGGGGTTTGCCAGCGACGCGGCTCAAGCGTTGTATGAGGATGTCCTGGGTGTGTACCACCAAATCATGGATGAGCTTGAAGCCGGCGCACAATGCCGGGCTTACCAACGCCGGGCATGTGAGTTGTTCGAGGCGCGCGGGCACGCCACGATCCTGAGTAATCCCCAAACGCTGGAAGGCTACGTGCACGGATTGGGGCATGGCATCGGGCTGAATATCCATGAGCGCCCATGGTTCGGACGCAATGCCAGCGAAAATGATCGCCTGGATCCAGGAGTAGTGGTCACGATTGAGCCTGGTTTGTATTATCCGGAGCGCGGCCTGGGTGTGCGCCTGGAAAATTCAGTCTGGGTGCGCCCAGATGGTAAGATGGAAGTGCTGGCGGATTATCCAATGGACCTGGTGCTGCCGGTCAGACAAGCTTAACCGGCATTGAGAATCGCCTAACCTGGTAGAAACGTGGATGTGAATAAATGATGGAACCTAAAGATCCAAAAGCATACTCGGGGAGTGTAAGCCGGCAGCTGGTGCGTATTTTGGGGATTGAAACCTCATGTGATGAAACCGCAGCGTCGGTGGTTGAAAACGGGCGCAAGATCCTATCCAACGTGGTTGCGTCCCAGGCCAATCTGCACGCCCGGTTCGGCGGAGTTTTCCCCGAGGTAGCTTCACGCCAGCATATTCGTACTATCTACACGGTTGTGGAACAAGCTCTGCAGCAAGCTCACGTAACCCTGGATGATCTGGATGGCATTGCGGTCACACGCGGACCCGGGCTTCCAGGCTCTCTGGTGGTGGGGATCAATATGGCTAAGGGTTTGGCTCTGACTTCCGGATTACCGTTGGTGGGGGTAAATCACCTGGAGGGTCATTTGTATTCTGCCTGGCTGTACGATGCCGGGCTGCAGCCGGTTGCGGAACCGCGTTACCCCTTGGTCGCCTTGATCGTCTCAGGTGGGCATACCGAGCTGGTGCTGATGGAAGAGCAGCTAAACTACCGGCGGCTGGGCGCCACGCTTGACGATGCTGCAGGAGAAGCGTTCGATAAGGTCGCCAGGCTGCTTGGCCTGGCGTATCCGGGAGGTCCATCGATACAACGCGCCGCAGAAGAGGGGGACCCAAAGGCATTTTCATTTCCACGTGCCTGGTTAGAAGACAGCTGGGACTTTTCGTTCAGCGGTTTGAAGACTGCCGTCCTGCGGGAAGTGCGCCGTTTAGAGGCCTCCAAACTGGACCTGCCGGTTGCAAATATGGCTGCGAGCTTCCAGGCTGCTGTCGTAGACGTGCTCGTAGGCAAGACATTACGCGCCGCAAGGCTGTTCAACGCAGGTGAAATCTTGATCGCGGGTGGTGTATCGGCCAACCGGGCACTGCGCCATGCGATTATGTCTCAGGCGGATAGAACGGTGCACATCCCGCCGATCTACCTTTGTACCGACAACGCTGCCATGATTGCGGCGGCCGGCACATTCCGGTATTTACGCGGCCAACGCGATGCCCTCGAAATGGACGTGCTGCCAAACTGGCCCCTTTTTGAGCTGATGAGTATGAAGGAATGAGTCTGGATTGTTTCTGCCGTATCGCCGGATAACCGGCGCACTATGACCGGAGCTGCCACAGGAGTTGGATGTATGAGTTCTTTCCTGGGCTTGCCGCTATCGAAACGTTTGTATAAATATATGAAATTGGCCGGGATTGCCAGTCTGTTTGGCATGGCTGCACTGGTTGTGCTGTTGGCTGACTTGACCATACCCATCCCTGGAACCGATGTGGTGATGGACCCACGCGAGGTATTTGTCACCATAGGCTCTGCACTTACAGGTCCCCTAGGCGGTGTGATCTCGGGGCTGCTGGCTGGAGCGGGTGTTCCCGGAGGATTTGCCCCGGCTTCGATGCTGGCTCATTCGCTTGGCGGTTTGTGGATGGGCTTTGCTTACAAACTCCTGATTTATAAGCACTTTAAGATACCTGTGCTGGTATTTGGCTGGGCAGGACTGGTGCTGGTCTATTACTATCTAATGTTGATGCCTGGATTCATCCTGGGATTGAAGATTTTCCATGGACAGCCGATTGTATTTACTGAGATGTATGCGCGTTTGGCAAGTGGCGCCTTGCCGGAGGTTATCTTCACATTGCTGGCGACCAGCCTGGTGCTGCTGGTCATGCCTAAGATCACCCGGCGACCCTTATGGTAATCTGGCAGTGGTGTGTAGAACGGTGAGCTTCAGCAGATGAATTTTAATGGGCAGTGAACTACGAATTCGCGGATCGCTGGTCCTTCGCCTGATCGCCTGGTTTCTGTTTCTCTCGACAGTACCCCTGGCGGTAATGGCGGTTTTTGTGCGCCGGAATGTTACTCAGGCATTCATCGCACATGCAGAGCGCCGCTACAAGCAGCAAGTTGAGATGCTGGCGCTGCACATCAGCCAGCTGCCAGAAGAGCAATCACAGCTTGAGCTGCTGGCTGCTCTCACCAATGATAATCAGCAAGCCTATATCATCTCGCCGGATGGCAATCATCTGTTGAATCCGCTGCCCGAACGCGTGGGTAAGCCAATCTCTGGCCAGTATTCCCCCGAAACCGTCGCGCGAATGTTATCGGGCGACAGCACCTTCTCAACCGATGATCTTAGCAATGAATTTATCAGCACATTGAGAATACCGGAGCGCGAGCAGATCCTTGTGTTTACTGTCAGCCAGGAACTCGTCCGGCGAGACCTGGCTGAGCTGGAAAGCTCGTCGTTCGTGCAGCTGGGGGTAAGTTTGCTTCTGATCTCCTTGATTGGCGGTGCAGCGATATGGGCAGTGGTGGGAGTGCCCATCCGAAACTTGACCCAGGCAGCGCGGCGGCTGGGTGGAGGAGATTTTTCTTTCCGCGTGGACCCGGAAGACATGGAAGACGAGTTGGAGCTGCTGGCGTTGAGCTTCAACCGTATGGCATCGCAAATCCAGTCGTTGGTCGGTGGCCTGGAAACCACGGTGGCGGATTTGCGTAAGGCTGAGAATAACTTACAGGCCAGCGAGTGGCGCTTCCGGGCGATGATCGAAAACAGCGCCGATGGAATCGCCTTGTTGGATTCAGACGGGGGTTTGATCTACAGCAGCGGTACAGTGTTGGCATTGTTAGGATACTCGCCGGATGAGCTGAGTGATAAGAAAATCTTCGAATATATCCATCCCGATGACCGGGAGGCGGCGATCGATGATCTGGCACGGTTGGCTCAGACACCTGGAGGTTACGCGGATCGCGAACTGCGTTTTCGCCATCGAGATGGTGCATATCGTTGGTTGGAAGTTACCGCCTCCAATTCCCTGGTGGACCCGTCGATCGGGGGGTTTGTGCTCAATTATCGCGATGTCACAGCGCGCAAACAGGCAGAACGCGATCGCGAGCGCCTGATACTGCAGGTGCGGGAGCATGCCCAGCAGGTGCAGCAAATCATGGATACAGTGCCGGATGGATTGCTGTTATTGGATTCCAACCGGCGTATTCGCCTGGTGAACCCGGTAGCAGCCAGCTACTTACCGGCAATTTCAGCCATTGCCGATGGGGAACCGTTGGAGTACCTTGGAAACCGTCCGCTGGGAGAACTGCTGATCGCTCCCCCGGAAGGTGTGTGGCATGAAATACTGCATGGGGATCAGATCTACGAGGTAGCTGCACGCCCTATCGGCTCGCCGGAGCAGCCCGAAGGCTGGGTGGTTGTGCTGCGGGACGCGACCCAAGAGCGCGATATCCAGCGCAGAGTGCAGCAGCAAGAACGCCTGGCAGCAGTCGGGCAGCTTGCTGCGGGGATCGCACATGATTTCAACAACATCATGGCGGTCATTCTGTTGTATGCCGAAATGATGCTGTCTGAGCCATCGGCGCCCCCGGAAATGCGAGAACGCTTGCGCACCGTGTTGCAGCAAGCCCACCGCGCCGCGGATTTAATCCAGCAAATCCTTGATTTCAGCCGGCGATCGATCCTGGAACGCACCCCTGTCAATCTGGTGCCTTTGTTTCGAGACCAAGAGAAATTGCTGCGTAGGACCTTACCGGAAAATATCATCCTGGATTTCCAATATGGCGCCGAGGCGCTTAATGTAAATGCCGATTTGACCCGTATCCAACAGGTGATTATGAATCTGGCATTCAATGCCCGTGATGCTATGCCAGAGGGTGGTACGCTGAAGATTACATTATCCAGCCTGCCGGCAGGCGAGCCTGTGCGCTGTATCTTATGTGGTGTATTATCCGGGGGAAGATGGTTAAAGGTTGAGTTCCGGGACACTGGTGCAGGCATCCCCGCACATCTCCTGGCGCGGATATTCGAGCCATTCTTTACCACGAAAGGTCCCGGTCATGGGACCGGCCTTGGATTATCTCAGGTGTATGGTATTGTAAAACAGCACGAAGGGCATATATACGTTGAAAATTGCGAAGGGGGCGGGGCTTGTTTCAGCATCTACCTGCCTTTGGCTGCCGAGAAATCCTCTGCTTCGCTTCAAAGCGCTGTTCTACTCACAGAGGGAAGCGGGCAGACGATTTTGGTGGTAGAAGATGATGCCATCACACGGCGGGCCTTGCTGGATGGTCTTAACCTGTTGACTTATCGTTCGATTCCGGCAGCGAATGGAGTAGAGGCGCTGGCGATCCTGGAAGAATTTAGCGATAAGATCTCGCTGGTCTTGACAGATGTGGTCATGCCGGAAATGGGAGGCCTGGCATTGTTTGAAGAAATCCGCCGCCGTGGGATATCCGTGCCAGTAATCATGCTGACCGGGCATCCGATGCACCAACAGCTCGAACGCCTCAAAGAGCGAGGCCTGCGTTCATGGATGCAAAAACCGGTCAGCTTGCAGCACCTGGCGCGAGAAATTTCAATGGTGCTGGAGCAATAGATGAGTGAAAGCATGGGGTTGGATAAAACCCGGTTAGCCGGCGAAGCCAAAGTAGCGGTGGTCGGAGCAGGTCCAATCGGCCTGGAGCTGGGAGTGGCGCTCAAATGCGCCGGGGTGAGTTACCTGCACTTTGAAGCACGCCAGATCGGGGATACGATCTTCGGATGGCCGCGCGATACCCAGTTCTTCAGCACGACCGAACGCATCGAGATCGCAGGCGTACCGCTGCAGAATTCTAACCAGGGGCGGGCGACTGGAGAGCAGTACCTGGCTTACCTGCGCGGAGTGGTGGAGCAGTTCGATTTACAAATAAATACCTACGAACCGGTGGTTGACATTCGCTGTGAACCTGGAGGTTTCTGGCTGCAGACCAGCCCACAAGCCGGAGAGCGTTGGTATTCCTTCGAAAAGCTGGTGTTTGCTTTTGGTGACATGCATGCCCCGAATAGACTTGATATTCCTGGCGAAGACTTGCCGCATGTCAGTCATCACCTCACAGATCCGCATGAATACTTCCGCCAACGGTTGTTGATCGTGGGGGGCAGAAACTCAGCGGTCGAGTCCGCACTGCGCTGCTGGCGCGCCGGCAGCCGCGTGGCGATTAGCTACAGGCGGCACGATTTCGATCCGGAGATCGTCAAGAATCACCTGCTGCCAGATTTACTGACTCAAATTAAGCTGGGCAATATTATTTTCTACCCAGGTACAGCACCCGTGGAGATTACCCCCGAACAGGTCGTGCTAAAAGGATCTGGTGGGGAGATTATCCGGCATGCTGCCGACTTTGTTCTGCTGCACACCGGTTTCACCCAGTCATCGGAGCTGTTTGAACGCGCGGGTGTGCGCTTGCATACGGAGCGCAAGGTTCCAGAATACAATCCTGATACGATGGAGACGAATGTGCCAGGATTGTATCTGGCAGGCACTGCTGCTGCGGGTACACAAAAGCGGTATAAGCTGTTTATCGAGAACAGCCACGAGCATGTGGGCAGGATTGTTCTTGCTCTAACCGGCAAATGGCCCGAGCGGCTGGGTACGATACCGGCACGGCGATATGACCTGCCCCTCGAGGCTTTCCAATCTAATTGAACGCAGGATGGAAAAACCAATCCGCCGGCGCTAGGAGCATCCGGCGGATTGGTTTTTCACGCCCGAGGGGTAACCAGCAATCTGTTGGCGGTTACTCCGGGGTTAGGGGATACTGAAGGTGACGTAGTCGATCTCAGAGATGATCGGGGTGACGTCGAAGGAAGAAACCGATAGACCGGCTAAGCCAGTGTCGAATTGGCGGTCGCTTACGGTACGGGTTTCTACGCCATTGATATAAAGGGTCAGGTCTTCGCCCGAACACACCGCGACGTATTCGTTTGTATCCAGTCCGGTGCGAATGGCGCGAGAGCCTCCCGAGAACAGCGCCGTATACTGTTCGCTGCTGCTGTTGTAACGCAGGATCGAATAGATGCCGTTGTTGGCGATATTGAATTCGTACCAGCCCCGGTCGTTGTAGCGGCAGATCAAACTGACGTTATTGTTGTTGCGCCCCAGGTTCTCGACGCTGGTATCGATACGGACATCTGCCATCTCGATCTGGTTGTTGACAAAGTAAACCCAGGTATTGTTCCGGTCGATCTCCAGGCGCAGGGTGCTGTTTTGTGTTACCACGGAATAACCACTATCATTCCCGTTGGTCAGGAAGAAATCCCATTCTTCGAGTCCGCCATCGAACTCCGAGCGGAAGGCGATATCGCCGCTGGCGCTTGCTTCGAAGTCGTAATAATTACCACTCTGGGTGGTCTCGCCACCACCGCTGTTGGAAGATCCAAAGGTTCCGGTGACAGCGAGCTCGCGCCCATTGATTTGACCCTCGAGCAGTTCACCAGTGGCCCAGCGAATGATGGTCAGGCTCAGGGTATCGGATGGATCGTGGCTGCGAAGGATATCACAATAATCAGACATCGTGCCATCGGTTGCCAGGATCAAGTTCTCCATCTGGTAGAGGATGTCCCCTGCCTGCACACCGCTCTGATCGGCGGGTGATCCGGATTGAACTGAGGATACCCAAATTCCGGTGACGGAGCCGTCTTCGTTGGCGACTGCCTGCCCATTGACGCCCAGGCTTTCCAGGTTGTTGCCCGTTTTTAGCTCTTCGATAACGTCTCTGGCAATGTCCCGCGAGATGCCAAAAGATTGGCGAGTAGTACGGTTACCAGCATAATGAATGCCGACCACACCCGCGTTCGGATCCAAAACCGGTCCTCCGGAATTGCCGGGTAATGCGTTCGCGTCGTATTCGATAGCCGAATCGACCGAAGCCCAGCTGGTTTCACCATCAGCCCTGGCTTTGGAGATAACACCTTTGGTAAGAGTGTATTCGGGATCCCCAAGTGGGAAGCCCGCCACGTAGATCTCCTGACCGACATCGATAGGGTCGCTGTTCCAATCCAGGTAAGCAAATCCGTCGCCGTCGATATCGATCACTGCAAGGTCGGAACATTCCGAGACGGCAACCAGGCGAGCATTCCGAACCTCGTCTTCTCCAGCGATGCGCACTTTGATCAGGGCAGCGCCGGTGACAACGTGATTATTGGTGACTGCCAGACCAGACGGATCAATGATGAAGCCCGAGCCACGACCCGCTGAATTTAACACCAGGCCAACTTCTGGATCGATAAATGTGCCCTGCGCTTCAATCTGGATGATGGCTTGCTTGGCGTCTGATAGGGTTGAAACCGCGCCTGATTTTGATTCCTCGGTGGGCACCGCGGTCGGGGCTTGCGTGGGTGCATCGGTAGGTGGCAGCGATGTGTTGGTTGGCGCGGCTGCGGGCGCCTGGGTTGGCGGTTCCGGAGAAGGCGTCGCGGCAGTGCTGAAGTTGCAGGCGATACTTACGATGCTCACCAGGATAGCTAACCAGAAAAAAGGCTTAAGAATTCTTAGCTGCATGGTATTTGATTCTCCTTTTGGGCGGGGAATGAGTCAATGCTGGTCTGCGAACAATATGCACATTTTACACGAAATCAGCCCAAATTTGTAAAAAATGACCTTTCAATTATGAATTGCCATTTTTCCATCAGGAACTGGAATGCAGAACACGTGTAATTCTCCGGGACCATGCACGCCGATGGTCAGGGTCATCTCGATATCTGCGGTGCGGGATGGCCCGCTGATCAGGACTGCGGCTGACGCTTGCTGGACCTCTTGCAGCCTGAAGGCTTGCGGGAGGTTTTCATAGATATCGCTTGCCTGCAGGATAGCGATGTGCAGCGGGGCAAGCAAAGAGGCGGTCAAAGGCTTGCCCGCTCCACCGGTCAGTACCAGGGTGCCTGTTTCAGCGATCCCTGCCAGGGCGCCGGTCAGCCCTGCCTGTGCATCAGGTTCAGGATGGTGAGAAACCTCGATACCCGCAAGGCGTATTTCATCCAACAACCCGGCTGGCAGGAATCCAGCCTCCCAGGATTGGATGCGGCGGATCTGACGGTCTTGAAGCAGCGACAGCAGGCGCGAGGTAAGCTCCTGTGAGGTGCACAGGGTGATCGTGCCCCCCAGGGCCTCCAGCTCGCTGGCAAAACGTGCTGTTAGATGCTGATGGGTGGATTCAGATGCTGCTGCCGAGGGATTATTTTCTCCAGATGGAGCGACCAAATTCTCGCTGGCTTGAGATTCGAGCGCGTCGCTGTTCGGCAACGTTCGTGGGTCGATAGCGTTTGGCTTCTTTGCCCGCCGGGCAGCAAATCGATCCCGGAAAGTCTGGCTGGCAAGTATGGGAAAATCTTTGCTGTAGCCCCAACCGGTGAAAGCGGGCAGGCGCAGCCAACCTCCAACCGGCGAACGCCAGAAAATGGCTGCCAGGCGAGATGCCAGTGCGCCGGCTTTTTGAGCCAGGATATACCGCTGTGTGGAAGAGCCAACCCAGGAATAAAAGCGTATTCCGAACTGCATTGCCTTGGGGGCATTGGACTGCGGGGGGAGCGCTTCCTGATTTTGCGACCTGGAAGGCGTCATCCCGGCACGCACTCGCAAGAGCATTTTGGGTAGATCAATGTCTACCGGGCAGACTTCTTTGCAGGCGCCGCACAGGCTGGAGGCGCGCGCCAGGTGTCCAAAATTTTCCTGACCAAACAAACCCGGGGCTACCACGGAGCCAATTGGTCCGGGGTACGTGCTGCTGCCGCCGCTCACACCTGAATAGCCGTGCCCGCCGATCTCTCGAAAGATCGGGCAGGCATTGATGCAGGCGCCGCAGCGGATGCACAGCAAAGACTCTGAAAGCGGGGAGCGGCGCATGGCAGAGCGTCCATTATCCACCAGCACCAGGTGGCGCTCTTGCGGTCCGTCTGACTCTCCTTCACGGCGCGGGCTGTGCATCAGGTTGGTATAAACAGTCAGCTTTTGCCCGGTAGCAGAACGAGGCAGCAAATATAACATCAGTGCCAGGTCTTCCATGGAAGGCACCAGGCGCTCGATGCCCATCAGGGCCACATGTACGCGCGGCAGGGTGGTGCACATGCGCCCGTTGCCCTCGTTGGTAACCATACACAGTGTACCGGTCTCGGCGACACCGAAATTCACCCCGGAAACGCCCATGTCGGCCTGCAGGAATACCTGCCGCAAACGCAGGCGAGCGGCTGTGGTCAGGGTGGGGATATCTTCGGTCAGAGGAATGCCCAGTTTTTCGTGAAAAGTTTGCCCGACCTCACGCCGCCGGAGGTGTACCGCGGGTGTGATGATATGCGCCGGACGTTCATTGCGCAGCTGCACGATATATTCGCCCAGGTCGGTTTCAATCACCTGTATGCCGGCGGCCTCGAGCGCATGGTTCAATTCTATTTCTTCACTCACCATGCTTTTGGATTTCGCCACCAGCCGGGCATGGTTGTGTTGGGCGATCTCCAACACAATCTGGGCTGCCTGTTCGGCAGTTTCCGCCCGGTGTACGATGACGCCATTTTGCTTCAGCATGCCGGTGAATTGATCCAGGTAGCGGTCCAGGTTCGTGATGACTTCGGCGCGCACTGCGTGGGCTTTGCTGCGCATTACTTCCCATGCTTCCGGCAAAGAAGCGCGTGAGCGCTGTCCGGCAAGAATACGCCTCTCAGCATTGGCATCCAACGCAGCCTGCAGATCTGGATTTGCCAGCGCTTTGTGAATTTGTTCGGAGAAGGCTTCAGGTTTCATTTTCTTCAGTGTTTCGTTTACCGGCGCGCAGGTTGAGCACTTCAGCCAGGTGCATGGCGCAGCCCGGGCGTCCCTGGCGCTGTAAACCGCCGTTGATGTGAATGATGCAGCCGGCATCGCAGGCTACCAGGATATCTGCCTGGCTGTTGGCGATGTTGTTCAATTTTCTATCAAGCATTGCGGCAGATATTTCCGGATGTTCCACCGAGAAGACTCCGCCGAAGCCGCAGCAATCTTGGGATTCTGGCAGTTCCACAAAACCGGTAGACTGGACGGCTTGCAGCAGCTTGAGGGGCTGCTCCTTTACTTTGAGGTCGCGCAGCAGGTGGCACGAGGCGTGATAGCTTAGACGCCCCGGAAATGATGCTCCCAGGTCGGTGACGCCCAGTACATCTACCAGGTATTCGCTGAATTCGAAGGTGCGTGCAGCCAGCTTGCGGGCGCGCTCTAACCAGACCGGGTCGCCGGCAAACAATTCAAAGTATCCATGGCGGATCATTGCGGCGCAAGAGCCGGAAGGAACGACGATTGAGCCGGGGGTGTCTTCGAAGACGCTGATCGTGTGTTCGGCCATTGGCCGGGCTTGAGCACGCATCCCGGCATTGAATGCCGGCTGCCCGCAGCAAGCCTGGTCGTTCGGAAACTGCACATCCGCGCCGGCGCGTTCCAGCACATCTACGACCGCCTCGCCAATTTCAGGGTAAAGGGTATCCACAATGCAGGTGACGAAAAGTTGTACGATTGGTTTCATAGGGGTTTGACGTCGAAAAGTCTCCAGAGACTTATTGTATCGTTTCAGGCCCTGGGCGGCAAGGCGAACTATTCTGTGCGTCTGTTGTGGTAAGATTGTCTCCGGCTTGTTTTGGGCCAATGAGACCCGGCGTTGCTGTGGTGCTCCTCATACTGAATATCGAAGCGAGATTGTTGAATGAAGACTTTTCGTACTCAACTGCCGAACCATTTTAGCTTGCCCCGGCGCATCAACCGGCTGGCTGAGCTTTCTTATAACCTGTGGTGGACCTGGAATTATGATGCCCAACGACTGTTCATCCGCATCGACCGGTCGCTGTGGGAGAAAGTGTATCATAACCCCATCCTGTTTTTACGCCAGGTCGAGCGCGCCCGCTTGAATGCGGTCACCAACAACCGCGTGTTTTTGGAGTTCTACGACCGCATCATGCGCTCATTCGACCAGTACATGCAGCGCGGCGACACCTGGTTTAACCGCAACCACCAGGACTTATCGACACATACGATCGCCTATTTCTCGATGGAATACGGCTTGCACGAGATCTTCCGCATCTATGCCGGTGGCTTAGGCGTGCTTTCTGGCGACCACGTCAAAGAAGCCAGCGACCTGGGGCTGCCCTTCGTGGCGATTGGCTTTTTCTATTCAGAAGGCTATTTCAACCAGCGCATCACCGAGGATGGATGGCAAGAAGCGGCTTACACGCGCAGCGCTCTAGAAGATCTGCCTATCCTGCCGGTTCTGGATGAGCGCGGAAAGCCCATTACCATTTCTGTTGAGCTGCCGGGTCGGGTGCTGGCGGCGCGCATCTGGGAGATACGGGCCGGGCGTGTGCCCTTGTACTTGTTGGACACCGATATTCCTGAAAATTCCCACGCGGATCGCAATTTAACCGCGCGCCTGTACAGCAGCGACCTGGATGTGCGCATCTCTCAGGAGATCTTGCTGGGCATCGGCGGACAACGCGCCTTGCGGGCATTGGGATATGAGCCAGGCGTATACCACATGAACGAGGGTCACTCTGCTTTCCTGGTTTTGGAGAGGATCCGTGAGTTGATGGAGGACGGCGGCTTAAGCTTTTCGGAAGCCTCCGACGTGGTGCGGGCATCAAATATTTTCACAACCCATACGCCGGTACCGGCTGGCAACGATGAGTTTGCTTTGTGGCTGGTGGACAAATACTTCTCGCATATCTGGGCGAAGCTGGGGTTGACTCGCGAACAGTTTATTGACCTGGCGCGCCACACTGTGAACTGGGGGGATGCTTTCAGCATGCCTGTTCTGGCGCTGCGTTTCTCCCAGGGTCGCAATGCGGTCTCGGAGCTGCATGGTCATGTCTCCCGCAAAATGTGGCATTTCCTGTGGCCAGATCGCAAAGAGAACAATGTACCTATCACGCATATTACCAATGGCGTGCACACTGATACCTGGCTTGCCAGGCGAATGTCTTATCTCTATGATCGTTATATGGGGGCGGACTGGCGTGATCATATTGAAGACGCGGAGCTGTGGGAGCAGGTCGAGAATATCCCCGACGAGCAGCTTTGGGCAGTGCGCCGCCACTTGAAGCGAAAATTGGCTTACTATATTCGTGAGCGCGCCCGGCAGCGATGGCGCCGGGGAGGCATCCACCCGGTGCAGACCCTGGCATCGGGCGTCTTGCTGGACCCCTATGCGCTTACGATTGGCTTTGCGCGCCGGTTTGCCCCATACAAGCGCGCCAATCTGGTGCTGAGTGACCTGCAGCGTTTACTGGAATTGGTGAATCGCCCGGGTATGCCGGTGCAGATCATCTTTGCCGGAAAGTCACATCCGGATCATGAGGGTGGCAAACTGCTGATCCAGGAAGTTTACCGCACCGTGAAGCGCTCCGAAACCGCCGGGCGGCTGGTTTTCCTGGAAGAGTATGATATGAACCTGGCGCGTTATATCATCCAGGGCGTCGATGTGTGGATGAATACGCCTCGCCGTCCAAACGAGGCTTCAGGAACTTCTGGAGAGAAAGCTGCTTTGAATGGCGTGTTGAATTTTTCCGTGCTGGACGGCTGGTGGCGCGAAGGCTACAATGGGATGAACGGCTGGGCGATTGGTGAGGACATCGATTACCAGAACCCCGACCAGCAGGACCTGGCCGATGCAGGCAGCTTGATCACCACTCTGGAAAAAGAGATCATTCCACTGTACTACCAGGATGGCGCCTCTGACGGCTTACCCACAGAGTGGATTGCACGTATCAAGAACTCGATCCGTACACTGGCGCCGCAGTTCAGCATGCGCCGGATGGTGCTGGAATATTTCAATGAAATGTACTTGCCGGTCATGCGCAAGGCAGAGGACACGAAAGTATAGGGATTAAAGATGGAGATACTTCTTTCTCCGGAGGCCTGGCTGGCAGCCGGGCTGATTTTCCTGCTGCGCGTCAGCGATATGACCCTGGATACGCTGCGCGTACTGGTGGTGATGCGCGGTCGGAAAGCAATCGCCTGGGTGCTGGGTTTCTTCCAGGCAGCCATCTTCGTGCTGGCGATCTCTTCGGTACTGAACGATCTGAACAACGTATTGAATCTGGTGGGCTATGCAGCCGGGTTTGCTACCGGCAACGTTGTCGGCATGCTGATCGAGGAACGCCTGGCAATCGGACATATCCAGATCAGCATCGTATCCTCCCGGTTTGGCCCGGCGATTGCCGACCACCTGCGCTTGCAAGGTTATGCGGTGACCGAGATACCGGCTCGAGGGCGGGATGGTGTAGTTTCTTTGCTGACGGTCAGTGTGCTCAGAAAGAACGTCGACCGGGTGCGTAAACTGGCGAACGAGATCGACTCGCAAGCCTTTATTACGGCTGAGGATGTACGTCCGGTACGGCGCGGGTTCTGGCGAGCCTGAAAAGCCGGATCATGTGGGATGCTGTTTTTTCTGGCCTGCTGATTTTCTCGCTGCGTATTGTAGACATCAGCTTATACACGCTGCGCTTCATGATGGTGGTGCGCGGCCGCAAAGGACTGGCATGGCTGTTCGCGCTGTGCCAGTCTATGGTATTTGTCTTAGCCATCCGTGCGGTACTGTCTGACATGGATAACGTGTACAACCTCATCGGTTATGCAGCGGGTTTTGCCACAGGGCTGGTCGTGGGTATGGTATTGGAAGGCAAGCTGGCGATTGGTTACACACACCTGCGTGTCATCAGTCCCGGGAAAGGCGCAGCCATTTGTGAGCGGCTGCGAGAAGGCGGCTTTGCCGTCACCGAGGTGCCGGCTCGCGGGAGAGATGGAGCGGTTACGGTGGTGAACTGCAGCGTGCTGCGCCGGGATGCACCCCAAGCAATCGAATTGATCTCGTCTGTCGACTCTGAAGCCTTCGTCACGCTCGAAAACGTCCGCTCGATGCAGAAGGGTTTCTGGTAGTATCGTTCGAGGGGTCGCCGGCAAGCAGCACGTCATAAAACCAATAATTCAACACGCACGCATGCCTGTACGTATGCACGCTCACAATTTATGTGACATTTGTCACCTGTCGAAGGTGATTGAAAGGCATTGACCTGCAGTCGCGCCTTGCTTAACATAGAGTCGCGCTCACAGGGGGTAGGGAGCCGCGCGGCTCGTGCCATAACGAGCCAGATCGATTGTGGTTGCCGCATATTTTGGTTCTTTTGGAGATCTGCGTATGGATGCAATTGCACTCGCCAGGCTTCAATTCGCCATCACTACTGTCTACCATTTTTTCTTCGTGCCGCTGACTTTGGGATTATCCATCCTGGTCGCGGTGATTGAAACCCTGTACGTACGCACCGGGTTGGACGTCTATCGCCGGATGGCGCGCTTCTGGGGCAAGCTGTTCGTGATCAACTTTGCCATTGGGGTGGTCACGGGCATTGTGCAGGAGTTCCAGTTCGGCATGAACTGGTCGGAGTACTCTCGCTATGTAGGCGACATATTTGGTGCGCCGCTGGCAATCGAGGCGCTGCTGGCATTCTTTCTGGAGTCCACATTTCTGGGGGTATGGATTTTTGGCTGGAACCGGCTGTCGCGAGGCATGCATGCTGCTGCCATGTGGATGGTGGCGATTGGCTCGAACATCTCGGCATTGTGGATTTTGATCGCCAATTCCTTCATGCAGCAGCCGGTGGGCTACCAGATCGAGAATGGGCGGGCAGTGATGACCGATTTCGCGGCCGTGGTGCTGAACCCGAACATCTGGTACCAGTTTCCGCACACTCTGATGGCGGGACTGGTGACCGGCTCGTTCTTCATGCTGGGTATCAGCGCCTACCACCTGCTGCGCAGCAATGAGACCGATTTGTTCCGGCGTTCATTTCAGATTGCCAGCGTGGTGGCTGTGCTGGCCTCTGTCACCGTTGCAATGAACGGGCACAGCCAGGCTCAGCACATGGTGGAGACACAGCCAATGAAGATGGCTGCTGCCGAGGCACTGTGGGAGAGCGAGGACCCGGCCTCGTTTTCGCTCTTCACCATCGGCGATATGCGCAATCGCCGGGACGTGTTCGCCATCCGCCTGCCCGGATTGTTGAGTCTGCTCTCGTACAACCAGTTGTACGGTCAAGTGAAAGGCATGAACGACCTGCAGAAGGAATACGAGGTTACCTACGGTCCTGGTAATTACATTCCGCCGGCGGTGATCCCATACTGGAGTTTTCGAGGCATGGTGGGAGCCGGGTTCGCAATGATCGGACTGTCTTTCTATGCACTGTTTCTGGTGATGGGAGACCTGGTGCAGAAGCGCCCGCCGGTGCTCAAGGTGATGGTTTGGGCGATTGCCCTGCCTTATCTAGCCAATTCTGCTGGCTGGCTGCTGACCGAGGTGGGACGCTTCCCGTGGGTCGTTTTTGGCCTGGTGCGGCTTGAGGATGGGGTTTCCAAGGTGGTCTCAACCGGTATGCTGTGGGTCAGCTTGATCGGCTACATTCTGATCTACGGCTTGCTGATCTTCGCCACGGTCTACTTGCTGAGCAAGTACGCTCGCAGCGGGCCGGCAGCCACCGACGACCATCTCCCGGATGCGGACAGTGAAGATCTGCCCTCGCTGGTTGGGGCGCAAGACTAGCTGCGTACTGCAGGCAAACTCGAAAGGATTTCAGATGGACCTGAACACGCTCTGGTTTATCTTGATTGCCGTTCTGTATATCGGTTTCTTTGTTTTGGAAGGCTTTGATTTTGGCGTTGGTATGCTGCTGCCGTTCCTGGGCAAAAGCGACACCCAGCGGCGGGTGATCATCAATACCATCGGACCGCATTGGGATGCCAACGAGGTCTGGCTGCTGACCGCCGGGGGTGCAACCTTTGCAGCTTTCCCCCAGTGGTATGCTACCTTCTTCAGCGGTTTTTACCTGCCGCTGTTCCTGCTGCTCATGGCGCTGATCCTGCGCGGCGTGGCTTTTGAGTTCCGCAGCAAGGATGAGAATCCCCTGTGGCGCGCGACCTGGGATTGGGCTATCTTTTTTGGCAGCTTTTTGCCTGCGCTGCTGCTCGGTGTGGCGTTCGCCAACCTGGTGCGGGGCGTGCCGATCGACGGGCAGATGCAGTACGCCGGCGGATTCTTCAACCTGCTGAACCCATATGCGCTGATTGCCGGATTGGTGACGGTGGCGGCTTTTCTGTTTCACGGCGCCATATTCTTGCAAATGAAGACCAGCGGCGAGATCCAGCAGCGCGCCCAGGCCCTGTCCAGGCGGCTGTGGCTGGTGGTGTCGGTACTGCTGCTGCTGTTCATGGTCGCTACGTACATCTTCACGCCGGTGCTGGAGCGCCTGGGCTTCAACCCGGGGATCATTCCGGTGACAGGCGCGGCGGCGATGCTGGCTTCCGGCTACTTCGTACGGAAAGAACGGCCTGGTTGGGCGTTCATTTTGACCAGCCTGAGCATTGCTTCCGGATTGGTCACCATGTTTCTGATGCTTCACCCGGATGTGATGATTTCCAGCCTGGATCCCGCCTGGAACCTTACGATCTACAATGCCGCGTCCAGTGAGTACACTCTCAGAACGATGACGATCGTAACACTGATCTTTCTGCCTTTTGTTCTGGCTTACCAGGCCTGGAGCTACTGGGTGTTCCGCCAGCGTGTGTCAGGCAAGCCGGAGAGCCTGACTTATTGAGTGAATTCCTTCTCTACCATTCCGGCTGGCAGATGAACCAGCCATGAACATTGACCGGCGCTTGCTTCGCCTGGCCGGTTTAGGCCGCTGGGAATTCGTCGCTGCAGTAGCTTGCGGGCTGGCTGCCGGCGTTTTGGCGGTGTTTCAAGCCAGCCTGCTCAGCCGGATCGTAGATGCGGCATTTTTACAATCAGGCACACTGCACAGCGCCTGGGGTTTGCTGGCGCCCCTGCTGGCGGTGCTTCTGCTGCGTGTGCTCCTGGGCTGGGGAATGGATGCTGCCGGCAAAGGCCTCTCCAGAAAGATAAAAGTCAGCCTGCGCGCTCGGATCGTCGCGCACTTGCTCAGCCTTGGGCCTGACTGGAGCCAGCGCCTGGCTGCCGCTCAGCGCGCCTCGCAAACAGGCGAGCAGGCACCGCGGGCGAATGATGTTTCTCCCCTTGTGGAAGCCGCCACCGGAGGGATGGCGAACCTGGCGGTGGAGGGGGTGGAGCGCCTGGAAGCGTACTTCAGTGAATATCTCCCCCAATTGCTGCTGGCGGTGCTGGCGCCGAGCGCGGTGCTGCTGTTTGTTTTCCCGGTGGATTTACTTTCTGGATTTGTGCTGCTGCTGACTGCGCCGCTGATGCCCCTGTTCCTGGTGCTGGTCGGCAGCCTGGCGCAGGCGGAGACGAAACGCCAGTGGACGGTGCTCAACCGCATGAGCGCCTTCTTCCTAGACGTCATTCAAGGCATGGCGACGCTGAAGCTGCTTGGGCGCAGCCAGGAAAAAAACATCGCGCAGTTGGGAGAGCGCTACTGCGGCGTGACGCTGCGCGTCTTGCGAGTGAGCTTTCTGTCTGCGCTGGTGCTGGAGCTGGCGGCAACGCTGAGCACGGCTGTAGTGGCGGTGGAAGTCGGGCTGCGCCTGCTGTATGGGCAGATGGCTTTCGGGCCAGCCTTGTTCGTGCTGCTGCTGGCGCCGGAGTTTTACCAGCCGCTGCGCCAGCTCGGCGCCCGGTTTCATGCCGGCATGACCGGGGCGGCGGCTGCCGGCAGCATCTTCCAGGTGCTGGATACTCCCTCTGCCAGCAGACCACAGGTGAGCGCCAGCCAGACGGAGGCGCCATTGCCGGTCTCGCCGGAGGCGACCAGCGGCGGGCAGATACGGTTCGAGCGGGTGAGCTTCGCTTACCAGCAGGGGTCGGGTGGGCTGCACGAAGTCAGCCTTACGCTGCAGCCAGGTGTGGTAAACCTGCTGGTTGGGCCAAGCGGCGCAGGTAAGAGCACGCTGGCGCTGCTGCTGCTCAAAGCCCTGCAGCCGGACTCGGGGGAGATCTGGGTGGGGGAGAGGCGGCTGGAGTCTTCCGGCGAAGAGGAATGGCTTTCACGCACTGCGTGGGTGTCGCAGAAGCCGGTTTTATTCGACGCCAGCGTGGCAGATAATATCCGCCTGGGGAGACCGGAGTCTTCACAGCAAGAGGTCGAAAGGGCTGCCTCGCTGGCGCAGGCGGACGGCTTCATCCGCAGCCTGCCGCAGGGCTATGACACCCCGTTGGGCGAGCGCGGCCTGCGGTTGAGCGCGGGACAGGCGCAGCGCATTGCCCTGGCGCGCGCCTTTCTGCGAGAGCCTCAATTGCTGATCCTGGATGAGGCCTCCAGCGGTCTGGATGCCGTGCAAGATGCCGGACTGCAGGCAACCATCTGGGAGCTGGCGCGCGGGCGCACGACTTTGATCATTGCGCACCGCCTGGAGGCGGTGGAACGAGCCGGGCAGATTTTGTATCTGGAAGGCGGAAAACTGCTCGGCGCCGGCACGGATGCAGCGCTCCTGGCTCACTCTCCGGCTTACTGCAAGCTGAGGGCGGCATATTTCCTGCCTGCGAGCGGGCAGGAACCCGCATTACCTGCCTCCGGGTTGCCCGTAAAAACAGGCGCGCCAGAACCTCAGCCGATGCGGGCAACCTTGCCGAGGCCCAGGATGAGCTGCAGCCGCCTGCAGGTGCTCAAGTGGCTGCTCTCTCTTCTAGCCCCGTATGGAGGCCGGGTAGCGCTATCTGCCGTGTTGGGCTTTGCCACCGTGGGCAGCGGCATGGGTTTGATGGCAACCTCCGCCTACCTGCTGTCTGCAGCCGCACTGCAGCCTTCGATTGCTGCGCTGCAGGTCAGCATCGTGGGGGTGCGCGCCTTTGGCCTGCTGCGCGGCGTTTTCCGCTACCTGGAGCGGCTCGTGTCCCACGATACCACTTTCCGGCTGCTGACCCGGCTGCGCGTGCAGGTGTACTGCGGATTGGAGCAGCAATCCCCCGGGCGCCTGCTTTTACAGCGCAGTGGGGAGGTATACAGCCGGCTGCTGGATGATCTGCATGCACTGGAGAGCTTTTTTGTGCGCGGCCTGGCTCCTTTTTTGACTGCGCTGCTGACCGGCGTGCTCTTGCTGGCGTTCCTGGTGGTTATTCATCCCGGGCTGGCGCTGGCGGCAGCGGGATTTTACCTGCTGGCGGCAACCGCGCTGCCCCTGGTTTCCTTCGGGTGGGGCCGGCGCAGACCTGATCAGCGATCCGCCCTCACCAGCCGCCTGATCGAGGGGCTGCAGGGGCTGGCAGAGCTGCGCGCCTACCAGGCGCTGGGAC
>JBGSTO010000315.1:0-2232 GCA_041736465.1 Anaerolineales bacterium | reverse complement strand
CCGATTTTCCCCCGGCAGGCGGCATGCTGGAAGACAAGCCTGTAGCCGATTACGGCGAGCTTGCCTGGGCGCCGCACGTGATCCACGCCAACGGGGCTTACCAAATGTTCTGGTCACCTCACGCCCTGCACCAGATGGATTCACCTGACGGGATCGAATGGGTAAACCACAGCGTGACCATCCCGGCGCCCTATCACAAGTTTTTCCGCGATCCGATGGTGATCCAGGTCGCCCCCGGTCAATGGCTGCTGTACACCACGGCGCGGGGGACGTATTTTTCCCAGGTGGATATTTACCAATCGTTCGACCTCAAAGGCTGGCAGTACATCCGCACCGCCCTGCGCAGTTCCTGGGGCAGCGAGCGCAATGCTCCCTTCGCCTCCACCGAATCGCCCTTCGTCACGCTTTACCAGGGTCGCTACTACTTGAGCCTCACCTACAACAACGACTCGTACTTCTGGCCCGGCATTTTGATGCTCTTCAAGATCTGGCTGAACCCGGACAGCTACAACCATACCCTGGTTTTTCACAGCGCCAACCCTTACGATTTTGGAGTTTATCGCGGCCTGCACAACAGCCCCAGCTTGCTCACCGAGCTCGAAGCCCATGCTCCCGAGCTGGTCTACAACCCCGCCAACGAAACCTGGTATATCACCACCGCAGGCTGGCCCTGGGTCTCCACGCTGACCTCCGGCGAGGTTGCGGTAGCACCCTTACGCTGGACGCCAGCCCGCTGAGCTTTCTTTAGCAGCTTGAAGCAATCAGATCAAAGATGGTTGCATCTGGTCGCTTTTTTCTGTACAATAAATATCGTAATCGTCTAATTTACCCAATTCCAGACCTCAAAGCACTCCCTTTATCCGGAGCCAGCCTGATGAAAAACGGCGCATGCCGGGCAGACAGGCTGGCTGGTTCGAAAGGAGCAATAGCCCATGCGACCCGATTCCAGCGCCCCTCTGCCCCGAAATCCTTCTACCGCTAGATTATTACGGACAGCTAGTATCTTGCTTGGCGCGGCCATTTTGCTGCTCTTGAGCGCTCTGCTGGCGTCGGCTTCCGGGCAGGCAGTCCTCAAGTTGCCAGCCAATCCCCAGATCGACAGCCAGATCTTCCTTCCCTTCGTCAGCCGGGTCACATCATTCAATCCGGGGAGCAGCCAGGATCTTGAAGGCGGCATTTATACCTTTTCATCCTTCACCATCCCTGGCGGCGTGACCGTGACAGTGACCGGCGATATCGTCATTAACGTGCTGGGTGCCACGGACATCTCCGGCAGCCTGGTCGCCGACTGCCACAAAATCGAGCTGCATGGGGAAGGTGCGCTGAACGTCACCGGAAAGGTGGACAACCACTGCAGCGGCGACGACACCAACGCCGGAGATCTGATGCTCACCACCCAGAGTGATAGCTTGCAGATCGGCTCGACAGCGCCGGCAAGCCTGAATACCTCAGGCAATCTGGATATCGGCAACGATCCCGCAGCACAGGAGTGGCAGTACGACGTACTGCCGCACCAGCGCTCGGCAGCCAGCCTGCCTCCGGTGTGCTCTGCCAGCGCTGACAGCATCCAGGAGGCGACTTCGGCTGGCGCTCCGGTCTCGGTTAACTTCTATGGGGAAGGCGCCGATCCGGATGGCGGTCCGGTGAGCTACGCCTGGGCCTTCGGCGATTCGACCACCTCCCAGGAGCGTGACCCCGCCCATGAATACCCGGATTGGGGAGGCTATAGTGTCGTGCTGACTGTCACCGATGATGAAGCGCAGACCTGCCAGGCGACGCTGCACCTGGCACTGGATGATGGCGGCGCCAACTCCCCGGGCGCGCCCGCAGTCTGGGGCGAGCCGTTCAGCCTGGTGGCGGCGGCTGGCGAGGCAGTACCTTTCTCCTTACATGCCATCGACCCGCTAGGCGAAACGCTCAGCTACGAGTGGGTTTTCGGCGATGGGATCACCTCCACCCTGGACGCGCCCAGCCATACCTTCGCCGCAGCCGGGCGCTACCCGTTCTCCCTGACTGCAACCAATGAAAGCGGTTTCTCGTCCACGGCGAGCGGCGCGATTTACATTTACCAACCGGCAGCGCTGGCTTCTACAAACGCACCGGCTCAGGCGCAAGCCAGCTGCATCGCCCCGAACTTCACCATCGCCTATGATGGCTTGCAGGCGGCGAACGGTCGCAGCGGGCGCTCGGCGCGCTTCCGCGGGCGGGGGGACATCTTCCTGGGCGGCGGCA
>JBGSTO010000312.1:0-1651 GCA_041736465.1 Anaerolineales bacterium | reverse complement strand
GATGCGACCGGCGGAGGCGCGCCCAGCCGCCGCCTGGGATTGAGCACCATGCTCGAAATTGCCGAGGTCAACCCGCAGCTGCTGACCGAGGAGCACATCGGCTTCGTCATCGCGCCGCGCATGAATGCCATCGGGCGCCTGGGCGACGCCAACCCCATGGTCGAGCTGCTCACCACCCAGGATGCCGGGCGGGCGCGCAGCCTGGCCTACGAGCTGGAAAGCCTGAACGCCTACCGCAAGCTGATCACCGACCAGATCTTTCAAGGCGCACTGGCTCAAATTCAGGCCAGCCCGGCTCTGCTCGAATCCTCCGTTCTGGTGCTGGCCCACCCGCAGTGGGAAGCCGGCGTCCTCGGCCTGGTAGCCAGCCGCCTGGTAGAAAGCTACCACCGTCCGGTGATCATCCTGAAAGCGCCCCCCGGTGAAACGGCGCGCGGCTCGGCCCGCTCGATCGACGGGGTGAATATCACCGCCGCCATCGCCCAACAGCAGCACCTGCTGGCTGGCTTCGGCGGGCACCCCATGGCTGCCGGGCTGTCGATCGATCCGCACAACATTCCCGAATTTCGCCGCTCCCTGAACCGCACGGTGCGGGCCATGCTAGGCGAGACCGTCCTGGAAGGCACACTGCAGATCGATGCCTATGTCACGCTGAGCGACCTGTCGCTGGATCTGGTTTCAGACCTGGAACGGTTGGCGCCCTTCGGCATGGGCAACCCGCCCCTGGCGCTGGCGCTGCGCGACCTGCACATCACCAGCCATTCCAGCATGGGGAAGAACCAGGAACATCTGCTGCTGACCGTGGAAGACCAATCCGGGAACGCCCAGCGCGTCATCTGGTGGCAGGGCGCCGGCTGGTCGCTGCCGGAAGGCGGCGCGCCGATGGCGCACATCGATCTGGCGGTCAGCGTGCGCGCCACCTCCTATAAGGGCAAGCGCGAGCTTCAAGTGGTCTGGCTGGATGCCCGCCCGGTGCCGCAAGCGCCTGAAGCCGCAGGCGAAATTCCAACCCGTGCCTACGCGCCGCAAATCCTCGACCACCGCCAGGAGCTTCAGCCCGATCAAATCTTGAGCCGCCTGCGCCAGGAACAGCCCGGTCTGCAAATCTGGTGTGAAGCCGCCTGCGCAGGTGAAGTGCGCCAGCGCCTGGAGCGCCCACTTAACCGCCGGGACTTAACCCCGGGGCAACCGCTCCTGATCTGGACATCTCCCCCTGGGCCAGATGTGCTGCGCCAGGTGCTGGAGCGTGTGCGCCCTCCTCTGGTAGTGCTCTTCCACAACGACCCTGGTATGGACGAACCTGCCGCCTTCCTGGAGCGCCTGGCAGGATTGGTGAAGCGCTCCATCAGCCTCCAAGATGGGATGGTTGAGCTGGAAACGCTGTGCGCCGCCACCGCCCAGCGCATGGCGGCGGTGCGCCTCGGGTTGGAGTGGCTGCAGGCGCGCGCTTACTTTACTGTCATCTCACTTCAAAACGACCGCGTGCAGATGAAAGCCGCCGGCCCGCAGCCTCCAGCAGAGCGCCAGGCAGACCTGGCTAAAATCAGCCTGCGCCTGAAGTCCTTGCTGGAAGAAAGCGCCGCCTACCGCCGGCATTACGCCGCTGCCTCGCCTCAATCGCTCGCCCGGTTATGAGCATCAGCAGGGGGAT
>JBGSTO010000269.1:0-2199 GCA_041736465.1 Anaerolineales bacterium | reverse complement strand
CCCATAGTGGCGTTCGCAACGCGGGATGCTCCGGGTCCTTGATCCCAGGTCTGGTCCCGATGGGGTAGATAATGCGATTGGTCTCACATTATTTCTACCCCATTTCGACTCCTTTGTCGATTGTATGCTAACTGGGATGCTTCGCGATCGCCCTTACCAGAACGTTGTGGCAAGAAAAGGATTTATCCGTGATTTCGCTAACTTCGTGCCTAAGCGCTCTCGGTCTGGTCCCCTTCGGAGGTGCTGCGCGAAGACCGGAACGATCAGATGTATCAAATTTTTTATCCGCATTTTTCCGTGTTTTTCCGTTGATTCCGTAAAAATCCGTGTTAAAAGCGCGGAAAAATTTTAGGAGTAACTCATGCTGAATGACCAACAAATCACAAGCCTGCTGACCAGCTTGCAGCGCTCGCTGGATGAGGCCGGGTTGGCGCTCGGCTCGACTGATCAACCCGCCCCGGCCGGTAGTTTGCTGCTGGAGGGCAGCATCTACCGCTCGACCGCCCTGGCGGCGCGCCTGCTGAAATCCGCCGACCAGACCCTGGCCAGCGGTGTGGCGACCCTCATCAGCTTCACATCTGCCGGCTTTGACCCGGCCGGCATGTTCGACCCGGCTGCGCCGGAGCGCCTGACCGCCCGTCACGCGGGGGCCTACTGGATCTCGGCGGCCGTGTGCTTTGCCGTCAACCCGGTCGGCCACCGCCAGACGCTGCTGCGCCTGAACGGCTTTGAGACGTTGGCTGCCCACACCCTGATGTCGCCGGGTGGGGCGGACGGCTGGCTGACCCTGGGCGGGCTGGCGAACTTGCAGGAGGGCGAGTATGCTGAGCTGACCGGCCTGCAAACCAGCGGCGCGGACCTGGACGTGCGGGCCTCCAGCTGGCTGGGGATGGTGCGCCTTGCCTGAGTTAAGCGGCTGGCTGCTGGATTTATATGAAGACGCCGCGGACGGCCTGACGCTGTGGCTGCTGGCGGATGACGGACGCCGCCTGCGCCTGGCCCAGCCTTTCCCGGTCACCTTTTACGCGGCCGGAACAGCAGAGGAAATGCGCTGCCTGTGGCGCTGGCTGGAATCCCAGCCCGAGAGGCCCAAGCTCAGCCGCGACGAGCGCCGCGACCTGTTCCTGCCGGAACCGCAGGTGGTGCTGGTGGTGGCATGCGCCTCCCCGCACCAGCAGGCCGCCCTCTTCCGCAACACGCTGCGCGCCTTCCCCGACCTGACCTACTACGATGCGGATGTGCAGACCGCCCTGCGGCACGCCGCCCGCTACGACAGCTTCCCGCTGTGCCGGATGAAGCTGGAGACAGACGCCGGCATGACCGTGCGGGCCTTGCAGGTGCAGGATTCTCCCTGGGAGCTCGACCCGCCCGCCCCGCCGCTGCGCAGCATCAGCCTCGGCCCGGAATGCTCCCCACAGCACGCCTGCCCGCAGGCCCTGCTGCTGCAGGAGGGTAACCACACCTGGCGGCTGGGGCTGGAACCCCCGCGCTCGCTGCTGGTCAACCTGCAGGCGCTATTGACCCGCCTGGACCCCGACCTGATTTTGACCGATTGGGGCGATACCTGGCTGCTCCCGCTGCTGCTGCGCATGGCCGCCAAGACCGGCCTGGGCCTGGCGCTCAGCCGGGATCCGCGCCGCAGCGTTGGCCGCCGCCCGGAGCGTACCTACTTCTCCTACGGCCAGATCATCTACCGCGGCGCCCAAATCCACCTGTACGGCCGCTGGCACATCGATTGCCATAACTCTGCCCTGTGGGATGACTACACCCTGGCGGGCGTGCTGGAGGCGGCGCGTGTCACCCGCCTGCCGGTGCAGACCTCGGTCCGCACCTCGCCTGGCACCGGCATCTCCTCCATGCAGATCGTGACCGCCCTGACCCACGGCATCCTGGTGCCCTGGCACAAACAGCAGGTGGAGCAGGAGAAGAGCGCCCTCGACCTGCTGCACAACGACCAGGGCGGCATGGTCTACCAGCCGACGGTTGGGCTGCACGCCAACGTGGGCGGAGTGGACTTCGTCTCGATGTACCCCAGCCTGATGGTGCGCCACAATATCTCCCCCGAGACGATGCGCCCTGGCAGCCTGACGCCCGACGATCAGCCGCCTGGCCTGGTGCCGCTGACGCTGGCGCCGTTGCTCGAGAAGCGTATCGCCCTCAAGCAGCGGGTGAGCGAGACGCCCGCCTGGCACCCACGGC
>JBGSTO010000241.1:0-2112 GCA_041736465.1 Anaerolineales bacterium | reverse complement strand
CTGGAGCAGTTCTTGCCCGGCGATGTCTTCCACGTGGACGGGTTGGTGCAGGATGGCAGGCTGATTTTTGCCGAAGCACACCGCTATGCCCGCCCGCCGATGAGCGTATACCAGGGCGGCGGTGTGTTTATGACCCGCACGCTGGATCGAGACTCCAGTACGACCAAATCCCTGGTCGCACTCAACCGCCGCGTATTGAAGGCTCTGGGGGCAGTGCGTGGGGCCACGCATGTCGAATATATCCGCGCCCAGGCGGATGGCAAATTCTATTTTCTGGAGTGCGCCTCGCGGGTTGGGGGTGCTAATATTGCTGAAGCGGTCGAGTATGCCACCGGCCTCAACCTGTGGGCGGAATGGGCCAAGATCGAGATTGCTCACGAGCGCGGCGAGACTTACCAGCTGCCAGAGACCCGCAGCCATTACGCCGGTTTGCTCAACTGCCTTTCACATCAGGAATACCCCGATTTATCTGCATACCAGGATGCAGAAGTCGTCTGGCGCTTGAAGAAGAAGCACCACGCCGGGGTGATTCTGGCGTCGCCAGATCCCCAACGGCTGGAGAGCTTGCTGAACGAGTATGGACGCCGCTTCGAACAGGACTTTCTGGCGGTTATGCCGCCGCAGGAAAAAGGTCCGTAGCAGCGCCAACAGTGGATAAAAAAAACAGGGCTGAGGTGCTGCAACCTCAGCCCTGGGCGATTAAAATCGAGAAGATATTTTCTTTCAGGGCTCGATCGAGATCAGCTCTATGTCAAAGATCAGAGTGGCTCCCGGTGGAATCACGCCACCGCTGCCCTGTTCGCCGTAAGCCAGGTCTGCCGGGATCATTAACTGGCGCTTTCCGCCGACTTTCATGGACGCTACCCCTTCATCCCAACCTGGGATGACACCTCCCACCCCTAGCGCAAAGGTGAAGGGCTCGCCGCGTTCGACTGAGCTGTCGAACACCGTCCCATCTTCCAGCCAACCGGTGTAGTGTACGATCACCACCTGACCCTGTGCGGGAGAAGCCCCGTCTCCTACCACCAGGTCGTAATACTTCAAACCGGTAGACGTGGTGGTGTAATCACCCTCATCGACTTCAGCCATCACCACCGGCTCCTTCACTTCGAGTAATTCCACTTCCATGATCAGGGTAGCGTTGGCGGGGATTCCACTTGCACCTTGCTGACCGAATGCCAGCTCCGGTGGAATGATCAGTAAGCGTTTCCCCCCAACCTTCATGTTGCGCACACCTTGATCCCAGCCTGGAAAAACTCGGTCGTAGCGCCCAATCACAAAAGTAGCCGGATCACCACCCTCGGAGCGTGCGACGAATTCTGCCAGCTCTTCGCCCTGAACCCAGACGGTGTACCCGGTGGTGACGATGCTGTTGGTTATTGCTTCTGTGCCCTTGCCGATGGTAAGATCGTTGTACTGCAGGCCGCTGTTTGTGGAGGTCAGCTTATCCTCCGTTACGCTGGTTGGCTGAGGCGGCACTTCGATGGTAAGCAGCTCGATTTCCAGGATCACCTGGCTGTTGGGGGGAATCTCGCGATACCCCTGTTCACCAAATGCCAGCTCAGACGGCAGCACCATTTTCGCCGTGCCGCCAGCTTTCATCAGACCCAGGCCTTCCTCCCAGCCAGGCAGCAGCTGATTGCGACCAAATACGACAGTGACCGGCGCGCCGCTTGCGCTGCTGTTGGCAAACTCTGTGCCGTCTGGTAGTGTACCGATGAAATTCATCGTCACCAGATCACCAGTTTCAGGTACACGACCTTCACCAGCCTTTAGCTCCAGGAACTGCAATCCACTGGCAGTGGTTTGCGCCCCATCCAGAACGTATGGTTCGACAGAGGTGGATGGTGGAGTGCCTGGGAATATCGCCTCGAGGGTCGCGGCCGGGGCATCGGTAGGCGAAGTATTTTCTTCGGTAGGGGTGGCTTTATCTGCGGAGCCACACGCAGCGGTAAGTAGAAACAAGGTTAGTGTCAGGATGGTGCGCGCCATCCATTTTCGATTGGTATTCACGATCAACTCCTGAAAGAGAATATTGGGGGAACGATTTGATGACCGTTGTCACCCGTAAAGTTAACAGCATTGTATCACGTTCGCTTGAGCGCAGATCAC
>JBGSTO010000174.1:0-14300 GCA_041736465.1 Anaerolineales bacterium | reverse complement strand
CGCTCCAGAAGGAGCAATGTACGCCCGCGTAGCTCAGTGGATTAGAGCATTTGCTTGCGGAGCAAAGGGTCGCGTGTTCGAGTCGCGCCGCGGGCGCCTTGGCAGGAAATGCAGCAGCACTCCCGTACCGGATGGTATGGGAGTGAGTGTTTAAAGGCGGGTATAGTGAGATAATAGGCTGTGCAAGATCTGCGAAGGCAGGGCAGCAAAACCCCGTTCTGCTTCGAGATCGCCGCAGAAGCAACCCACAAGGGAGGGATTATGGACCTATCTGGCGTTTATGGAATCATGAGCGGTATCTGTTTCGCATTGACCGGCCTGTGGTGGAATGTGGTCGAGGGACGCCAGGAATGGCTGAACAATCCACAGATGCGCAGCCTGGCAGGTGGGGTATATGCCTCCTTTCTGATCCCTGGGGCGATGGCGGTGGGAGCACAGATCGGCGGGGATAACAAGCTGGTCTGGCGGTTGGTCTTTGTGATCTTGGCGCTGGCAGGCATGTTCTTCACAGCAAGATTGATGGGACAGATCAGCAATATGAACACCCCTGGTTTTTTTGCCCGCAGCCGCTGGCTGGTGATCGTGCTTTATCTGGTTGTGCTGGTGCTGGGTTTGTTCCCCGGCCTCGCCGCGCTTACCGGACTGCCGCCTATCCAGGTGGAAGCTTTCCTGCTTACGGTCATTATCCTGACCGGTCATGGGCTGGCATGGGAGATGATGACCCATAATAGCGGTGCGGCGGCATGACCGGTCGTGGGCGATGCAAAAGGAAATAGATCCTTCGCTGTCCAATCCACAGGATTGGCTCTCAGGATGACAGATCAATAAAGGAGATGCGCCAATGACTACATGGACGAGCGACGAGCTCACCAGGATTGGGAACGCAGAGGAGCTGGAGATCGCGTCACTCCGAGGTGACGGCACGCTGCGAAAACCGGTTACGATTTGGGTCGTGCGCCTCGGCGACGATCTCTACATCCGGTCTGTGAACGGGCGCACCTCCGCCTGGTTCCGCGGCGTTCAGGTGCGGTATGCAGGCCGTATCTGGGCTGGCGGCGTGGAGAAGGATGTCACCTTTGTGGAGGAGTCCTCTCCGGACACCAACAGCCAGATCGATGCCGCGTACCTCACCAAGTACCGCCGCTACCCACAGTACGTTGCTCCGATGGTGGTTCCCGCTGCTCAAGCCGCAACCATCAAAATCATGCCACGCACAACCAACGCATAGTCAATTTCAAGGGAGGTAAATCCCGTAGCCCTGTACCAGATCCATGGCTGGGAGCACCAAACCTCAATCGAGGAGATGATGGAAGCGCTGCATGAGGTGGTGAAGGCTGGCAAGGCCCGCTATACCGGCACCTCCGCCAAGTTCGAGCGGCAGTTCCAGAAGGCGCTGCACAGCGCTGAGAAGCATGGGGTTTCGTGCGTCCATATTGCACTCGCAGTGTGGAAACGGATAGCAGATTATAATTGATCTATGGCTACGCCAATTTTAGCCACTAAACTCTATATCCCTCCACCTCGAGCGCAACTCGTCCCCCGCCCTCGCTTGATCGAGCAGCTGAACGAGGGCCTGCACCGTAAACTGACCCTCATCTCTGCCCCGGTGGGTTTCGGGAAGACGACAATGCTGAGCGAATGGATCCCACAAAGCGAGCGCTGCGTCACCTGGGTCTCCCTTGACGACGGAGATAATGACCCCGTACGTTTTTGGGCATACTTTATCGCAGCTTTACAAAAGTTGGATGCGAAGATCGGCAAGAATGCCATGGCACTTTTGCAAACTCCTTTGCTCCCACCTTTTGAAGCGATCCTGACCATCTTACTCAATGAGATTGCCGCATTCCCGGAAAACTTTGCTCTCGTTCTGGACGACTACCACGTTATCGACGCCAGACCGGCTGACGTGTCGACTTCCATCGACAAAGCCCTCACCTTTATGCTCGAGCATCTGCCGCCGCAGATGCACCTGGTTATAACCTCCCGTGAGGATCCAAATCTACCGCTGGCTCGCTTACGCGCCCGGAACCAATTGACTGAAGTGCGCGCCGCCGATTTGCGTTTCACCCCTTCCGAAGCCGCCGATTTTCTCAACCAAACGATGGGTCTCAATCTCTCGTTAGAAGAAATCGCCGCTCTGGAATCCCGCACCGAAGGCTGGGTTGCTGGGCTCCAACTGGCGGCGCTCTCCATGCGAGGGCGAGCGGACGTATTCGGTTTCATCAGGGCTTTCGCCGGGGATAACCAGTACATCGTGGACTATCTGGTCGAGGAGGTCTTGCAGCGTCAGTCCGAAAGAGTCCGGAGCTTCTTGCTCCAGACCTCCATCCTCGACTGGTTAAGCGGCCCGCTGTGCGATGCCGTCACCGCGCAGCAAGAAGGCAAGGCCATGTTAGAGACCCTGGAGCGAGGTAACCTGTTTGTCTCCGCTTTGGATGATAAGCGATACTGGTTTCGTTACCACCACCTTTTTGCAGATGTTCTCCATGTGCACTTGATGAAGGAGCAGCCCGATCAAGTACCTTCTTTGCACCAGCGGGCGAGTGAGTGGTATGAGCACAATGGTATGGAGATTGAAGCTTTTCAACATGCGGCGGCTGCCTATGATATCGAGCGTGCAGAGTATCTGATTGAGGGGAAGGGTATGCCTTTGCAATTTCGTGGCGCGGGTGCCCCTATTCTAAACTGGATGCAATCGCTGCCCAAGACCGTATTAGATGCTAGGCCTTCATTGTGGGTGACGTATGCTTCGACGCTATTATTTGGCGGACAACATACCGCCGTCGAACAGAAACTACTAGCTGCCGAAGTGGCGTTAGATGCTGCAATCTTGCAAGGCGCCAAACCAGACGAAGGAAGCAAAGACCTTATAGGCCGAATTGCCTCCATGCGGGCTACGTTGGCAGTCATTCAGCACGATGTAGAAACCATCATTAACCAGTCGCGCCGCGCCCTTGAGTATCTGCACCCCGATAATCTGCAAGTCCGTACTGCCACTACCTGGACGTTGGGGTATGCTTATCAGCTTCAGGGAGACCGCGCCGCGGCCAGCAAGGCCTATACCGAAGTCATATCAATCGGTGAGTCGTTTGGGAACTCTATCTACACTACAGCGGCCACAATAAATCTCGGTCAATTACAGGAAGCAAACAATCAGCTTTCTTTGGCATCAGAGACCTACAGGCGCGCCTTGCAATTGGCCGGTGATCCGCCGCAAAGGATGGCCAGTGAAGCGCACCTTGGTCTGGCCCGGGTCTACTACCAATGGAATGATCTGGATACCGCCCAACAGCACGGGCAACAATGCGCCCAACTGACTCGTCAAATGGAAAGCGTCAGCACGTCCGCTTCGTATGCGGTGTTTCTAGCCCGTCTGAAACTTGCCCAGGGAGATGTATCCGGTGCGATCGCTGTTTTGGATGAGGCTGAAGAGTTCGTGCGCCGGCATAACTTCGTGTTTATGATGCCTGAGATTGCTGCCGCACAGGTGATTACGATGCTTCACCAGGGAAATCTGGCAGCAGCCGCTCATTTGGCTGAGAAGCACAAACTCCCCATCAGCCAGGCCCGGGTACATCTGGCCCGGGGAGACCCGGCCACGGCGTGGGCGGTGCTGGAACCATTACGCCAGCAGGTGGAGGCAAAGGGTTGGGTGGATGAACGGCTCAAGGCTATGGTTCTACAGGCGATCACGCTCCATGCGGTCGCTCTGCGAGCGAATGGCGAAATGGATAGGGCTGTGCAAGTGCTGGCTGACGCGCTAGCGCTGGCAGAGCAGGGCGGCTTCATCCGCATCTTTGTGGATGAAGGCCAATCGATGAAGAATCTGCTCAAAGAAACCTTTAAGCGAGGGGTTGCGCCAGTTTATATCCAGCGGTTATTAATGGCATTTCCCAAAAAAGAAACAGATCTTCCTGTCCCCTCGCTAAAACAACATCCTCAATCTGAATTGGATGAGCCTCTGAGCCAACGCGAGTTGGAAGTACTACGACTCATTGCCCAAGGTCTCTCGAATCGTGAGATCAGCCAGCGGCTTTTCCTCGCCTTGAATACTGTGAAAGGGCATAATCAGAAAATCTACAGCAAACTACGGGTACAAAGTCGCACTGAAGCTATCGCCCGTGCCCACGAGTTGGATCTGTTGTTAACGAAATAAAAATATTCGCGTAAATCTGGCATCAAGAACTGCACGCGCTCGAAGTGGGTCTAATGTCGGCGGTCTCTAGAGCCATTGCTTTAATCCTTCTTCCCTCTCAATCCCTCAAAAACAATACCCCCAAACGACACTTAAGTGTCTATACGTTAATTCCACGTTGTAGATATACTAACTCCACATTGATTAAGTGGCACGGAAGGTGATGGCCGACCACACGAGGTACACGGTAATGTCAAACAAACTCATCGCAAAAAGTGATCCAGGTCAACCGGTGATTTATGAAATCAGGATCAAGGGCCATCTGGGTCACCTATGGACAGACTGGTTTGCGGGCATGACCATCACTCTGGAAGATAACGGCAATACACTTTTAACCGGCCCGGTGGTTGATCAAGCCGCGTTGCATGGATTGATCAAAAAAGTGCGTGATTTGGGCATGCCATTGATCTCGGTCGATCCCGTGAAATCCGACCAGGGAAATGCGCAAGATGTCAAGCAATAATTCGGGGCAAGGTGCTGAGAAAGGAGATCAGTCTTTGAAAAATTCCACACTAGTTTAAGCTCTCCGGAAGAGGATGGGCAAGTAAAGTTTTACGCAAGATCAGTCCAATGAATCATTCAACAAGGAGACGTTATGGTGACCACCAAAGAAGGAACGAATATGTTTAGAAAGACAGCAACCTTTGTGGGGGCAATGTACGTAGCAGGGTTCGCGGTAGGCATTGGGGGGAACATGATGATCCAATCCACGATCAGTGTGCCGGATCACCTATCCACGGTTGTCGCAAACAGCTTGATGGTGACAATCGGCGCGATACTCTGGTTGTTGGCCGTCATTGGCGACGCCGCTCACGGGGTCTTGATGTTCCCGGTCCTCAAGCCGCACAGTGAGCGCATGGCTATTGGCTATCTCGCTTTCCGGATCGTCGACGCTGTCTTTATTGCGGTCATGGTCCTTCTCTTACTGCTCCAAATTCCACTGGGCAGCGAGTATTTGAAGACGGCTGCCAACGGCACTGCCTATCTTCAGGCATTGAGCGCTGTGACTGTACAGGGCAGCCAGTATGCGTATGCAATCGGCATGAGCGCCCTTGGGGTTTCTGGTCTGATGCTTTGCTACACATTGTATAAATCAAAGTTGGTTCCGCGGTTTTTCGCCATCTGGGGCCTGGTGGGATACGCAATCATTTTCGTCGGGATGTTGTCGGAAATCATGGGGTCCGGTCTGGGCCTGATTTCCTCGCTTCCTGGTGGCCTTTGGGAGGTTTCCATAGGAGTGTGGCTGATCGCAAAAGGGTTCAATTCTTCAGCCTTCGTACAAAAGACTGCAAGTCCAGTCATCCTGGCCGACCCACTTGTATCATAGTCCAAACAGGCCTATTCGCGATTGCCGTCCAAGATAGATTAAGCCTCTGAGCGGATAACAGTGCATGTCTTGGAGAATATGGGGTGGCCTGGATGTGGGCGCCCAGGCCACCGCGAGTAATCGTTATGACCATTGCCTTTGATTTCGGTCCACCAAGGATCAAATAAGGAAAGGTAACCACAATGAAAGCAATTATTTACACAAAGTACGGATCTCCGGATGTTCTTGAGTTCAAAGAAGTGGCTAAGCCCACTCCGAATGACGACGAGGTCTTGATAAAAGTGATCGCGGTATCCGTCAATGCGGCTGACCTGCATCTCCTCAGAGCGGATCCGTTCCTGATTCGCTTGAGTTCTGGGCTTTTAAAACCAAAAAATAAGATCCTCGGCTCTGACATCGCTGGGCGGGTTGAAGCGGTTGGTCGTAACGTTCAACAGTTTGAGCCTGGTGATGAGGTGTTCGGAGATATATCTGCGGGTGGTTGGGGTGGTTTTGCGGAATACGCCTGTGCTCGTGCAGATGCATTGGTCCTGAAACCGGCCAACATTTCCTTCGAAGAAGCAGCGGCTGTGCCCATGGCGGCGGTTACTGCCTTACAGGGACTGCGCGATAAAGGAAAGATTCGCTCAGGACAAAGGGTTCTGATTAATGGTGCATCTGGTGGTGTGGGCACATTTGCGGTGCAGATTGCCAAAGCCTTCGGGGCGGAAGTGACCGGCGTGTGCAGCACGAAGAAAATGGACATGGTTCGCTCGCTTGGGGCAGACCATGTGATCGATTATACACAGGAAGATTTTACTCAAAATGGGCAGCAGTATGACCTGATCCTGGCTGCAAACGGAGATCGATCGATTTCCGATTACCGGCGCGCATTAGCTCCAAAGGGAACGTATGTCATGAGCGGTGGATCGATGACGCAAATGACCCAGGCGATGATGCTCGGACCCTGGTATTCAAAGAGCGGGGGTCAGAAAATGGGTAACATGCTGGCAAAGCCAAACAGGCAGGATCTTGCGTTTATCAAAGAGCTTGTGGAAGCCGGGAAAGTTGTCCCTGTGATCGATCGGTGTTTCCCGCTCGGCGAAGTGGCTGACGCGATCCGGTATCTTGATCAAGGTCATGCCATGGGCAAAGTTGTCATCACTGTGGCGAAAATTAACTAAACCTGACCAATCGCTGCACATGCTGTCATGAGACTGCATATAAAAGACGAAAGACGAAGGAGAAACGATGATGGCGATGCTAGGAAAGATTTGCCTGATTACAGGCGCAACCAACGGCATTGGCAAGGCTACAGCCCAGGCTCTCGCCCGAATGGGCGCAACGGTTGTTCTTGTTGGGCGGAATGAGCTTAAGACATCTCAAGTTGTGGAGGAGATTCGCACGGCAAGCGGGAACATGAACGTTGACTCACTGCTGGCTGATTTATCTTCACAGAAAGAAGTGCGGCGGTTAGCGGATGAGTTCCAGAGCAGATATGCGCACCTGCATGTCTTGCTCAACAACGCCGGTGGAACATTCACGACACGCCAGCTAAGTGTGGATGGAATCGAAATGACCCTTGCCCTCAATCATCTCGCCTACTTCCTGTTAACGAATTTGCTGCTCGATACGATCAAAGCCAGCACTCCGGCACGGATCATCAATGTTTCTTCTGACGCGCATTCAGGCGGCAAAATTGATTTCGAAAATCTTCAGGGCGAACGTTCCTACTCAAGCTTCGGGCCATATGGGAATTCCAAGTTGGCGAACATCCTGTTTACCACTGAACTGGCTCGTCGCTTGGAGGGAACGGGCGTGACCGTGAATGCGCTGCATCCAGGCTTAACGAGTACGGGATTCGGGAAAAATAATCCTGGCTTCATGATGAAAATAATGGGGGTAGTCATACCACTGATTGCACGTTCTCCGGAAAAAGGTGCGAAAACTTCCATCTACCTGGCGTCCTCACCAGAGGTAAAAAGCACTACCGGAAAATACTTCGTGGATTGCAAAGTAACCCAACCGGCCCCACAAGCTGTTGATCGTGCTGTCGCCAAGAAGCTGTGGGATGCCAGCGCTGAAATGGTACATCTGGCGGATGCAGTGCCAGAAATGGCTTAGCTAGCGGCGGCTCGACTAAATCGAACTATCGAGCATTGAAACTCATCAATATCGTTCAATTTAAAGGAGAAGAAACGATGACTACCCTAGAAACGATAACTACCCAAATAATGATGACAACCACAGAAAAAAAGAATTCTATCCAAGGGACCGCAAGATTTGCAGGAGTGCTGATCTTAATCATGGCTGTGATTGCTCCTTTCAGCATGCTGTATATTCCTTCCACGCTGATCGTGCCTGGAGATGCCGCGACAACCGCCAACAATCTACTGGCTTCTCAATCGCTATTTCGTCTTGGGATTGCCAGCGATTTAGTCGTCTTACTACTTGAAATCTTGATAACCGTACTTCTTTATGTAATCGTTCGACCGGTCAGTAAAACATTGGCCCTGGTTGCGGGGGCTTCCAGGCTAGTAATGACGGTTATTCAAGGTGTCAATGTGCTGAATCATTTTCTTGCCTTGCTCTTCGTAGGTGGCGCTGGATATTTGACCGTATTCGAACCGGGTCAGCTGCAAGCGCTCGTACTGCTATTTCTCAATGCACATCAATCTGTGCTTCTTATTTGGGGATTAGCTTTTGGCCTTCACCTCTCTGTACTTGGTTACTTAATTTACAAGTCCAGCTACATTCCAAAGTTTGTCGGCGTCCTATTGGTTGCTGCATCTTTCTGCTATTTCATCCAAAGTTTCGGAAATATTCTGTTCCCCAATAACGAAGCGACATTTGCCATGGTTGGTTTCCTCTCTATAGTTGAAATTGCACTGCCGTTGTGGCTGTTGATTAAAGGTGTGAACGCCGAACAGTGGAAAAAACACGTTCTTGAATCTGCCTGAATAATACCCGTGCCGAAAGGACAGGGACTTCAAACCTTTGGCACATAATCACAAAATCTGACCCACAGATCATCCGACTGCTATTCCACTGCACTTCATGCGGTCGGGTGATCTGAACGTCATGAGCTGGTCGCACGTAGTGGGCCACGCACAAGGATCTAGATCCTTCACTTCGTTCAGGATGACAGATCAAAAAAGGAATACACCATGAAAGCGATTTTATATTCAAAATACGGATCACCTCCTGACAAGAACCGGAGACTAGGGATCAAGTAAGTAAGGACACTCCAATGAAAGGAAAGTTGAAATGAACAACCAAAATCAAAGGGCAGAGGTGGGTAGGCGCAGATTTCGCGCGCGAGGCTGTTTAACCTGGTTCAGCGGAATTTTGGCTTTATTAATGGGACTCGTGCTAATTGGGGCAATTTATGAGTCGTCGGCAGAAACCGCCGATGCGCAAGCCTTTCCCCCACCGGGTCAAATGGTGGATGTGGGTGGTTACCGCCTGCACCTCAACTGCACTGGCTCCGGCAGCCCCACCGTTGTGATCGATACCGGCTGGGGGGATTCGTCTGCCGGATGGGGTTGGGTGCAGCCCGAAGTCGCTAAGACCACGCGTATCTGCACCTACGATCGGGCCGGGATGGGGTGGAGCGAGGCCAGTCCCCAGCCGCGGACTGCCCGGGAATTTGCCAAAGAGCTGCACACCCTGCTGGCAAACGCCAATGAACCCGGCCCCTTTGTGCTGGTAGGGCATTCACTGGCCGGGTATAGCATGCGTGTGTACGCTCATGACTATCCAGAGGAAGTCGCCGGGTTGGTGTTGATTGACCCGCAAAACCTGTCCACTTCGGGCGTCGCCACTCCTCAGCCAGCTCCGAAACCCGGCAAGACCTCGCTACCAGCGTTGATCGCCCGCGCCGGCCTGGTGCGCCTGCTGTCCGGCGTCAATCAAGACCTGCCGCCGCAGGATCAGCAAGCCTACAAAGCTCTCTCGGTGGCCCCCCGTTGGATCCAAACCGCCCTGGACGAAGTCCGAGGGATGACGGAGGGCGGGGCGCAGGCCAGGGCCGTGACAACGCTGGGCGACCTGCCGCTCATCCTTCTGTCGCGCGGCAAAGATATGGATGCGGACTCAACTGCATCGCAGGCACGCTACCTCCAGTTATCGACCGACAGCGAGCATCTCTTGGCAGACCGTAGCGGTCACAACATCCATTGGGAACAGCCCGAGGCTGCCGTCGCAGCGATTGTGCAGATGGTTCGCCAGATCCGTGAGTCAGCAATGAGGTAGGCTTCATGCTTAGCAAAATCATATTAAGCACTGCACACCTCGGGAATGAGACCGCTGGCAGTGAACTATTGTGGCAAGCAGACATTACGGGTTTGTTCGTTGGCGCTGCACAGTTCCTTTTGATGACCGGTTTGGCAATATCATGGCTGCTGTGTTCAGCCCAGGCAATAATATGATGCTTATCCCACTGACTGCCCTGCTGCTTATCGTTGTTCCGATTGCTTTCAATGCCACCTTCTTTCTCCTGCAAAAAACGTTTTCGTATCCCGACATCCTACGCCAACCCACAGAGACCATCTTGCGGCGGTTCAAGGAAGGCGGCGCGCCGCTGCGCCGTCTTTGGTATGCTTTCGCATTTTCTGCGGTGCTGTTCACTCCAGTCCCTGTTTTGGTTCACCAGGTATTCGGGCCAGACGCACCCTGGTTCCTGGTGGTCGGCACTGTCATTGGCGTCCTGGCGGGCGTGGTCCAGTTTACAGGGCTCATCCGCTGGCCTTTTCTGGTTCCATCCCTGGCTGAAATATACACCGATCCAAAATCCACCCAGGCCACTCGTGACAGCGTGGCAGTGACATTCCAGGCTTTTCATCGCTATGTGGGAGTGGCGATTGGCGAGCATTTAGGCTACATTTTCACCAGTACCTGGACCGTTCTCCTGTGTGCCGCAATCATTAAGACCGCACTCGTCCATCCACTTTTTGGTTGGCTGGGAATACTTCCAGCCATTGGTGTACTGGCAGGCGTATTTGAGGAAACGGGCTTCAAAGCAGCAGGTGTGATCAATGCAATCAGTTACATCTTGTGGTCTATCTGGCTGATTGCATTTGGGGCTGCTATGCTGCTCCGGTAAGGGTTGGGTTTAACAATATGAAAGCGATTGTGCACACAAAATACGGCCCTCCTGACGTTCTTGAACTAAAAGAGGTTGAAAAACCTGTTCCCAAGGAGGATGAAGCCCTGGTAAAAGTTCATGCGGCATCCATCAATGCGGCTGATTTAGAAATCCTGAGGGGTAATTGGAGTGCCCGTTTCGGGGGGCCTCTGAAACCAAGGCACAAGATCCTCGGATCTGACATCGCCGGGCGTATTGAAGCGGTTGGCAGAAACGTAAAGCAGTTTCAGCCAGGTGATGAGGTATGGGCGGATTTATCCTTGTTGGGTTATGGTGCTTTTGCCGAATATGTGTGTGTTCCTGAAAATGGATTAAGGCTGAAACCCGCCGGGATGACATTCGAGGAAGCCGCGGCCGTACCTTCAGCAGGAGCCAATGCCCTGCAGAATCTTCGAGGTGTTGGATCATCTTCGCCCAGTTTTCTTCTATCGGATAAAGGAGAGATTCAGCCAGGGCAAAAGGTTTTGATCAATGGTGCGGGTGGTGGTGTGGGTACCTTTGCGGTGCAGATTGCCAAATCATTCGGAGCTGAAGTTACTGGCGTGGACTATCCGAATAAATTGGACATGCTGCGCTCGATCGGTGCAGACTATGTTATTGATTACACTCAAGAGGATTTCACCAAAAGTGGGCAGCGGTATGACTTTATTCTTGATGTTGTGGCATCTCGCTCGGTTTTTGATTACAAGCGGGCTTTGAGTCCCAAGGGAATATTTGTGATGGTCGGAGGTTCCGGGGCTGCAATTCTTCAAGCTTTTGTCCTTGGACCATTGATTTCAATGACCGGGAGTAAGAAACTGGGTATCGTGATGTGGAAACCAAACAATCAAGAAGATTTGGCGATATTGGAAGATCTTTTTACAGCCGGCAAAGTAGTGCCTGTTATTGATAAACGTTACCCGCTAAGTGAGGTTCCTGAAGCTCTGCGGTATCTTGAAGGTGGACATGCCAGAGGAAAAGTAGTCATCACTGTGGAATATAATACCGTAACCCGAAAACCTTGAAGAGGTAACGATGAAAGCGATAGTCTGCACCAAATACGGGTCACCGGATTTTCTTCAGCTCCAAGAGGTAGATAAGCCTGACCCCAAGGAGGATGAAGTACTGATAAGAGTACATGCGGCAACAGTAACAAGAGGGGACGTTATGCTTCGAAAACTCCACCCATTGTTATTTCTCCCATTACGACTGTTTGGCATGAGGAGGAAAAAGATACCTGGACATGAATTTGCTGGAGTAATCGAATCGGCGGGCAAAGCCGTAAAACAATACAAAGAGGGTGACCAGGTTTTTGGAACGACCACCGGGTTGAGTGTTGGTGCGAATGCCGAGTATGTATGTCTGCCGGAAGAATGGGGGTCAGGGGTGCTGGCAATTAAACCGGCCAGCATGACTTATGAGGAAGCCGCGGCCGTTCCTGTTGGGGGCATGACAGCCGTGTATATTCTTAGAAATGGAAATATCCAGAGCGGACAAAAAGTCCTGATATATAGCGCTTCTGGTAGTGTCGGTACTTATGCGGTACAGCTTGCCAGGTACTTCGGGGCAGAAGTAACCGGGGTTTGCAGTACTTCGAGTTTGGAATTGGTAAAATCTCTGGGAGCCGATCAGGTTATCGACTACACCCGAGAGGATGTCATCAATGGCGGTGAAATCTATGATGTAATCTTTGACGCGGCAGGCAAGACATCGTTTTCACGATGTAAAACCGCACTAAAGAAAGAAGGATCCTATCTTTCGGTTAAATCTTCAACGAAAGAACAGACTGAAAATCTACTCTACCTCAAAGAGCTGATCGAGGAGGGGAAGATAAAATCGGTCATCGATAGATGTTATCCACTGGCACAAACTGCCGAGGCGCACAGGTATGTCGAAACAGGACACAAAAAGGGAAATGTAGTCATAACTTTAGACCATATTTAGATGAGACCATTTCGGGTGTAAATGAAAGGATAATTTATGAAAGCAATTATATGGACAAAATACGGACCACCGGAGGTTCTTCAGCTTAGAGAGGTGGCAAAACCTGCCCCAAAAGAGACTGAAGTGCTGATAAGAATACATGCGACAACTGTAACCGCAGGGGACTGTGAGATGCGAAGTCTCAAATTCCCTGTCTGGTTGTCGCTTCCCATGCGGATCTATGCAGGTATCAAAAATCCGCAAAGAGTTACTATACTAGGGCAGGAGTTTGCCGGGGAAATTGAATCAGTAGGCAAAGATGTCAAGCTGTTCAAGAAAGGTGACCAGGTTTTTGCAACTACCGGTTTTGGCTTTGGTGCTTACGCCGAGTACAAATGTCTGCCTGAAGAACCCAAAATGGGGGTGTTGGCAAGTAAACCGGTCAATATGACCTATGAGGAAGCCGCCGCCGTTCCTACTGGGGGGCTTGAGGCATTGTATTTTCTTCGAAAAGGAAATATCCAGAGCGGGCATAAGGTTTTGATTATCGGCGCTGGCGGAAGTATTGGTACTTTTGCAGTACAGCTTGCCAGGTACTTTGGTGCGGAAGTGACTGGTGTAGACAGCACAGGCAAATTAGACATGCTGCGCTCGATTGGTGCAGACTATGTTATTGACTACACCAGAGAGGATTTCACCAAAAGCGCTGAGACCTATGATGTTATTTTTGATGTGATGGGCAAGAGTTCGTTTTCAGGCAGTGTCAGATCGCTTAAACAAAATGGACGCTATCTATTAGGGAACGCCGGACTGACCCAGATGGTTCGAGGGCGATGGACTTCGATGAGAAGCAGCAAGAAAGTAATCATTGGGGCGGCAAACCAAAAGACTGAAGATTTACTTTTCCTCAAAGAACTTATAGAGGCGGGGAAGGTAAAACCGGTGATTGATAGCAGCTATCCGTTGGAACAAATTGCTGAGGCTCATCGGTATGTTGAAACAGGACAGAAAAAGGGTAATGTAGTCATAACTGTGGAACATAATAACAAAACCTGAGAGAGCGCTGCACCCGACCGCTATTCCGCTGCGCTGCACCCGACCGCTATTCCGCTGCGCTGCATAGCGGCAGGTGAGTCTGGTCGTTAAACCGCTCAAACCATTTACGATTTGTACTTTCCATGGTTGCGTGATTCAAGCCAAGCAATATCCCCTTAAGAATGAGGATCTCCAACAAGAAGCCTGCACTCGTCCAAATGAAGGACGGAAACAGGCTTTTGTTTAATTTTAATGCCCACCGTGGAGAGGGCACCCACCCTCTCCGTAGAATATAAAACTTTGAGCGCAGCTTCGATGGTAAGTGAACCGTCATAAGTTTTTTGAAACATGAAAACCCGAAACTTGCTCAGCCCGATTTTGCTCGATCAACGCCTGCTCTGCGCTATCCATCACTACCTCGATCGTGTCTTGAAGTTTGTTGGCGCAGGCTCGATCTTTCAGATGACGCCAGAAACGTTCGATCGGGTTCAAATCCGAGCAATAGGGCGGCAGCCAGACCACCATCACCCGATGCTCAAACAAGCTCAACGCCGCTAAAGCAGAAGCGCTCTTACGATACGAAGCATTGTCCATCACCAACACCACTCGCCCGGTTGGATATTCTTTCACCAGCAGTTGCTCCAGGAAGTAGATGAACTGAGCACTGTTCTTGGTTTCAGCCTTCGTCCAGGTGATCTGATCGCTCATCCAGTTGT
>JBGSTO010000169.1:0-2783 GCA_041736465.1 Anaerolineales bacterium | reverse complement strand
CAGCTCCGCCAGCTCTGGCACGATCTCGATCGTGTAGACTTGAATGCCTTCTAATTCGGCCAGCACCGCCGCCTGGTAGCCGGAGCCGGAGCCGATTTCCAGCACTTTCTCGCCGGGCTGCAGATCGAGCAGCTCGGTCATCAAAGCCACGATGTAGGGCTGGGAAATGGTTTGCCCGTAGCCGATGGGCAGTGGGTGATTTTCATAGGCCTGGTCGAGGTATGCGTCTGAAACGAACTTGTGGCGCGGCACGCTGCGCATGGCATCCAGGACGGCCGGATCTGTGATGCCGGCGCCAACGATGTGGACATCCACCAGGTAATCGCGCTGGCCGGCGTATTCATCAGCGGGGGAGGTGGAGGTGAAGCGGGCGGCAGTGGGGGTGAGCGGATTGGCAGGACGGTTGGCGATGGCGGCTGCCAGGACGGCAAGCGCCAGCAGAAGGGTTGCCAGCAAGAGCAGGCGTAGCAGGGAAGGAATGGCTTTCATACTGATCCACCCAGTACATGCTGCATGTTTTCGAGAGTCAGTAAACCCATATCAAAGCCTGGCTCGATGAACGGTCGCACGTCCGCAGCCAGGGTATTCCATTCGATTTTCTGCAAGCGATCGCTTACCTGTTTCTTCCAGTTGGTCGCGTCTATTTCACCGCCATTCCAGCCGGTTTGATTCAGCGCATTATTGAGTAGAACAAAATTAGGAGGCGGCCAGGCCGGATCGCTCAGGTACCAGAGTAAGTCGTATAGATCACGGCCTTTTGGATATGGGCGCTGCAGAATCGCGTGCAGCTTACCTGCCAGGAGCGATGCTCTATCGTGATGGTGAAGCTGGAGGACAATGTAGCGGCGCACAACCGTTGTTGCCAGCCCGGCGCCGGCTGGCGGATTGGTGTCCACTTCGAGCTTGACCGCCAACACCTCGCTGCGCTGACTGGATAACCCAAGCTCGTGCAGCAGATTGGTGAAACGGATGAAGGCGCTGTGGACGGTCTTATGATCATTTACCTTTATCTCCAGTTGATATGCCTCGAGGGTCAGCTCGGAGCGTATCGCTTGAAGAAATCTGCGAAAATCATAGAACTGGCGGTTTCCCTCCAGGGCAAAATCCAGGTCTTCGGAGTAGCGTCCATGGGAGAACAGAAAACGCAGGGCTGTGCCGCCGTGGAAGGCGAGCGGGATCATTGCGCCGGCCCGCTGCAGCGCGGCTAGAATGCGCGCCTGGAGGTATTCACGCGCCCGGTTGCGACCTTCTACCGGGGTGGACGCCTGCCGCACCAGTTCAGCCAGGTATTCTTTCATAGAGACTCGTACTCCCGGGCCTCGGTTTGCACCAGGTGAGTGATCGATTCGACTGCACGGTGAAGCTTAGGGAGGTCGAATACCGCAGCCAAATGGTTGAGTTCATCCAAATTTAGCGATCCAAGGTTTTGCAATCGCAGCGCGTGCAGATAGGGCAGCGTCTCACCACCAGGGTGGAGGTAGACCAGGTCGAGCAAGGCTTTTTCAGGGGAAGCTACCAGCGCATGCTGGCTGCCCAGACCGGCCATGCGGTAGCCGCACAACAGCTCGCGTTGAATATGCCGGAAATCGAAAGCGCCCAATGGCGTGCTCCAGTGTGCTGGGCGACCGGCGGTGATGCTGGTCGTGCTGTGTACGATTTCAGGGATCAGCCCATAGAGCGCCAGCGCAGATTGCATGCTGACGTAAGAAGCCCTTACCATGCGGTTGGCTATCAGGAAGGGATGCGGCTTCACTTTCTGGTAGGGAGGCGCCAATGCGTACAAACCACGGCGCAGCTGATAAAGCCGCCCGCTTTTGGTCCAGCGGGTGAGCTGGAGACGCACAATATTTGGGTTAATACTGCCTGCCAGAAGCAGCCCGGTTTCGAAGACGGGTTCGTCTCCTACGATTGACAGAAGCTGCTCGAATTCCATGGCATTATCTTAGCATAGTTGATAAATTAATGCAATCAATTCGCTCGGAATAAGAATGGTGGGCTACAGCCATCTGTTTGAGGCGGAGTTTATCCTGAGCGCCAACCGGCAGGGTTGGTCAGCGAAGGGCTCCTTCACAATGACAGGTTTTTCAGCCTGCCAGAGCGTCTAGCCCACCCCGGCAATCTCATCCACCTGCTTCTGCACGTCCGCCGGCAGCGGCTCGGGGTGGTGCTTCCCCAGGATGTCCAGGGCGCGCTAGCGCGCCCGCTGGCGCAGGGATTTTCCGCCGCGCTTCAGCCAGTCGGTGTAGTTGCGGCGCTCGAAGAGCTTGGGGTACCAGTCTTCCCGGTAGTGATCCAGGGTGTGCTGCGTGCCCAGGTAGTCGCCATCCGGGCCGATCTGGTCGATCAGGTCGAGCGCCAGAGTGTCTTCGCTGACCTCCAGGCCGCGCATGAAGTGGCGCGTGTAATCGATGATCTCGTCGCAAATCACCACCTGCTCGATGGAGTTGCACATGCCGCCATCCAGGTAGCCGACATCGTGCACCATCTGGGCGCCTGCCAGGGTCTCCAGGATGATGGACAGGGCGGCCTCGGCGGCTGCCTGCTCGTCGGGGAGCTTGGAGTCGCTGCAGCCTGCCAGGCCGAAGATGGGCAGGTTGTAGCGGTGCGCCAGCTCGACCAGCATGACCCGGTTGGTGGGGTCGGAGTAGACGTCCACGGTCGAGCGCATATCGAGCATGTCGTTGACCCCGCCGGTGAGGATAACCGGCGCGCCCTCGCGCTTGAGCTGGGCGATGACCAGGCCGGCCAGCTCGCCGGCATTGGCCAGGGCGATGGCGCCGGCG
>JBGSTO010000105.1:0-2077 GCA_041736465.1 Anaerolineales bacterium | reverse complement strand
TGCTCCAGGCGCTCCCGGTAATCACTGCGGGATGGCGTCCTGCCATCGATCCACGGCTGGACGATGAGCGGCGTGCCATCCGAAAGGACCCCGGCTTCGAGCAGCACAGGCGTCAGGCCAATGACAGCCATCGCCCGGTACACAGCGATGGCTGCGCCCAGCTTGATGAACACGGTTGTTTCCCGGTTGCGCGCCAGGTAGGTCTCGTTCCCGCTCCCGCCCGGCAGCTCGAACGACCAGTCCATGCGCGGAAAACGCTCTTGCAGGAAAACGCGAATTTCGTGGAGATGTCCCTGCCGGTCAGACATGATTGTGATTCTACATCACGGGTTGGATTTGCGACGAAATCGCCATGCACAAATATGGAAAGAGGTATGAACAGGGATGGACAGGATCACCAGGATGGGGGATGTCATTGCGAAGCAGCGCTCGGGTGCTCTTCACCCGCCTGTGCTGCTGAAGCAATCTCAGAGATTATCCTGTTCTTATCCATCTGTGGGATACAGGTTCCGAGTCTCCCCCTATTTTCGCCAGGACCAACCGGCATGCTGAGGCGTTTGGCGGCGAAAATGGGGGGACGGAAGGGGGGCAGGGTTGCTGCGCTATTATGACTACTCCTGCTGCTAGAGCAGCCGCTGGGGCGCGACCAGCTCCCACGCCATGCGGATGTGGAACGCCAGCCTGTCATCGTCGATGTTCGCCAGCTCGATGCCCACCCAGCCGCGCCCGCCCACATACGGCGGTCTGAAGTACACGTCCGGGTTGTCGCGGATCAGGCCCGCCTGCAGCCCATCCGCCACCGGCAGCCACACCCCCACGTGCCCGTCGTTGTGGTGGTTATTGGCGAACATGACGAAAGCCCGTTTGTGGACAAAGAAAACCGGCTCGCCGTGCGAGAGCTTTTCCCAGCTCTCGGGCAGCGCCAGGCACATGCGGCGCACGCGCTCGATTGGATCGGTGCCGCTCATGCCTGGCCTATTTTTTGACCAGGGCGAGCGCGGCGGAGATCAGATCGATCAAAACGGCAGGTTCGATATCGGCGGCCTGCTTGATGGTGACATGCCGCATCATCTTGCCTTTGCCTTCGAGCACGCCGTGCGGGTCGGGCAGGTTGGCGCCGTGTTCGAAACCCAGGTGCACAGAGTCATTGAACGGGGCGATATAGCAAACCTGCTTGCTGACCCGGTCGCCCGGTTTGTAGGATACGAGCTTCCAGCCCGGATAAACGCGTTCAGCCGCCTCCGGCAGGGCGCTGAGAACGATGGTGCGCAGCCGGGAAGCCATGTCCCGGACATCAGGTTCATAGGTCGAGAGAAACTCATCGAACGAAATTTCCATTTGCTTGTCTCCTGTACGATAAATCATAGGACCTGTGCAATTCAGGGAAGATATGGTGGTGCTACCCATCCTGGTTACCGGCGGGTTCGTTGTGTTGGCGGGTTGAGACGCCGTCGCATGTGTAAACGTCTTTCAATGCCAGCGCGGCGGCGCGGGTCAGCCGGTGCAGGGGCAGCGCCAGGTCGTCGGGCAGGTTGTACAGGTTTTCATAGTGCCGGTTGGTGACTTGTATGTATCATAGCACGTTTTGCGGCAACGCGCTGCGCAGAAAACGCAGCCAGTTGCCGCCCAGGAAGCCCTTCCGGGCGTGGGCGGGCACCACCTCACCGGCTTTGTGCAAATCGACGATGGTGTCGATCTCCAGCGGACTTTCCTCCAGCCCCACACCGCCGTCCAGGGGCCGGGGGATGGGCAAAAAAGCAGCACCACGGTTTGAATGGGGCGCTACCCCGCCCGACGAGGGCTTGTATTCTGTTACTTCAACGTGCCTTCGTAAGCCTTGCGGAGCTGGTCGATATCGAGCTTGACCATCTGCAGCATGGCCTGCACGGCGCGCTGCGCCCCGGCAGGGTCGGGACCGCCGATATAGTCAAACAATTGGGTCGGCACGATCTGCCAGGACACCCCGTACTTATCCCTCAGCCAGCCGCACATATCTTCGGCGCCGCCTTCCAGCAGCTTATACCAGTAGCGGTCCACTTCTGCCTGGTTCTCGCATTTCACGTAGAGCGAGATGGCG
>JBGSTO010000091.1:0-21061 GCA_041736465.1 Anaerolineales bacterium | reverse complement strand
GGATCCAACCCAATCACAGCCCTCTCCGGCTGCCATCTCGCCAACCCCAAGCGCCGCCCCGCCAACTCCCACCGCCACGATCACGGTCGACCCACAAACGCGCAGCTGCTTCGACCAGGCTGTCTTCGTGGATGATCTCACCATCCCGGATGGCACGCTGGTCAGCCAGAGCGAAGCGTTTACCAAGGGCTGGCGCATCAAACACGACGGCACCTGCGCCTGGGACGAGAACTATGCCCTGGTTTTTGCCGGCGGCGAAAACATGAACGCCAGTCTGAGCAACCCGGTGCCCGCTACGGAGCCGGGCGAGTTTGCGGATATCTACATCGACCTGATCGCGCCGCAGCAGGGCGGTTCCTACACCGGCAACTGGTGGCTGCGCAACAACGCCGGCGAGTATTTCGGCGTAGGTGTGCCCCCAAACGGCAAGATCTGGGTGGCGATCAACATTAAATTCTATAATCCTGATCCACCTTCGACCGGGCCGGTATCGCCCACTGCGCCACCCTCCCCAGGCGCCACCCCGGCACCGGCGCCGCCCTCCTCACCCGCCGGTTGCCCGCTTCAAAGAGACACCACCTACGAGCAGCAGTTATTGGCATTGATCAACCAGAGACGCAGCGCTCAGGGCCTGCCTGAGCTGGCGGTTGAATCGCGCCTTCAGGCCGCCGCCCTGCGTCACAGCAACGACATGGCTTGCAATAGCTGGACCAGCCACGTCGGAACGGATGGCTCGAATTGGTACGCCCGCGTTGCCGATGCTGGCTACGCCAACTACAATAGCGCCCGCGAAAACATCTGGTACGGTCTGCCCAAGTTTGGCGCAAATGCCGGGTGGTTTTTCAACCAGATGGACAACAGCCCCATCCACCACGAGAACATGTTCTATCCGACCGCTACCGAAATTGGGATCGCCTTTGTGCTCAATACAACCACAGAGGAGGGTTACATTACCCTTGTCGTTGCCAGACCATAGCATGATGGACAGCCAATATGCAGCCATATGAAGTACTTGCGACCACGGTCTTATTTGACCATCCCGCCGCCAGGATTGCAGTGGATACCCTCTTGCATCAAGGCAGGCAGAGAGCCTACTTCTACCTGGCAAGCCCGGTGGAAGCTGTGGCTACCCTGGGTCTGGATGCACAGGGCAGAATCTTTCTTACCAAGCAATACCGCCACCCCGTTCGCCAGGTGATCTATGATCTGCCCGCTGGACGGTTGAACCCTGGGGAAGAGCCGCAAGCCGGCGCCATGCGTGAGTTCGAAGAAGAAACCGGCTATCTTCCCCGCCGCATGGAAAAACTTGGCTACTACAACCAGTTTCCAGGAATGATGCGCGCCGCCACCACGCTCTTCTTTGCCAGCGACCTGGTGGCAACGAAACAGAACCTGGATGAAGGCGAGGAGCTGGAAATCGTCACACTTCCGGTATCAGAAGTAGTCTCGCTGGTGCTTTCCGGCGAAATCATCGACGGATCTTTGCAGCTGGCGGTACTGCTGGCGCTGCAAAAAGGCCTGATATCTCTTTAGAAGGATGAAATAATGATGGAATACCGGCATTTGGGCCGCACCGGATTGAAGGTTTCCGAGCTGTGCCTCGGAACAATGCAGTTCGGCTGGACGGCGGACGAAGGGCTATCGTATCAGATTTTGTCGCGCGCACACGAAGCAGGTATCAACTTCATCGACACTGCCGATATCTACTCCCGCTGGATTCCGGATAACCCTGGCGGCGTCGCAGAAACGATCATCGGGCGCTGGATCAAACGCAGCAGCATCCCCCGTCACCACCTGGTGATCGCCACCAAGGTGCGCGGCAAAATGGGAGACAGCCCTAATGATGAAGGTTTATCCCGCCTCCACATCATGCAGGCGGTGGAAGCTTCGCTGCGCCGCCTGGATACCGACTATATCGATTTATACCAGACACACTTCGTCGATGAGAACACGCCGGTTGAAGAAACCCTGCGCGCCCTCGATGACCTGGTGAGCCAGGGGAAGGTGCGCTACCTGGGCTGCTCGAATTATCCTGCCTGGCGCCTCACAGAAGCCCTGTGGACCTCGCGTGCACACGCCCTGGCGCGCTTCGACTCACTTCAGCCTCATTACAGCCTGGTGCACCGCGCCGAGTTCGAGCGCGAGCTTGCCGATGTCTGCCGCACCTATGGGGTGGGTGTGATCCCCTACAGCCCCCTGGCAGGCGGCTTCCTGACCGGCAAATACCGCCGCGATCACACGCCGGAGAGCGCCCGCGCTCGCGGCGCCAGCCGCTACTTCACCGAGCAAAACTGGCAGTTGTTAGATCAAATGGAGGCATTAACCCGCCAAAAAGGCAATCTCAGCCTCAGTCAGGTTGCTCTGGGCTGGATGCTTTCCGATCCGCTCATCACCAGCCCGATCATCGGGCCGCGCAGCCTCGAGCAGCTGCAGGATAACCTGGGTGCAGCCGGACTGCGCCTCAACGAAACAGAAAAAAGCCAGTTAGACGAAGCCAGTTCCTGGAAAGATTAATGCGTTTTCAAGGAGGCGTGAATGACCGATCTCAGCCATACCGCTGAATCTCGCCCGATGACCGAAGAAGCAGATTTCCTGCAAATCAAGAGTTTTGACCACTTACACTTTTGGGTGGGCAACGCCCGCCAGGCGATGTATTACTGGTGGAAGGGATTTGGCCTTAAACCTGTTGCCTACTCCGGCCTGGAAACCGGAAACCGGGAGTTTGCCTCCTATGTGCTCCAATCCGGGCAAATCCGTTTCGTGGTCTCAGCCGCCTATACGCCGACCAGCCAGATAGCCTCCCACCACATGCTTCACGGCGATGGCGTCAAGGTGATCGCCCTGGAAGTCGAAGATGTGGAACAGGCGCATCGCGAGACCACGGCTCGCGGCGCGATATCCGCCTGGGCGCCTCGCCAGGAGCAGGATAAATTCGGCGTTTACCGCACCTCCGCCATCCGTATCTATGGCGATACCCTGCACGTGTTCGTGGATCGCTCGGATTATTCCGGCGTTTTCGCCCCTTCCTATAAGCCGTTGAGCCTGGATGCGGCGCAAACCAGCCTGGCAGCAGTTGACCATATCGTCGGCAATGTGCAGTTAGGTAAGATGAATCACTGGGTGAATTTCTACCACCAGGTGATGGGTTTCCGGCAGCTTATGCACTTCGATGATAAGGATATTTCCACCGAGTATTCTGCCTTGATGTCCAAGGTGATGCAGAATGGCACCGGCAGGGTAAAATTCCCGATCAACGAACCGGCAGATGGACTGCGCAAGAGCCAGATTGAAGAGTATCTGGATTACTACCTGGGTCCCGGAGTCCAGCACATCGCCCTGCTGACCGGCGACATCCTTCACACGGTGCGAGAGCTGCGCCAGCGCGGCATCGAATTTCTGCGCGTTCCAGACACTTATTACGATATCCTGCCTGATCGGGTTGGAGAAATCAAAGAGCCGCTGGAAGCCATTCGCGAGCTGGGCATCCTGGTTGACCGCGATGACGAGGGATACTTGCTTCAGATCTTCAGCCGGCCTGTTCAGGACCGCCCCACCGTATTCGTCGAGATCATCCAGCGGCATGGCAGCCGAGGATTTGGAAAGGGCAACTTCAAGGCGCTCTTCGAAGCCATCGAGATCGAACAGGCCCGGCGAGGTAATCTCTAGGCGCCGCAGGCCCGAACAGGATGAAACTGCTCAACTTCAGCCTCGCACAAGAGAAGGGGGTCGTTCGCATGGGCGCCTACCTCTCGGCTCGCCGGTGTGTGGTTGATCTGGCGGCTGCCTGGGAGCAATACGCCGGCCGATCCAGGCAATCCGGTGTGGAAAGATTTCCAGGCAGCATGCTGGCCCTGATCACCGCCGGAGAGCCTCTCTGGGATGCAGTCAGGCGCCTGCTGGCGGAGCTGGATAACAGTCCACAGGCTGGGCCGGCTTCCCATCTCGATCAGCCCATCACCTACCCGCTGGAGGCTGTCAGCCTGCACGCTCCTCTGGAGCGCCCGCCCAGCCTGCGGGACTTTTATGCCTTCGAACAGCACGTCGTTACCGCCTTTGCCAACCGCGATCGCCAGGTACCGCCCGAATGGTACCGCGCCCCGGTTTTCTATTACTCCAACCCCAACGCCATCCTCGCTCCCAATGCTGCGCTGCCCTGCCCGGTGTACACCCAGGAATTAGATTATGAGCTGGAAATCGCCTGTATCATCTCTCGCCCAGGGCGGGATATCCTCGCCAGCCAGGCCGAAAGCTATATCTTTGGGTATACCATCTTGAATGACTGGTCTGCTCGCGACGAGCAGCGCTGGGAGATGCGAGTGGGTCTGGGTCCTGCCAAGGGCAAGGATTTTGCCTCCTCCCTTGGTCCCTGGATCGTGACGCCGGACGAGCTTTCAGCAAAACATACCCGTCGGGCCGGTGTATACGACCTGGCGATGAGCGCCCGCGTGAACGGCGAGCAGCGCTCGCGCGGCAATTGGAAAGACCTGCATTATTCCTTTGGGCAAATGATCGAACGCGCTTCGGCGCAGGTCTGGCTGCTGCCTGGCGATGTGATCGGTTCCGGCACGGTCGGGAGCGGCTGCCTGCTGGAAACCACCCGCGGCCTGGGCCCCTGGCTGCAGCCCGGCGACCTGGTAGAGCTGGAAATAGAAGGTCTGGGCGTGCTGGCAAACACGATTACCCTGCCGGGTCAATGACAGCCTGCCGCCCCTCTCCACGCCGGTCAAACGATCTACATTCTTAGCCTTTGGAGGTCAAGATGCCCGTTTATCACAAGCTCGGTCAAATTCCCCACAAACGCCACACGCAGTTTCGCAAGCCCGGCGGCGGATTATACCGCGAAGAGGTGATGGGGCTGGAAGGCTTCTCCAGCCTGCAGTCGATCCTGTACCATCACTTCCTGCCCCCACGCGTGCTGCGCGTCGAGGATCTGGGCCCTGCAGCGCCGGAATATGTCGATTTCGGGCCAATCCGGCACCGGGCATTTGCCACCGCCGGCGCCTCGGCTGGCGGCGATCCCCTGGCATCGCGGCAGACTCTGCTGGGAAACCGGGACGTCACCCTGGGGATAAGCACGCCTGACCAAAGTATGCAATATTTTTACCGCAACGCTCAGGCCTATGAAACCTGGTATGTGCACGAGGGCCGCGGGCTGCTGCGCTCGCATTTCGGCAATTTACGCTTCCAATCCGGCGACTACCTGGTGATCCCTTTCGGCGTCACCTGGCAGATGCAGATTGAAACTCCCTGCCGCTTTTTCGTCATCGAAGCCCCCTCGCAGATCGAGCCCCCCAAAAGATATCGCAATGAGTATGGTCAGCTGCTGGAACACTCCCCCTACTGCGAGCGCGATTTCAGGCTGCCGGAGGAACTGGAAACGCACACCACACGCGGGGAATATGAAGTGCGCGTCAAGGTGCGCGACCGCCTCAGCCTGCACATCCTGGATCACCACCCCCTGGACGTGGTCGGGTGGGATGGTTACCTGTACCCCTGGATATTCTCGATACACGACTTCGAACCGGTTACCGGGCGCATCCACCAGCCGCCGCCCGTTCACCAGACCTTTCAAGCGCGTAATTTTGTCGTCTGCTCCTTTGTGCCGCGCCTGTTCGATTACCACCCGGAGGGGATTCCTGCGCCCTACAACCACTCAAACGTCAATTCCGATGAAGTCATCTACTACTGCGAGGGCAGCTTTGTCTCGCGCAAAGGTATCGAGCGTGCCGATATCAGCTTGCATCCCTACGGGCTGCCCCACGGCCCGCAGCCGGGTGCAACCGAAGCCTCTCTAGGCAAGGAGCGCACCGAGGAGCTGGCAGTCATGGTGGACACCTTTTACCCGCTGCACCTGACGACCGCGGCAATACAATTAGAAAAGCCCGGCTACATGGCTACCTGGCTGGATGGCGACGGAGAGTGAGGGTTATAAAAAATTATGGAAGCTAATCCCGACTCGCTGCCCTGGAAGTCCGTCTATAAACTGCTCACCGGTTCGATTGTGCCCCGACCCATCGGCTGGATCTCAACCATCAACCTGCAGGGTGTACCCAACCTGGCGCCCTTTTCATTTTTCAATGTCGTTTCTTCCAATCCCCCTCACCTGGTCTTTGCACCGAGCATCCGCGACCGCGACAAATCGGAGAAGGATACGCTGAAAAACGTGCGCCAGACTGGGGAATTTGTCGTCAATATCATCAGTGAAGGTTTGCTAGAAGCCATGAACCTGACATCCACCGAGCTGCCTGATGAAGTGGACGAGTTCTCTTATGCAAACCTGACCCCGGCGCTCGCGCATGCTGTCCGCCCGCCGCGTGTGGCTGAAAGCCGGGTTCATTTCGAGTGCGTCTTAAGCCACCTGATCGAGCTGGGGGACCAACCCGGCGGCGGCGCGCTGGTAGTAGGTCGTGTCGTCCATATTCATGTGGATGATGAGGTGCTTTTGGGTGAAGATAAAATCGACCTGGCGCGCCTCAAACCAGTTGGGCGCCTGGCAGGCAACGCTTACTGCCGGGTGAGCGATTTAATCGAGCTGATCCGCCCGGCCTCGCAGCTCAAGCCCTAAATGGCCGGCTGCCCCAGATTTCCTGCTGCTGCCTGGTTTACCCCCTACTGGTGAGCGTCTTCCCGCAGCCTTTCCAGGATTGCAGGCCAGGCTGTTTTAAAAGCTTCGATAACCATCGGGTCGTAGAGTCTGCCGCTGTCCGCCAGGATTTGCTGGTAGGCTTGCTCGGGCGCAATGCCCTGCTGGTACGGGCGGGTAGCGCACATCGCATCCACCGAGTCCGCCACCGCTACGATCCTCGCCGCCAGGGGAATTGCCTCCCCAGCCAGGCCTTGGGGATAACCGCTCCCATCCCAGCGCTCGTGGTGCGAGCGGATTACAGGTACGGCAGCCGCCAGGTATTGAATTTCCTTGATGATCTCCACACCGATCAATGGATGCCGGCGCATCAGTTCCCATTCTTCATCGTTGAGTTTGGCCGGTTTTTTGATCACGCTCTCCGGGATGTGGATTTTGCCGACGTCGTGCAGGATGCTGCCGTATTCGAGATTTCTTAACTGCTCATCCTTCCAACCGATCTGCCGTCCAATCAGCAGAGCAATGTCGCGAACCCTTTCAACGTGGTTGCGAGTGCCCTGATCGCGCAGTTCGATTGCATTTGCCAGCATGATCAAGCTGGAAGCATAGGCTTGCTGCAGCTGCACGAACAGCAACTGCTGGTTCCGAGCCAGGCGCGAACGGATTGTGGTGGTCAGTTCTTTTCGTGTCACTGGCTTTACCAGGTAATCTTCCACGCCCAACCGTTTGCCGGTAAATATCTCATCACGGCCGCGTCGCGCTGTCAAAAAAATGAATGGAATAGACACCCAGGCCGAACGAGCGCGCACCGCTTCATAAAACTGGTACCCATCCATCTCGGGCATGGAGATATCCGAAAGGATTAGGTCGGGTACTGAAATTGCCATTCGATCCAATGCGTCATACCCGTGTGCAGCAGTGACAGCCACATACCCTTCGGATTGCAGCAGCGCTTCTAAGCCATGGCGCAGCACGTCGTTATCTTCGACAATTAGAATGACTTCTCCGGCCACTTTTGTCTCTCCAAAGCAGGTAATTCAACGATGAATGTTGAGCCTCTCCCGACTTCGCTCTCAATTTGGATCGAACCCGAGTGTCTTTCTACGATTTCTCTGACAATCGACAGCCCCAAACCAGTGCCGTGTTTTTTGGTCTGGCGCACCCGCTTGCCGCGATAGAAACGTTCGAAGATATGCGGCAAATCCTCCTCATCGATTCCAATGCCGGTATCCTGCACCATCAGGCAGATGTGCTCATCACGCGCAACAACCCTTACATCCACATCCCCCTTCACCGTATAGTTCAAGGCATTATATACCAGATTGGTTACCACACGCGAGAGCTGGTTGATTTCACCCGACACGATTGCCGGCTCACTGCTCGGTGTAAACTTTAGCTGCAGCCCAGCGACATCTGCCAAGGGCATATGTGCGGTGACCACCTCCTGGGTGAGCTTATTCAGGTTTATTTCCACAAACTCTACATCTCGGACTTTTCCCGATGCCAGCCGGGAAAGATCTAAGATATCTTCGACCAGCTTGATCAAAAGTTGAGTCTGCTCCTTCAATACATTCAGGTACCCGGTTCTGCGCTCTGCCGGAGCCGTCTCTAATAATTCCAGGTACAGGCCAATATTCGTTGTGGGTGTTCGCAGCTCGTGCGATACATCCGAGACAAACAGGTCTTTGAGCCTGTCCAATTCTTTTTGACGGGTGACATCACGCTGGCTGCCGACAAAACCATAGATCTCCCCTTCGGGGTTTCGCAGAGGCGAGATGGTCAGCTGCACATCATAGCTGCTCCCATTCTTGCGCCTTCCCATCTGCTCACCCGTCCAGGTTGGGCCGTGCTCCAGGGCGGCATTGATCTGTTCTTGAAGTCCGACGACATTGGTAATATCATACAGCGACCAGATCGTTTTCCCGATAAGTTCTCGATTCGAGAAACCCGACTGGCGCTCGTATGCTTCGTTTACCGTTTGAATGCGGCCTCTCAGATCGATCACAATCACGCCTTCGCCAACAGAAGCCAGGATCGCCTGCGAACGTTCCATCGTCGTGTTTAGCTCTGCCGTGCGCTCGACTACCCGTTGTTCCAAATCTTCGGCATGCTGGCGGAGCTGTGTAACCAGATGAATATTCTCGATCAGCGGGCTGAGCTGGCGCGCCAGCACACGCAGGATATCCAGATCCTCGGTGCTGAACTCGTCACCGCCAAATTTTGGCCCCAGCGCGATCAGTCCTAACATGCGCCCATGACCGATGACCGGCACCCATAAATGCACCTGCGGGCTGTTGAGCAGGCGATCCTCTTCCGGAGAGAGAATAGTTTGCGCAAGCGCCTTCTTCAACTCGACGCGTTCCATCATACCGCCCACGTGAAGCAGGTAGTTCATGCTGCTGCGAGGCAGCGCGGTGTAATTGGATTGTTCGCGCTGGATAGGCTGTGGGGCAACCGATACGACCGAATAATTTCCCTTGACATCCGAGATAAAGAAACACACCTCTTCCAGCCGCAGTGTGCGAAACAGGCGGTCGCTGATCAGATCCGCCAGCTGCTGCAGATCTGAAATTTGTTCCGTTCCCTGGCTGATCGTGGTGATAGCCGAACGATAGTCGTACCAGCCCCCGTAGAACGCCGTATCCACGATGCGGGACAGCATGCGCTGCAAAGGCACGAAGATGCTCACCAGCAGCAGCACAATCACAGTATTCAGCGCGGGCATACTGATGACGTCCAACGGCACCAGTTGGACCAGCACGAAGTTCAGCAGCAGGTAAACGCCGCCCAGCAGCGAATACACCAGAATCACGGTTGCGCCGCGATTGACGTGCGACTCGATGCCGATCAACTGGTGGCGGAATATCGCGTAGCCATAGGTGATTGGAAACAGCGCCAGAAAGAATGGGAATAACGCGTCAGCAATTACCGCCTCGCCTAATAATGCGCCTGGCAAAATAAACAGTGTAACCAGCGGCACGAAGCTGAGCGCGCCGCCCAGCACCACCAGGCGGATCTTGGCCCGCGCCCCGGTGGTGGTGGTGTTGCGATAAGCATAGAATAAGAGCGCGACAACGATTAAAAAGTTGATGGCGGTAAAAAACCGTGCTGCAAAATTTAATGCCGTAAACCAGGGCAGCATTCGCAACCGCTCTGGTCCCACAAACAGGTACGGCAGGCTGGCAAGCCCCGCCATTGCATACAGCGCGGTCACCAGCAGCCGCTGGTAGCGATGGTTGAAGTTTTGAGGAAAATTGACGTGGAAATGCACCGCCAGCGGCCCGATCATCCAGAACAGGATGCCAAACAGACTGGATGTCCACTCCGGGCCCAGGTAAGTGTTCACACCGGCAGATAATAAAGCAGCACTGGCCTGGAAAAAGAGAAACGGTTGGATCAGCGCATCCCGGATCGCATTCAAAGCCAACAGGGCGATTCCGATGCTCCAGAATGTCAGCGCCAGCACCAATGGCGCCAGGCGGCTGACGACCTCCCACAGAGGAGCACGTTCAAGTGTGAAGCTGCTGATGAAAGAAGCCTCGCCGCGCTTAACCAACAATGAGACATCGTCGCCCGGATGCTTTCCCTGGTAGAACGGGAACGCCTCACTGAAGTTTACGCCGTCGATCAGTATGATCTGGTCGCCGGGCTGCAAGATCGCCTTGGATGGCCCCGTGGGATTGATCTCCTGAACTACCCCGGATGATGTGTATCGGACAATACCATCAAAAGGATAGATAAGCGCCTGCCAACCGCTCCAGAGAATGAATACCAGAACAGCCAGCGCCAATATAAAAGGCGAGCCACTACGCACGCGCTGCACGATCACCATACCATTGACCTGTCCAGATAATTACCATTTTATAATACTATCATTGTACCTGTAAATCAATAGCGACCGATCCGCCTCACAGTGATGTAAGGCAAATTGGCCACAGGCGATCGCCGCTAAATATCGATATTAGCTGATTATAAATGAAGATAGGATGGATGACAGTTCATCATACGCCGGGCCGGCTGGTGCGGCGGTCTGCAGCGCCTGCATCGCCAGGCGAACATGTTTCTCCTGCTCGGCACGAATATATATTCCAGAGCCGCATCCATCCATTATCGACAGCGCATTCTTCGCCGCGGCGGCGTTCTGCGGCGCCGCATCCAACAATGCCAGCAAGCTTCCCCGCTCTTCTGCCGGCAGCACCTCCAGCGCATACAGCACCGGCAGAGAGCGACCCAGACCCCGCAACTGCCCGTGCGCGCCGTCCGGCGAAGCGGGAAGCACCTCCGCCAGCTCATCGGCGATCTGCACCAGGATGCCCAGATGATTACCGAGATTCTCGTAGGCCCGCAGCCGCTCCCCGCCGGCGCCAGCCAGGCGAGCGCCTCCCCAACATGCCATGGCAAAAAAAGCGCCCGATTTGGCTTCTGCCAGGCGCCAAAATTGCGCTAAGCTCGGGCGTGTTGCAATCAGGTCGGCATGCTGCCCGCTGCACATCACCAGAAAGCGGCGGTAGAATTCCTCCGCCACAAAGCGCGCGCTTTCCCCCAACTGCGGGTGCGCCTGCATGCGCGATAGCAGCAGCGAGGCGCTGAAATACAGCCCCGTCGCCGTGTTGAGCGCCATACCGGGACCGTGCTCAACCCACCAGTGCTGAGGCGGGTCGCCATCCTGGACGCTGTCCATGATGTTCGCCGCCAGGTACAGCAGCACCCAGGCAGACGCCAGCTCTTCCGCCTGCTGCGGGCGCCCCCCCGCACCTTCGTGACAGTTGACCGGCAGGCGCGCCAGCCTCAGCTTGCGGTTTTGGCCTTCATCGCCGGAAAAAGCAGCCAGGCGCATGGTGTCGATGAACTCGGGCCATGCGCCTGACTGCTCCCAAATTTGGGACAGGAGATCTGCGGTCAAATAATTCCACTCTGTATCAGGGCTAGAAGACCCAGGATGCTGCTCCGCCATTCGCCAGCGAAACCAGACGTGTCTTTTCCTGCTCGCCGCGGGTGGGCGCGCTCAAAAGAAATGCCAGTTCTTCTTTGCTCAGTTTGAGACCTCGCTCTTCCAACGCCGATTCCGGGTCGGCGTAAAGCTGGGAAGCGAAGTCGTTGTCCTTCGACAATTGATATACAACTTGTGCCAGTGTCATCAAAACCTCCGTGTCGTGATGATAGAAAAATTTTGTAACGTGCCTTGTTCTTTGCTGGCCTACGCATCTACCAGCCCCGCCTTCAGACCTCCTGACCGACGTGTTCACCTTACAATTTTGATAGGTCAAGACTAACATATTTGTAAGGTGTGTGACAAGTGTCATTTATCATATGTAAAATATGACTTGTGTTTCGGCTTGCCACCCATTCAATTGCATGTATACTAACTAGCACTATTAAAACTGCTTTCGGGAGGATCGCAATGGGCCATAAGTCCTTCATCACCTTAGACCTTGAGTTCATGGGGCGCCCGGGCACAATCGCCGCTTACCTGCTCCCTCACCGCTCCGGCGCAGCCCTGATCGAATGCGGCCCAGGATCGACGCTGGAAGCATTGCAGGCCGGCCTGCACGCCCATGGCTACACGCCCGGCGATATCAGCGATGTTTTTCTCACTCACATCCACCTCGACCACGCAGGCGCTGCCGGCTGGCTCTCCCGCCAGGGCGCTCGCATCCACGTGCACCCTGTTGGCGCGGCCCATTTGTTGGATCCCGAAAAACTGCTCGCCAGCGCCCAACGCATCTACGGCGAGCACATGCAGCGCTTGTGGGGCGAATTCCTGCCTGTGCTGCCCGGCAGGCTGTCGGTCTTATCCGATAACCAAACCATCGAAGTCGAAGAGCTGCACCTGCGCGCAGTAGACACACCCGGGCATGCCGAGCATCATTTTGCGTATATTTACGATGACGTGTGCTTCAGCGGGGATATCGGAGGCGTGCGCATGCATGGATTTCAGCATCTCCGCCTGCCGATGCCCCCTCCAGAATTCCACCTGGAAAAATGGCGCCAGAGCGTAAAGCGCCTGCAAGCCGAAACGTTCCAGTATATCGCTCCCACCCATTTTGGACTCTTCTCAGACCCGCAGCGCCACCTGGCAGCCCTGTGGCAGGCTCTGGATGAGATCGAAGCCTGGATGGAGGCGGTAATGCCCGCTAATCCGGATTTCGAATTGCTTAACCACGGCTTTCTGGAATGGACCGAGCAGCGCTCCCTGGCTGCTGGTCTGACCGTGGAGCAGCTGCAAGCGTATGAGCTTGCCAATCCATCCTGGATGTCCACCTATGGCATCCAGCGTTACTGGCGAAAGCAGCGCCAGCCCGGGTGAGCTTCGACCGCAAACCGGCTGCCCTGAAATAAAACAGGGTGCTGCGTGCTCTCAAAATCTGCACGCAGCACCCTGTTGGCATCTCAGGAGAGAGGCTTAGAACATCATATCATTGACCTGCTGAATGGTCTCGCGCGGCGGGCGGATGCGGTGCTCCTGCAGCCGGTTGAGCGGCGTCTGTGTCAGGTTGTAGATATCGGTTAGTGATGGCTGCGTAGTGTCGATATAAATCAGACCCGTAATCAGGCAGTTGCAGGCATTGGCTTCTTCGAGCACGCGCATGGCTGCAGTGCGATCCGTTGGATCGTAATCTCGTTCCAGCTTCTTCAACATGATCACCGATCCATCGTGCATGGTGACCTCTTTCGCTTCCCCAGGTTCGTACTCTACCGTGATTTCCTCAGCCGGTGGTACAAAGGACAGTTCATGCAGAGCCACTTCGTGATTCTTGCCCCAGGCGTAGGAATGCATGGCAGTATCGCTGTTGTTGAAGGTCACACAAGGACTGATGATATCCAAAACCGCAATGCCGTTATGCGACAGGCCGGCCTTCAACAGTTCTTTTACCTGCTTGGGATCACCGGCAAACGAGCGGGCGACAAAAGTGGCATGCCCCACCAGCGCTTCCCAGGCAATGTCGATCGGCATGTAGGGATTGGTGCCCTGGCTCTTCAGGGTCAGACCAACTTCCGCAGTTGCAGAGAACTGGCCTTTGGTCAGGCCATAAACCCCGTTATTTTCAACGATGTAGACCATACGCAAGTTGCGGCGCAGTACGTGCTTGAACTGCCCCATACCGATGCTGGCGGAATCACCGTCGCCGCTCACCCCGATCCCTCTCAGTGTGGTGTCACCGAATAATGCGCCCGTCGCCAGGGAGGGCATGCGCCCGTGCAAGCCATTGAAGCCGAAAGAGCGGTTGAGAAAGTACGTCGGGCTTTTACTGGAGCATCCGATGCCGCTGAACTTAACCACATTTTCGGGTACGATATCCATCTCATAGCAAGCCGCAATGATTTGACTTGAGATTGAATTGTGCCCGCAGCCCTGGCAAAGTGTGCTTGGGTTGCCGCGATAATCGCTCTTGCTCAACCCAGCCAGGTTGACCTGTGTTCGTGATGATTGAGAGCTTGTCTGGTCAGACATGTTATTTCTCCTCGTGAGCCAGGATCGATTCGCGCACCCGCCGGGCGGTCATCGGCAAGCCATCGGTATATGCAATTTTGATCAGTTTGTGCGCAAACTGGGGATATTCCAGCAGAAGCAGCTGGTAAAGCTGTCCATCGCGGTTCATTTCGACCACGTACAGGCGGTCATGGCTTTGAATGAAATCCTGCACCTCTTGCGTGAACGGCACCGCCCTCACCCGCAAGAAATCCGAGTTCAGGCCTTTCTTGGACATCTGGTGCCGGGCCTCTTCGATCGCCGGATGGGTCGAACCAGTAGAGATGATCGCGAAGGCGGCGTCGCCGGCGTTCTCGACAACAGGTTTTGGAACATACTGGCGAGCCGTCTCGAACTTACGCTTCAGGCGATCCAGCAGTCTGTTCCAGACTTCATGATCTTCGCTGTAGCGCGCGTTCTCATCGTGACCGGTGCCGCGCGTAAAATACGCCGCCTGGGGGTGCCGATTGCCGGGCAGGGTGCGGTAGGGAATGCCATCGCCATCCACATCCCGGTAGCGACCCCAATCCGCAGACAGGCGATTGAGATCTTCTTCCCACAATATCTTTCCTCGATCAATGGACGTGTCTGGATAGCGGAATGGCTCGGTCATCCATTGGTTCATTCCCAGGTCCAGGTCAGAGAGCACAAACACGGGCGCCTGCAAGCGTTCTGCCAGGTCAAACGCCTTCCACCCAAACTCAAAGCACTCATTAACCGAACCAGGCAGCAAGATGACTTGCTGGGTGTCGCCATGCCCCATCACGTGCGTAAACATCAGGTCGCCCTGGGCTGTGCGCGTGGGCAGTCCTGTGCTGGGTCCGACACGCTGAACATCCCACACCACGACGGGAACTTCGGAGAAGTAAGCCAGCCCGGCGTACTCGGTCATCAGGCTCAATCCCGGACCTGAAGTTGAGGTCATCGCGCGCAAACCCGACCACCCAGCGCCAACCGCCATACCGATGGCTGCCAATTCATCCTCTGCTTGAACTACGGCAAATGTGTTCTTGCCTTCTTCTTCGGGGTCTTTGCGCATGGTGGGTAAGAAAGCGTGCAGCCCTTCTGCCAGGCTGGAGGCTGGCGTAATCGGGTACCAGGAGACAAATTGCACACCGCCATAGATCGAACCCAGGGCTGCAGCAGTATTTCCATCTGCCATGATCAACCCGCCGGTAGCATCCATCGGTTCAAGCCGGTAAGGGTCTTTCTTTTCCAGGTTCGTTTTCGACCATTCCACTGCCGCCTGGACGAGGCCATAATTCATCTCAATTGGTTTCTTCTTGCCCTTGAAGTGAAAATCCAGCGCCTGGTAGATTTTTTCAAGGTCAATGCCCAACATGTGCACCAGCACACCTACGTATACCATATTGGCGACATAGTCGCGCAGCTCGGAAGGCGTGCCCGACTCGCGTACGAGCGCTTTCACAGGCATAGGATACGCGGCGATATCCTTGCGGTTGACCGGCATGCGGATGTCATCCGCATAAAAGAAGGCCCCACCGGGCAGCACATCTGCCTGATCGCGGGCAAATGTCGCCGGATTCATCGCTACAACAATTTCGTGCTCTTCTCGACGGGCGGTGAAGCCATCACCGCTTACCCGGATGGTGTACCAGGTCGGAAGCCCCTGGATATTGGATGGGAACAGGTTTTTGCCGGAAACCGGAATTCCCATCTTGAACAGCGCACGCAGCAGCGTGATGTTCGATGTTTGGCTGCCTGACCCATTGACTGTGGCTACCGTAATTGAGAAGTCATTGACATATGGATCGGCGACTGCCTGAGGCTCAGGCTGCAAGGCGTTTAGCAGTGAACTCATGGTTTCTCCTTGGTTAAGGTTCTTTAATGCACCTGGTGTTAAGTGGATCTTTTCTCTGGGAGATCGATCCCAGATGGGTCGCCAGCATCGTCAGACCCGGGGCTAGAAACGAGACGGTGGTAAAGCAAATCCTTGTGCTCTACCAGGGCATGATAGCCCGCTTCATAATTACCGGCGCAGATCGCCTCCACCATGCGCTGGTGGTATTCCCAAACTTTCTGCAAATATTCATACCCGGCATAAACATTCAGGCCAACCGCTTCATATGCCTCCCAATAGGCTTCTAAAATACCGGTGACGAACGGATTGTCAAGCCTGCGAAAAATGGTCAGGTGCAGCTGGCGATGCTCGCGATGTGGGATTCGCACCTGGTCTGAGCGCAATTTTATCCAGGCGCTGGCTACCAGCGCCTGTAATTCCTGCAGATCCTCTTCGGTCAGGCGTTTGACAGCTTCATACCAGTAGCTGGCTTCGACGTGATTTCTCAAATCTGCGTAAGCATCGAAGTAGATACGGTCAAGCTGCATGGCATAAGCCAGGCTCTGGTAAACCGCCGGATGAAATGAATACGGCAGGCGGCGAATGCCCGTGCGTGGTTTAACCTCTACCAGCCCCATAGCCCGGGCGACTTCCATCTGCTCCCGCAGGCGAGCCACACTGATGCCCAGCTCGCTCGAAAGATCATTGAGCGATGGCAGCCTGAGCAAATCGGAGGACTGTGTGCGCCCATTCGCCAGGTGGTTCAAGAATTCGTTTAAGTTCGATTTATTCATGCGAACAATCAGCTTGGCAGAGGCAAACCTTTTTATATGGTCGTATTAATCTGATTATTCCGATTAATGGCGATATTTTATCATCCCCACTGATTGCCGTCAAGATGATTTTTTTAGCCATTACGTCTTTTCAATCGGAATTTATGATCGCGGGCAGATCACGCAGCGCCCTCGCCAACCGCGTGCCGTGCCAGGTGATCAGGCTGCCATCCACCAGTACCACCCGGTTGCCGCGCACAGCCTTCAGCTCAGGCCACAGTGTCATGATGTGCAGGCGGAATTTCTCAGTGAATGCATACGGTTCGCTCGGCAGGATAATCACGTCCGGGTTGGCTTCCTCAATCTCTGCTGCGCTCAGGCGTGGGTAGCGCGTATCCCGGTCACCAGCCGGTTCAACCTGTGCATCGCCGAGATCGGCAGCCAGTGGATATCTCCGCAGCCGGTGGGCGAACACATTCACACCCCCGCACAGGGCTAACAAGTCATGGGAATACGTCTGCTGATTGAATGTCATCCACCATCCGGTATCTACCCCATTGCCTTCATACCAGATCGGGCAGAAATAGCGCACTCCGGGTAAGTCAGCCGCCGCGCTGCGCGCCCAATCGACTGCCATGGCAAGTGTCTTCAACTTACCTGCCGCGGCTGGACTTTGAAACAATCCAGCCAAATACCACAGATCGTCTAAGGACTGCTGGACGGTTCGGGGGAAAGACAGCCACACCGGGATACCGGCAGCCCGCAAGGCCTCGATCGAGCTGCGGGAGTTTTCTTCCTGGTTCGCCAGCACCAGATCTGGTTTCAGCGCCAGGATGTTATCCAGCCGCGGATTCTTTGTACCTCCCAGGCGAGGCATCCCTGCCAGCGCTGCCGCGGGGTGCAGGCAGTAGTCGGTCACCCCAACCACCTCGCCCAGTCCTAATTCAAACAGGCTTTCGGTCAGCGAGGGCACAAGAGAAACCACCCGGCGCGGCGGGTGGTCTGGTTGCAGCAGGTATTGCGGATCGAAGCCCATTTCCTGCATCGCTTATGGCGTCAAAATTTCGACTGCGGCGGCAGCCATCAGTGCCGCGCCGTGCACCAGAGCTCGTTCGTCGAAATCAAAGCGCGGATGGTGGTGAGCGGCGTCCAACCCCTTCTCGGCATTCGCTGATCCGACGAAGAAGAAACAGCCGGGAACTGCTTGCATAAAGTAGGCCATATCTTCGGATCCCATCGTCCGGTTGGCAAGATCCTGGTGAACTGCAGGCAGCACTTTTGCGGCAGCCTGGCGGACGATTTCGGTTACCTGAGCATCGTTCGAGACCGCGGGAGTCAGCATCTGCAGGTGTATCTCAACCGTGCAGCCCAGCGCAGCAGCTACACCTTCCACCACTTCTTGAAAGCGCTTGAGCACCAGCCGGCGCACTTCCGGTTCGAATGTACGGATGGTGCCTTTCATCACGGCATAGGGAGGGATGACATTAAAGGCCTCCCCGGCATGCAGACTGGTTACGCTGATCACCGCAGCCTGCAGCGGGGACACGTTGCGCGCCGTGATACTTTGCAAGGCAGTGGTGATGTGCGCACACGCCAGCACCGGGTCAACAGTCTGGTGAGGCAAGGCTCCGTGCCCGCCTTTGCCTGTTACCCGAACTTCAAAAATCTCGGAGGCTGCCATCACCGGGCCGTTTGCCAACCCAAACCACCCGTAGGGCTTCTCGTTCCACAAATGCATGCCCAGGGAGTATTTCGGAGCAGGGTTCTGCAGCGCACCGTCGGCAATCATCGACTCGGCTCCGCCCAGACCCTCTTCCGCCGGCTGAAAGACGAATTTTACTGTTCCTGCAAGCTCGCTCGCCCGGGTGTGCAGCAGCCGCGCTACCGTCAGTCCGATGGCCGTGTGACCATCATGACCGCAAGCGTGCATAACGCCAGGGTTTTGGGAGGCGTATTCCGCCCCTGTCTCCTCCACGATCGGCAGCGCATCCATATCGAAGCGCATCATCAGCACGGGACCCGGGCGGTCGCCTTCAAGCAGCGCCACCACGCCGGTTTTACCAATCCCAGTAGTCACTTCCAGGCCTAACTGCTGCAGCTCACGCGCCACGATCCCCGCGGTGCGTATCTCTTGAAAACCCAGTTCGGGGTGGCTGTGAAAATCTCGGCGCAGCTGCTGTGTATACGAGAACAAATTCTGTGCTTCTGAGAAAATATCGTTCATTCGGATTGCTCGCTAATTCGGTCCTCGACGTTTTTTTCGTTTCGGAGGCCTTTGTTCCGTTCTGGGGGCCTGCGCCGGTGGTGGCGGTGGTTCCGCCTGCGCAGCGGGCGCAGACTTACCGCAATCGCATTCGCCGTTCTCATGCTTGTCACACGGGGCTTGGGCTTTCTGCCGCAGAGCCTGCAGTTCATCATACGGTTGGATATCTGCGTGAGGGTATTCCTGCCGGACGCCTGTATTCAATTCCACCAGCACAGACATCTTCAAGGGGTAGACGTCAAGCACTCTCCCCTCACCGCCCGGCGTCACGACAGTCTTGCCGCGTTTCGGCAAAGATTTGCGCGCCTCCACGTACTGCTCGTACTCATATACCAGACAGCAGCGCAGGCGCCCGCACATACCCGTGATCTCTGTCGGAGCTAACGAGATGCCCTGTTCTTTCGCCATCTTGATCGAGATGGGGCTGAATTCGGTCAAGAACATCGAGCAGCAGCGCGACTCTAACCCACATGCGCCCATGCCACCCAGGATTTTTGCGACATCGCGCGGCCCAATCTGGCGCATCTCCACCTGGGAGCGAGGATAGATGCGCTGCATCACACTGCGCAGCTTCTTCAGGTCGACCTTGCCCTCGGTCTCTGTGCTGTACAGGAAAGATAGCCGGTTGCCATCGAAGCTGTACTCGGCAGCCACAATCTTGACCCCCTCCAGCCTCAGCTCTGCAGACTTGGCGCGGCAGTTGATCATGGCCTCGATTTCTTTTTGCTGCCACGTCTGCCGCAGTACCAGGTCGCGCGGCGTTGCCTGCCGGATGATGGGCTTCCAGGTGCCTTCGGGCGGCTTTGGTGGGTCCTGCAGGATCTGCACCACCTCGCCCAACTGCTGGCCGCGGGTGGTTTCTACAACGGTGAAATCACCAACCTTCACCTCTGCGCATTGGCTTGCATCGAAGTGATAAACTTTACCGATCTTTTGAAAACGGATACCGACAATTATTGGTTGCATAAGTCCCTGCTTAAACGGTAGAGAGCAGTCTTTCAGGTCATTATACTCTGCCTTGAGGACTGCTCTCTAGAAATTTATTAACCAATCAGGTTGATGGGAATAAAGCTGGACTGCTGCATCGCCGCCACGCTCACCCTGGCCGCCAGGTCACGAGCGACATGCGCCAGCGCTTTGGCGACCGGGGAGTCCGGGTTGGAAATCGTGACCGGAACGCCGTTGTCGCCGCCGCTGCGCACTGCCGGGTCCATCGGAATGGCGCCGATAAACGGAACCCCCGCTTCGGCTGCCAGGCGTTCACCACCGCCTGTACCGAAGATGTCCATACGGCTGCCATCCGGCAGCTCCAGATAGCTCATATTCTCTACCACACCGAAGATGTTTACATCGAGCTGGCGGAACATCTCCAGTCCTCGGCGGGCATCATCCAGCGAGACCTGCTGCGGCAGCGTGACGATCACCCCTCCGCTCAGCGGCAAAGACTGCGCCAGACTCAACGCCGCATCACCGGTGCCGGGCGGCAGGTCCACAACCAGGTAATCGAGCTCGCCCCAATTCACATCGGTTAAGAACTGGCGGATAGCCGAATGCAGCATCGGGCCGCGCCAGATCAGCGGCTGGTTGGGTTTTACCAGGAACCCAATCGACATGATCTTGACACCATACGCCTCTGCCGGCATAAGCTTATTGTTTTGCGGCGAGGGCAGGTGATCGACTCCCATCATCGTGGGCACGTTTGGTCCATAGATATCAGCATCCAGGAGTCCTACCCGGGCGCCATCTTTAGCCAGCACCGTGGCGACGTTCACCGCTACGGTGCTCTTTCCCACGCCGCCTTTGCCGGAGGCAACGGCAATCGCATTGCGGATCGGCAGCTCCAACAGGCCGCGCGGCCTGCCGTCGCTGGGGACGTTGGCATCCAGCTTGACATCCACTGCACCAACGCCCGGCAGAGCCATCACTGCCTGGCGGGACTCGCGTTCGATCTGCGATTTGAGCGGGCAAGCCGGGGTGGTCAGCATGACCGTAAAGCTCACCCGGTCGCCTTTTATGCTAACGTCACGAATCATATTCAGCGTAACCAGATCTTTATGCAGCTCTGGCTCCTGCACTTTTCCAAGCGCGGCCAGAACCTGCTGTTCACTTACAACCGTTTTTCCCATTTGTTCCTTTCAGGCCTGAGCGAATTCGCCCTCGGCGCGTGTTG
>JBGSTO010000072.1:0-2083 GCA_041736465.1 Anaerolineales bacterium | reverse complement strand
AGCGGCGCAGCCGGCTGCCAGCCCCGGCACCCCCGCGGCGGGCGGTGCGGCTCAACCCGCAGTTTCTCATACTCCGCTGGAGCACATCTACGACCACTCGCCCGGGCGCATCCTGTCCGGAGAAGAAGCCAGACGCTTCCTGGAGCAGACCGGCGCGCTCGACCGTCTCAGCCGCCTGCGCCACGGCGCGGATTGGGAAGACATCATTGGCGCCATGCGCGGCGACCCGGGGAAATCTGATGTGGATAATTTCGCCGTGCGTTGGAAAGATGACGGCTCGCCCGACCTGGACGACCTGGTGATCGTCACCCCCGAGCAACCGCCGCCAGGCCCTCCCGCTCCCGTACCGCCGCCCGCACCAGACCAGCCTGCGGAAGATCTGGCTGAGGATGAGCCTGAAGAAGAGACGTCGCCGGTTGAAGAGAAAAAGCCCCCTGCGGGCGAGAAAAAACCGCCTGATCTGAAAGAACTGCTGGAGCGCGCCCGCGCTGAGCGCGACGAGGCGATCACCCGCAAGGTATCTCTGCTGGTTGAGGGGCTCAAGCTCGCTGAGCAGTACCGGCAGGCCAAGCAGGAGTGGGATTACACCCGCGTCCGGGCGGTGACCGATGGCGTCATCGACATCGCCGATGCGGTTACGGACGTAATCAGCGTCAAGCGGCTGGCTACCGAGAGCTTTGGTGGGGCGTACATCAAGGACCTGATCAAAGGCGCCCTCAAGGGCCTGGCGGCAGAAGTGTTTACGGATGGCGTCCAGCTTTCAGATTTGGATAAGGTGGATTGGGCGCAAGAGCTGGAAAAACCCATCGGTTTACTGACCACAGCGGACTGTGAAGCGCTGCAGAAAGACCCCTACAAGGAGGCGATAGACCACTTGCTGGTGGTGAATGTCATACCGGGCGGCGGCCTCAAGCAGGTGATCCAGAATGCGCTTACCTGGTCTAAGCATAAGACGGCCAGCGATGTTTACGGTCCGGCTGAAACGGTGATCAAAGGCGGCCGCGACGCATATGTCGCCGCGCAGCGCTGCGCTGAGCTGCGGGGAGAGATGTCCACCATTGGCGAGCGGCTGTCAAACATCAAAAGTGAAATGGAAGATGCGCAGACCGATTTCGAGCTGGCGGATAACTCGGTCAGGCGCAACCAGTCGAATATTGCCGAGTTGAAAGAGATGTTCCCAAAGCGCTTCGCCCACCTGTGAGTTGTGATGGTGAAAACCAGATCCTTCACTGCGTTCAGGATGACAGGTCTATAAAGGATGGGTGCCATGACGACATTACGCTGGTACGATATTGAGCCGCTGGAGCAATCAGCCCTGCTCCTGCGCCAGCGGCTGGAAAGCGGCGCACTTGGCTGGCTGGAGTTTGCCGTTTCTGCCAGCCGGTACACCCTGCGCGACGTGGGCGGCACGTACTGGTTTCTGGACGCCGCAGCAGGAGGCTGGTTCCGCTGCGATTCGGAAGGCTGGCGCCCGGCGGCGCCAACCCAGGGACGGCTTGAAGGGCTGCAGGTGCTGGCAGACTCGGCGCTGCTTCCCACCGGTCTGCTGGAGGGCTTCGAGGACCCTTTCAGCGGCAAAGAAGCCTGGCAGCCAACCGAAGTCATGGAGATACTCGTGCAGAAAGCCGGGCAGGATTACCGGGCGGGGCGCTCTTCCTCCATGGAGGTCGATCTGCTGCTTGGGCGGCTGTTTCTGGTAGACCGCCAGGGTCGCTTCTGGAGCATTGGCATCCACAGCGAGAAGTGGTACCGCTATGCCGATCAGGGCTGGGTGCAGGTGGGGCACAGCCCCGATCCGCAGCAGCTCGTCCGCTGGCGGGGCGGGCGTGCGAACTGTTCGCAGTGCGGGACGGAGGTGGTTGATGTCTACGTCTGTCCCAACTGCGGAAACCTGCTGATTACCGGGATCGACCATCTCGACCAATCTGCGCTGCTGCGTGTCTACCGCTTCCTGCTGCTGGGCGCAGGTACGCTGCCCGAGCCGGTCACTGCCCCCTGGGAGCCGCCGAAGGAGTTCCCACCCCAGGTGGACAGCGGCGCCCACTGCGAAGTGTGCGGGGCGAGCAGCCTGCCGGGCAGCCGC
>JBGSTO010000113.1:0-7327 GCA_041736465.1 Anaerolineales bacterium | reverse complement strand
TATCACCATCGCGAGGCCCGTTTTCAAATACTGCGTAACCCAGCGATTTTTCCTGGAAGTAGAGCGGCTCTACTACCAGGCTGTAGCGGCGGTCTTGGGGTAGAAACTCCGCCGGCAGGAATTGGCGGGTTGGAAAGCGCCGGCCGGCTGGCTCTACAGCGGCGCGCCCTTGTTCTGTATAGGCCATCATCAGGCGAGAGAAAGCCTGCGGATCATCGGGGTTTTCATATAACACCAGGTAAGCACTGGGAATTCCTAACCCGGGTAAATATTCATAGAGTACGTCTCCAAGCTGGTGCAGGTCAAAAGTGGTCAACAGGGCGCGGTTGATCTCGCGCAGGTTGTCGGCCTGGCGCTCGGCCTGCCACTGCCTGAATGAATGGGCGCGCTTTTCGGCTTCACCAACCAATACACGTGCCTGACCGAAAAGTGACTCAAGGGCAGCACGCTGTTCGGGCGCCAGTCCAGGCAAGGCCCACTTGCGCAGGACTGAAATGAGGTCGTTCCAGGGAGCAAGGCTGCTTCCGCCAGCCATGTCCAGGTTCAAGGCCTCCTCGATTGCTTGCAGGAAATGCCGGCGATTCGCATCTTCAGCATCGACCGGCTCAAAGTCTAAAAGCAGCGCATCAAGCACCGGGGAAATCCGGTCTGGCAAATCTTGTGGCTTTCCGCCCGCCGCCCTTATCAATTCATCCAGACATTGTGCACGCTCCGGACTATCCATCAACCGTAGGGCAGCAAACAGACCTTTTGAACCATGCTCAGGTAAATAAGCCGCTTCCTGTGCTGCTTTTGACGCGCACCCGCAAGATTGGCGCACAACGAGATTTGAAGGTAAAGTCATCAGGGCGGGCACTGATTCGCCTTGTAACTGAGCTAGCAGGATATCTATCGACTTCGCCCCCTGGGCATAAAAAGGCAGCTCAACGGTTGTAAGCGGAGGCGTTGCCAGGCGCTCCTCGATAGAATTATTGAAGCCAGTGACCGCCACATCTCGTGGGACATCAAACCCTCTGGCCTGCAAGGATTTCAGCGCCCACAATGCCAGCATATCGCTGACAGCAACCACTGCCTGAAAATCAACGCCCGGAATCAAACCGCGCTCATCCAATAAGATATGAACCGCCTCTGTACCGGACTCCCAGCGTAGGGGACGGGTTACCAGTTCGGGGATAAGCGGTAAGTTGAAGGATTGCAGCGCATCAAGATAGGCGCGGTACCGTTCCTGAGCATAGTAATGTTCTTCAGGGCCGCGAATTAAAGCCAGGCGGTGGTACCCATGATCTTTTACCAGGTGCGATAACAGGGCGCGCATGCCTTGATAGCTGTCCAGCGCGACCGCAGGCAGTCCCTCCATAAACTGCGCCAGGCTGACCATTGGCAGCCCCTGGTATCGTTGGTGAAAAGCGCTGATTTCGCTGGGATTGAGCACGCCGCCCAGGCTAGAGGCCCAGGTCACTAACCCGTCCAGGCAATCTGTGCTTGCCAGATCAAAAATCTGATTGCGCAGACTCTCGAAAGCGGTGGCGGCATGCAAGCGACCACCTGGGAAACTGATGAGATTGATGCCGTGGCGTTCGGCGGCATCCAACAATCCTGGCCACAATGCCCGGCTGGCACCGGTATGCAGGCTGGCAAGTAGAAATCCGATGGTGGCTCGATCAGTGGTGGGTAAATTTCGCATAACGGCATGTACCTGTTATTAAAATTAAGTGTACTATGAATTGGTCGAACAATTCCACTTCTCGCCTTTGTGGAGAGAACGGAATCGTCCAAACTTGCATCGCCAAAATCCAACCCTAACCTGCTAAGATGTCGTATGGAAAGAGTGGACAAACATCTTCAGGTGAAGGTGGTTTTGGATTTGACCAACCCGAAACCGAATTCATCGGAGAACAACGCGTGACACTTAAATCACTTACTTCAGACTCCTCCCTTGCCATCCACATAAAAAAATATTTGCTTATCATGTGGAGGCAGCGCTGGCTCTATTACTTGATGCTGCCGACGTTGATCTATTTCGCGGTATTTAAATACGGACCGCTCTGGAACGCGCAGATCGCATTCAAGGATTTCAAGCCTCTGCTTGGCGTGTTAGGCAGCCCATGGGTTGGCCTCAAGCATTTTGAGACATTCATCAACTCGTTCTATTTTACCCAGCTCATTACAAATACGATCCTCTTCAGCCTGGCAAAGCTGGTGCTGGGTTTGCCTTTAGCGGTAATCTGTGCGATCGCTTTACATGAAACCTGGCTGGTCAAATTCCGCACATTTGTGCAGACCATGATCTACTTGCCGCATTTTCTATCATGGGTCATCATGTTTGGCGTACTGCTGGTTATCCTCTCACCGGGGAATGGGCTGCTCAACGAGATCATCGAAAGCTTTGGGGGTGAGCCGGTACCATTCCTCACTTCTCCTAAAACATTTCGCTGGGTGGTGATTCTTTCAGATATCTGGAAGGAGACGGGCTGGAGCACGATTCTTTATCTTGCAGCGCTCCTGGGCATCAGTCCGGAACTTTATGAAGCCGCGGCGGTAGACGGTGCGACCCCATTTCAGCGCATCCGGCATATCTCTTTGCCGGGCATCATCCCCGTGATTGTGTTGGTGACGCTGCTCCGTATGGGGCATATCCTGGAGGCAGGTTTCAACCAGATCTTCGTGTTGTATTCTGTTCCTGTATACAGCGTCGGAGACATCATCGATACATGGGTATACCGACAGGGTGTTTTGCAGTTCCAGTTCAGCCTTGCAACCGCAGTCGGGTTTTTCAAGGGTGTGATTGGATTGGTTTTGATCCTGGTCGCGAATAACATCGCCAGGCGATTGGCCCAGCAGAGTTTGTTCTAAGAGACAGCCATGTTGCAAACAAGAACTCGCGACGCAATGCTTTTTCAGATCGGGCTGGCGATCTTTCTGACCATCATCCTGCTAATTATTCTGATTCCTTTCTGGCGGGTGGTTGTGACCGCCTTCGTGCCGCTGGATATCTATACGCGAGAAGGAGTGCCATTCTTCCTGTCACCGACTCAATGGACGAGCGAAGCATTCAGCCAGCTATTGGGCCACTCCATGTTCCCGCGTGCAGCAGTGAACAGCGCGATTATCACGCTGTTGGGCACGGCTATCAGCTTGCTGCTCACCATCCCCCTGGCATATGGACTTTCTGCCCGCTCCTTACCAGGTCGCAAAATTATCATGATGGTTGTGCTGTTCACCTACCTTTTCAGTCCAGGACTGATCCCTGTTTACCTGCTGATTACCGGACTGAAATTGACGAACAACTATCTGGCTATCATCCTACCGCCGGCGGTTAGCGTTTACAACACTTTGGTAATGATGAGTTTCTTCGAAGGGCTCCCCGATGATCTCAAAGAAGCTGCCCGGCTGGACGGAGCGAACGAGCTGCAGGTGCTGCTGCACGTCATTCTGCCGCTTTCTAAGCCAATCATCCTGACCATCGGCCTATTCTATGCAGTGTATTTCTGGAACGAATTCTTCACTCCAATACTGTACTTGAATGATAACGATCTCATGCCGCTGCCAGTGCTGCTGCGCAATATCCTGATCTCTGCCAGTTTCAATGAATACGTTGAATATGACGCTTTCAATACCTCGTCTCTTGAGTCATTGAAAGCCGCAGGTGTATTAATCACGATGATACCGATGCTGATGATTTATCCATGGATCCAGCGTTACTTTACTAAAGGTACTCTGGTAGGAGGTGTCAAGGAATAAACATTGGTCCAGACAGTTCCTCTACAATCGAAATAGAGGCAGAGAAGACTTCTTGTACGATCAATCGATAAGGAGAAGATGATGAAAAACTGGAAAATGATCTTTGTTGTGTTGCTTGTGGTGTTGAGCCAGATGCTGGCTGCATGTGCACCTGCTGCGACGCCCACTCAAGAAGCCATGCCGGCAGCAACTGAGGCACCGGCTAAACCCACCGAGGCTGCACAGCCAACCACTCCACCCAAACCTACCGATGTTCCTCAGCCTACAGCCCCACCTGAGCCTATTGATATCACACTTTGGGCGCAGGCAACCGTGACGGAAGCGGGTGCGCCTCCTGATGACTGGGTCGCCTACCAGATGATCCGCGATGAGCTCAATATCAACCTCACGTACGCCATCTTACCGACAGGCGCAGATGGCGAGGCCAAGCTGAATGCCTCCGCGGCTGCCAATGATCTGCCTGACCTGTTCCAATTGGTCAGCGCCAATAACGATAACCGCGGCGCGTTATTCCGCCTCGTGGACCTGGGCCTGGTGGCACCGGTTGGCGACCTGCTCACACAGATGCCAGAGCGCACCAAACTCCACTATAACGATCAACTGGCGCTGGATTTGGTGACTTTCAACGGTCAGTTGTATGGATTGCCAGAACCGCCTCCAATTCCAAAGCGCGAAGGGCTGGTGATCCGCAAGGACTGGTTAGATAAGCTTGAGCTTTCGGTTCCTACCACACCAGAGGAACTCCTGGCAGTTGCCAAAGCTTTTACAGAACAGGATCCTGATGGCAATGGTCAGAACGATACCTACGGCGTGGGTGGTTTCATCAACGGGCAGGGTCTGGGCAATCGCTTTGACTTCATCACGGGCGCTTACGGGGTGCCAGGCATCTGGAATTTCTCGGATGCTGCCAATTTCGGATTGCACGTTCGGAACGACCAGTACATTGCTGCTCTGGCGTATTTCAAGACGCTGGTGGACGAGAAAGTAATTGATCCTGACTGGCCCACACTGAAGCGAGATGATTTCCGGGCGCGTTGGAAGCAAGGCTTATTCGGCATCATGTGGGAAGATTTCGCCGCCCTGACCAATAAGTCTAACTACACACCCTTCGATGAAAACTTCCCCGAAGCAGAATGGATCCCAATCTCCGCGCCGGAAGGCCCAGAGGGCGATGCGTATTATGGTGTATACACCGGACGGGGACAGATCTTTGCCGTATCGCAGAAAGCTGCCGATGCAGGTAAGGCTGAGGCAATCGCCCGCCTGCTCGAATGGATGGCGACCGACGGCTACTACCTGCTTGGCTTTGGCGAGGAAGGAGTCAACTTCATTATCGATGACACTGGCAACATCTCGACCGAAGGACTTGACCCCACGCAGGCTTACACTGCCGCCGAACGCCAGCCGTTTACGCAAATGCGCAACCAGCTTGTGTTCTACAACTCCGAGCAAGAGATAGTTGCCCGCTACCCATCCTACAACACGATCAATGGGCGTTTGATGGAGCCAATGACTTTCCTGGCGTTTTTCCAGAGCCAACCATGGGTGGACGGACGTGGTGTTCAGGTCATCTTGCCGCCAGCAAATGCTGCTGACTTTGATCGCTTCTACAGCGAAGGCATGCTGCAGTTCGTGCTTGGACAAAAGGAGCTCAACGCCGATACCTGGGCTGAGTATCTTGCAGGACTCGACTCTCTGGGGGCATCCGAATACGAGGCTGCCGCGAAACAAGCATTGATCGATGCTGGGCTTCTGAAGTAGCCAATTCTCGTATAGAGGCGGGCGGCGAAAGCAACCGCCCGCCTCTCTCTGAAAGACCACGACGCGATGGCGCCTATTGATCTCAAGATTGCCTATATCGGCGGCGGAAGCCGCGATTGGGCGCATAAATTGATGATTGACCTTGCACTGTGCCCTGAACTCACCGGTGAAGTTGCGCTGTACGACATCGATATAGAATCAGCGCGCCTCAACGAACAATTGGGCAATTGGATGCAGGATCAGCCCGGCGTTGTGTCGCGCTGGCATTATGCTGTTACCCCTAATTTGAGAGAGACGCTGATAGGCGCTGATTTCGTCATCATCTCCATTCAACCGGGCTCATTGGAGATGATGGCGCAAGAGATTGCTCTGGCTGAAGAATATTGCCTGTTTTTCCCGGTAGGCGACACGACCGGTGCGCCTGGCCTTAATCGTGGATACCGGTGTGCAAAAATCTATGAGGGTTTTGCCGGCGCCCTGGCAGCTTACTGTCCGAATGCGTGGATTATCAACTATACCAACCCGATGTCTATCTGCACGCGAACACTTACCCGCGTGGCTCCTGAACTTAAGGTGGTTGGATGCTGCCACGAAGTTTTTTCCACACAGCGTATGCTTGCCAGGGTAGCATCACAAATGCTAAACGTTGAGATGCCGCACAGGGACGAAATTAAGGTCAACGTACTGGGCATCAACCACTTCACCTGGATAGACCGCGCAGAATATCGAGGGCATGACCTGCTTGGTTTGTTGGGAAATTATCTTCAACAACCCGGCGTGCTGCGCACATTCACGCAAGCAGATGTTGAGAGCTGGAACAACTGGTTTCACAGCGCTGACCAGGTGAAATTTGCATTATTCCAGCGTTTTGGCATACTGGCTGCTGCCGGCGATCGCCATCTCGTGGAATTTTTACCGGGGTTTACTCAATCGCCAGAAATATTGTTCAAATGGGGAGTCATCCGAACGCCGGTTGCCTGGCGCATCGATCGCTGGCGGGCTGCCCCGCAAAAGGTTCGGAATCTGCTGCACGGCAATACTCCGCTCGATCTCAAACCAACAGGTGAAGCTGGCGTCAACATGATTAAAGCGCTTGTGGGACTGGGTGAGCTGATACTAAACGCCAACCAGGAGAATCAAGGGCAGATAGCCAATATTCCACTTCGCACCGTTGTTGAAACCAATGTCCATTTCAGCCGCGGGGACGTTCGCCCAATGCTGGCTGGTCCACTGCCGGATGGGGTCGCGCCGCTCATCCACCAGCACATCTGCAATCAGGAATTGATCATCGAAGCTGCGCTTACTTCAGATCCTGACCTGGCATTCCAGGCTTTTTTCAACGATCCTGCTCATCACCTTCCCATCGATACAGCCTGGGAACTATTTACTAAAATGATGCCAATCAACACAGAATTTCTGGCATCTATGACAACCGCCTGACAGCACAGGTATCGATTATGAAGCAAGTCTCCGCACAACACCAGCTTGCCTTGAAGCCGTGGTCTGTTCGTATGGTTGAGTCGACTCTTCGCCGTTACACATTAGAGGAGGCGCGCTGGCACTACGAACATGGTTTACTGGTGATGGCGATCCAAAAAGCGGCACAGGCAACTGGCGAGAGACGATATTCCCGATTTGTGTCGAATTGGATCGATCACTTCGTGGATGCGGAAGGAAATATCCGTACCTATCGAGCTGAGGAATATAACATCGATCAGATCAACGCGGGCAGATTATTCTATGGCGCGTTGGATAGCACGGGCGACCAGCGCTACCGAAAAGCGCTCGATCTTTTGCGCGGGCAGATGAGAACGCAGCCGCGTAC
>JBGSTO010000008.1:0-5773 GCA_041736465.1 Anaerolineales bacterium | reverse complement strand
AGGTATTTGCCGGTCTGAGAATGGTCACATTAAAGGCGCCCTGCTCGTGTGCCGCGACCAGAGTTTGCTCACAGCGAGCTTTGTTCCGCCCATATAGACTGGTCGCCAGAAGCGGCTCGGATTCCGTTACGGGGTACCGACTGGCTGGTCGCTGGTAGACTGCCGCTGAGCTGCAAAGGATTAGCTGTCCAATGCGTCCTTTGAATGCCCGCACCAGGCTTTCAGCTTCCTCGGGTTGGTAGCAAACCATATCGATGACACAATCAAAAGCGCTGGCATCATTCATCTGTCTCTCGAAGCTGGCGAAATCCTGACGGTCTCCGAGGATGGAGTGATACCCAGTAAGAGCGGATAGAGGAGTGCTGCCGCGATGATACAGGGTCAAATCCTCGCCAGCTTGCAGGAACAGCCGAGAGATGATCCGGCTGATCTGTCCGGTGCCTCCAATGATCAAGACCTTCACGTCTGCACCCCTTCTCCGTGGGTTGTATCGATCCGAATCACAAGATTGTGTCGCGCAAGAAGTCCATCTTTTTCCCGCGCTGGGTCATGGTCATTTCGACCGCCTCGTCTCCAGACGCTCCAGCATGCACAATCGCAAATATGGCGTTTGCCACAGCAGCCGGATCCTCTGGCCCTGGAAAGCTGACATTGCGCCCCACCAGCGCGCCGCGCACATTCGAACGAGTCGCCATGCCGGAGGCAAAATCATAATAGGTTTGGGTTGGGTTTTCATTGGATGCCCCGCCCAGCATCAAGATCGGCTGGGTGGTTGCTAGAGTGACCCGATCATAACCTGCGCAATAGGGCAGTTTCATCCAGGTATTGCGGGAGGAGTCGCCCAGGGCGCCAATTACTCCCACGAGCTTGATCAGCTCCTCGGCGGTGTTTTTGCTGATCCACTTGCCGTCGCGGTAATCCATTCGCAGAGGCTCGACGAAGGGCACAAGATCGTAGCGGTTGAGCTCGGTGATTGCCCGCGCACAATAGTCGATCGTCCAGAGTGTGCGCTCATCATCGGGCACAAAGCGGAACATCATCTTGCCGCCGTCCAACCTGAAGCGCTTGATTGATTCGGCGGTATAGCTGCCGAAGCGATCATCGAGTTCACCGACCACGCCGGCGACGCCGCCGCGCTGCATACAACCAACCAGGAGCCTATCATTCAGGAAGGAAGGTCCGCCGCCCAGTTGAACAAGGTAATCCACGATGAGCAGATCTTCGATCATGTCAGGCGTGCTCATAAAGCCATCAAAGTCCGTGGCGGTGAGCACACGCAAGATACGCCCGAGGTATGCGTGGCGGTTGCCCATTCGAAAGGGGTCATTCCCTAAGGCAGTGACGCCTCGCCCAGGATGGTCTGCAGCCAGGATCGTCAATTTGCCATCCCTGGTCAGCTTTGCCCGTTGTTTGCGAGCCCTGGCTTGCTGTTCGATCACCTCCGGAGAATTGACGCGCACATCGGTGATCTTTTCATAAATGCGCATTGGAAAAAAATATTCCAAATCAAAGGCATAGCCCTGGACCGAATAATCTGCTTTTGTCATGATATTTTCCTCTTCTACCGGGATATCGCACCGGTGCGAATGTCCTTAAGCCAAAGTGCGAGGGGGAAGGTGATGTTTTTGCAATCGAGCGACCGGCTGCCAGGCTTCTCCGATCAAGGGTAAGGCATATTGCTTGAATTTTTCGCCAGGTAAGCTGCCGGCTTCGTTCATGAACTCGCGCGGCATCAGTTTTTCGGCATTTGCCACAAGCTGCAACGGGATAGCGCCTGGCTCACAAAGGTAGGGCGACGTGGCGATACGGTTCAGGGTCACCATCAGCCCTGTCTGGTTATCTGCTAGCAGCCGGACCGCTTCCTGTCCGACCTGAAAAGCTTCGTGACGATCAACTTCCGAGACGCAGGCGCTCATTGCCCGTCCAATGATGACCGGGCGTAGAAAACGGGCACGCAGGTGCAGTTTCTCGCGCACCACATCAGCCAGGTAGGCGGCTACCCCGACCGTAAACGTGTTCAAGGTGTGTCCAAAGGCGTCTGTGGTTTCATTCATCCGGTGCGACCCCACAAAACTCCGGTCTGCATACCGGGCGCCTTCACACACAACCACGAAGACCCGATTGAGACGTTCATGCACCCTGGCAACCGCGTCGAGAAAAACATGCTCGTCAAATGGCAGCTCTGGAACATAAACCAGGTGGGGAGCTTCTTCCTGTGAGGATTTTGCCAGGCTGGATGCGGCAGCCAACCAGCCGGCGTTCCGGCCCATCGCCTCCAGGATGACCACGTCCTCAAAAGTAGCCATAGACTCCAAATCCAGGCCGGTATCGCGGGTAGCTAGGGCGATAAAGCGAGCCGCGCTGCCATACCCCGGGCAGTGATCGGTGCCCGCCAGATCATTGTCGATGGTTTTGGGCACACCGATCACCTGCATTTCATACCCAGAGGAACGCGCCAGGCCGGAGATGTGTTGGCAGGTGTCCATGGAGTCATTCCCGCCGATGTACACAAAACGGCGAATATCGTGAGCCCGACAAACTTCCAGGATGCGTTCGTATTCGGCATCTTTTATTTTATGGCGGCAGGAACCCAGAGCAGAAGCCGGCGTGTAGATGAGGTGATCAATCGTCTGCCGGGATTCCTGATTCAGATCGATGAGCTCATCCCTTAAAACCCCCTGGATGCCATGCACCATCCCGTAGATCGCGCCGATTTCTGGATGGACCTGGGCAGCCAGAATCACGCCCGCCAGACTGGCGTTGATTACCGGTGTAGGCCCACCCGACTGCCCGATCAAGAGCTTGCCTTTCAGCATACTGAATTATCCTCCTGATCGATCGTTCAGGCGTTCGCCTGCACAATGGGCGGGACGGAGGTGTTTTCGTCTGTAATGATGGCGTAATCCGAATGCATTTGGAGGAGAGTCACCGGATAGTCAACGCTTTCTTCCCCCATTGCGGCAATGCGGAGGACCGTGCGCTGCCAGGCGCCACCCTGACAATACAGGCGAATGCGCCGGGCATCGAAGATATCTTTCATGCCCAGGGTAACTGCCATCGGCGGCATGGCTGCCGGATTTCCCCCGGTTGAGCGGATGCTGTTCATGACAATGGTTTCAGGTTCTAACTGCACTAGGCGGGTAAGGGAATTGCGGAACTGCTCCGGTGATAATTTGTACCAGCGCGAGATGGGGGCCTCGTTGAAAGCCACATGTCCATGATAACCGATACCGCCATAGCAGGTATCGATGCCTCCAAGCGCATGGATGCGTTCGCTGATCCAATCCAGGCGCAGGGGATCCGGGAAATGGATGTGATCGTCTGGTATGCGAATCTCAGGGTCGAGCCCTGCGAATAAGTTCTTATGGATGAAACCCCGGAAGCTCAAGGGGTGGCTGGCGGGAACTGCGCGTCCCTGCCAGTCGCAATACTCGTCCATATTAAACGTAAACACGTTCTTCCAGGATATCCGCTCGCGGTTGCAAATTTCAACCAGAACAGGAAACTGTCCCAGCGGTCCGACCGGTAAGATCAAGCGGGTTGGTTTGCCCTGGCGGTTGTTCTCCCCAATCTCATCGGCGATGGAACGGGCGAAGTGCTGGTAGAGTGCGGGCAGATCCGGCAGGATCACCAGAGGCACCTTGCTGGCATGAGCCAGCTCGGCGGCGGAGATGCTTAAGTACTGCGAGAGATTATCCATATTATTCAAATACCCAGCGTCCAAAACAAGTCGGGCGATGAAAAGAGAGCGGTTGGCCGGGCGTTGCCGACCAGCTTGAGAATTCTTCCTGCGGCCAACGGTCAATGCGGAATAAATTTACACGCCATTCTTCACCGGACAGGATTGGCCCAGCTCCGGGGTCTAACAACTCGCCTAATGGGAGGCGCCATTCGCAGGTCCAAATTTGACCGTTTTGCCCGGAGCGGCTCGATCCGGATTGCACACGAACGGCTGTCTGCCAACCTGCACAATCCCAAGCACCATCAAAGATCAGATTCTCTGCACGGGCGTTTGGATTGGTTACTTTTACGTCTCGAACCACATTGAGCGGGCTGCATTGAAATTCATAATAATGACGCAGATCACCATACGGCGCAATGAAAGCCTCGACGGCTTCTTCCTGCCAGACACGGTCATCTCGTTGGCGAAGGGTGGCGCGTATATCCATATCCTGGCATTCGAAGGCAAGATACAGGTTTTCTCCATCCCAACAACTGCGCACTGCGGTGGATTGGGCGGGCTCTCCGCCGCCGTCGGCAAGCCTCAGCTCCAGAGCAGGGGTGGATTGCCAGGCGGGTTTTGCGATATCTCCATCGACTTCAAAAGATTGGGATACTCGCCGGCAGTGATATATGGGTATTTCAGCAGGTGTCTGCATGCCAATTCAGGCGCTGTGTGTTGATTATATAATAACCAAGTTTATGCAAAAGTCAAGTAGATTAATGCGCATTTCATCCACATATTAGCGCATTTGTTCAGCATCTACGCAGATTCCGCGAATAATGGCTCACGGGGCAGGCCTAAAGCTCGGCAGGCGTCTCTCCGACCATGCGCTCAAAGTTCAGCCGGTAGATTTTTTCTAGTGCAGATGTGGGCAAAGCGATGCCATGCAGCCGTTCACCTGCGAGCGCATTCTTTGCGACCCCAATCCCGTCAGGAAATGGAATATCCCGACCGGTTTCCAGAAAAGTCCGCACCAACCAGGGCTGTCCTGCCTCGCGAGCCAGATCAAACTTAACCGCAGGATCGAGCAGGGGTAAGGCTCCGATATCAGTGCCGTAGATCAAGCGATCTTGATAATCGAGGAAGAACTGGCGTGTGGCAGCCGACTGTCGGCTCATCTGGACATACCCCTGAACCCCAGGGGTCAAGTCGAAGGAGATAGATGGATAGGCATCCAGGATGCGGCGGGCTTCTTCCAGCTCATCCCACAAGAACAGGAAGTGCGCCAGAATCAGCTTGAGGCGCGGGTGGCGCGTCAGAATCATCTCCAGCTCGACGTACATTTCTTGTCTGGTGGGGTAAGGCTCGCCTGCAAAAGACCAGGGGTCCAGACCTTTGCGCGCCGGATCCCAAAAGCGGGAAGCATCTGCCAGGTGCAAGACAATTGGAAAGCCTTGCTCCTCCATCCAGGCGAAATAAGGTTCAAAGAAAATTCCATCCAACCTGTCGGGCAGTACGACGTAGGCCAATGGTTTCCCCTCCCACATTTTAATTCCGTCGAAACCCATCGCTTTCAGGCGCTGCGCCTGATCCACCAGGTCGCCGGGTTTCATTTTCTCGCCCTGCAGATGACTTGTGTAATCAATCGACCCAAAGGCATAAGCCATGCTACGCGACACTTTTTTGAAATGTAAAGCTTCTTCATTCAAAGTGCCCCCTTTTTCGAAATTATTGAGGGAGAGCGCATTGCAGCGCTGGACGCCAACTACCTTCAGCGTATCCCAGATCTGGTGGGGCTGGAATCCTTTCCAAACGTGCAGATGCCCATCGATGATGGGTAGCTGCGCGAACGCTTCGAAAGGTTGGAGAAAAGCCTGGTCTGACATCGCTGCGCCTCCTTGGATTCGCCTGGAGATTGATTTGCCCTATTATAAAACTTTCGATTCAACCTGGTCCGCAGGCAGAGATTTGACGTTTTGTTTGAATATAATGCGCAATTAGATTGATAAATCAGTCATATCCCTGAGTGAAACCGTCATATATTTGCTTGACAAAGCCATTTATTTAATGGTACTATGAAATGGATTGTGAGGTCAGTATAATATTAAG
>JBGSTO010000103.1:0-3677 GCA_041736465.1 Anaerolineales bacterium | reverse complement strand
CTGCCCACTTTTCGTCGTTACCGGATCTTCTGCTGTGACTTACCCAGACGATATTTTAGCACACTTGATCTCCGCCTGCAAGGTTTCGATTTTGCCGCAACGCGCTCTCTAACAAAATATTAACATCATGACAGCTCCAGGCGCTTCTCCATGCGCCAGGCTGGCTCGTGCACGTTCTGGCGCACCCCGTGCTGGTCGAGGTAGGACCAGCGCCCTTCTTCAACCGCCACGACACGGTAGCCCAGCCGTTCGTACAGACGGCGGGCGCCGTGATTATCCCGGGTAACGTTCAGGCATACCAGACGGAAGCCGCGCCGGTACAGATCGGCCTCCACCACCTGCATCAGCCGCGTGCCGATGCCGTAGCCGCGATACTCAGGGCGCACCCGGAAGCCGTATACGTACGCCTTGGTGACGCCGTCTGCCAGCTCCCGGCGTGAGGAGCTTAACTGCACAAAGGCCTGCCCAATCAAGCCGGCGCCCTGAACTTCCACCACCCACAGCAGCGCGTGACCTTGTTGGGCGCTCTCATAAGCATCCTGGTACAGGCGCCGGAAATGGGTGTACTCGCCATCCCATTCCATGGCGGGCAGATCTTCGCGCTGCGCCATGCGAAAGACGCCTTTTATCGTCGTATCCGTATCTTTGGGTAGGCTGTCCATAATCGCTCGCTAACGCGCTTTAAGTCCTCCGGGGCGTTCCGCCGCCTGCGCCAGCAGCCGCTCCAGGCGCTGCTGTTCCTGTTCGTCCGTTTGAATCTCGCCGTCCAGCCAGGCATCGCGCAGCTCCCTTAAGATATCCTTGTACAGCGGTCCGGGAGCCAGGCCTCGTGCCCGCAGCGCATGCCCGTCGGTGCGCGGCATCACCTTGCGCCAGTGCGCCAGGTAAGTAATTAGCATATCCTGCACCTGCGGGGTATCGCTGGCGAGATACAGACCCACCAGCGCCGGCAGGGGCACGTCGTCCAGGCGCCTGGTGATGGCGCTGGGCTTCCGGCTTGCCAGCTCAGGCAGCTCGCGCCACAGCTCGCAGGCGGACTGCACCAGCATACGCATCTCTGCCGAGAACTTCAAGCGCGCCATCAGGCTGCCGGCGCGCCCGGGCGGCAGGCGCAGCATCCACAGCAGGTAAACCAGCTTCTTACGCTCCAGGCTGTTGTAAGCCTGCTGCAGATCGGGAAGCAGCGCGCCTGTATCCAGGGAGAGCAGCCTGTGCAGGCGCTCTTCCAACCAGGTGTCCCAGCCCAGGTCGGTATGGATGGCAGGCAGCACGCCCAGCTCCGCCAGCCGCGCCAGGATCTGCGCCACATTCGGCTCCACCAGCACCTGGTCCAGCTCGTGGCGGATGCGGTCGCCGGAGATGCGATCCAGCAGCGAGAGCGCCTCGCGCAGCAGCTCCAGTGTGCGCGTTTCAATGCGAAAGCCGAAGCGCTGCTCGAAGCGCACCGCCCGCAGGATGCGGGTGGGATCATCTACGAAAGAGAGCGAGTGCAGCACGCGCACCAGCCCGCCGCGCAGGTCGGAGAGCCCGCCCCAGTAATCCTGCAGCTCGCCGTAATGCCCGCCATCCAGCCGCACAGCCAGGGTATTGATGGTGAAGTCGCGGCGGTGCAGGTCCAGCTTAATGCTGCCGCGCTCCACTGTGGGCAGGGCGGTGGGGTGGGTGTAGAACTCGGTGCGAGCAGTGACAAAATCAAGCGTCTCGGGCAGGTCGGCGCGCTGCAGGGCACCCGCCAGCTCAGGGCAGTCCTCCTTGAAGCGCTCCATCCGGAAAGCCGAGCCGTTCGAGATCAGCCATTTGGCTGTGCCAAAGCGCAGGTGGCTGGTCACACGCCCGCCGTAGCGCCGGGCAAGCGCCTTTGCCAGGGAGATGGCGTCTTCCTCCACCACGATGTCGAAATCCAGGCTGGGGCGCTCCAGGATCAGGTCGCGTACAAAGCCGCCCACGATATACACCGCGGTGAGCTGCTCCTGGGCCAGGCGGGCGACAATGCGCAGGATCGCCAGTCTGCCGGGGGGCAGCGCTTTTTCCAGGCGCTCCGCCAGGCTGCGCCGGGAAGGCACGCGCGGCCGCGGGGTGAGCGTCTTCAGCAGGTCGGTGCGTGTGACAATGCCGATGATTTCGCCGCTGGCGGGATCGACCACCGGGATCTGCCCCCAGCCGCTGTCGGTCATCAGTCGCTGCAGGTGCTCGAGCGAATCATCCGGCTGCACGGTGAAACTGCCGGCATCCATCAGGTTGGCGGCAGAATAGGGTAAATGATGAGAGAGCGCCCGATCCACCGCTCGCCGGGTGAGCAGTCCCACCAGGCGGTTGTGTTCATCCACCACAGGATAGCCCTCATAGCCGTAGCGCTGCATGCGCCGGGCGGCTTCATCTACCAAGGTATCCTGGCGCAGCGTCTGCGGGCCGCGCGACATGATCTGTGACACACGCACCGATGGCTGCACGTAGTCGGGCAGCAGGGCGAGCAGCCGGTCGTAGACCGCATCAAGGGCGCTGTCTTTCACCAGACCGGCAGCAGCGCGCTCGTGCCCACCCCCGCCGAACTGCACCAGCACCGCCGCCACGTCGATGTCGTCGCTGGTCGAGCGGGCGATCATCTGCACCCCGCCGCGGGTCTTGATCACCACGAACAGCGCCTCCGGGTCCAGCACATCGCGCAGCTTGTGCGCCACCGTGGAAAGTTCCTCGTCCATCCCCTGGGCGTCGCCGCAGGCTACCACGATGGTATGCCCGTTGATGGTGTGACTCTGAGCGCTCTCGCGCAGCAGCTCGTACAGCGCCTGCTGCTCCTGTGAGAGCGGGTGATTGAGAAAATCGGCGGCGATCTGCAGGCTGGCGCCCTGCTCAAGCAAATAGCCGGCGGCGCGCAGATCACGCGGGGTGGTGCGCGAGTAGGTCAGCGAGCCGGTGTCCTCGTAGATGCCCAGCAGCAGCAGCGTAGCATGCACGCTGCCCAGCAGCACGTCCCGGTCGCGCAGTGCTTCGACGAACACGGTGGTGTTGGCACCCGTGCCGGAAACGGTGATCTCCCATTCCGGCGGCAGGTCTTCGCGCAGCGGGTGGTGGTCGATGACGTGCACACGCGTCTCGGCGCTCATGCCTTTGACGCTGGTCAGCGACTGCGTATCCACCAGCGTCACCGCCTGCACCGGTTTGGAGGGCAGGTCGCGCGCCTCCACGAATGGCAGGTCGGCCCCGTAGAAAGTCAAGAAAGCGCGCACGTTGCGGTTCTGCTTGCGCGAGACAACCGGCACGGCGGTCTCGTTCAGCAGGTGCGCGCCGAGCTGCGAGGCGACGGCATCGAAATCGGCCTGTTCGTGGGTGAGGATCAGGTGCATGGTGGAGGTCCTGAGTAGATTTTACCTGAAAACCACCATTCTCCCCATTCCTCCTTCCCGCCAGCCCATTCGTGGCTATAATAGGCAAATCATTGGCAAAGGTAATACACCATCTATGGACACACTCGAGACCCTGTGGGACGATTTGCTCTCGCGCCGCCCGGCGCGCATCCGCCGCGCCTTCAATCGCCTGCCCCCTGACCAGCAGCAATCCGTGCGCGCGCACCTGCAGCGCATGGTCGCTGAAGATGGCTGGCATTCCGAGCAGCGCCGCTCGGCCCAGATAGCCCTGCAGGCGCTGGCGCAGGAGGAAGAATAATGGACTTGACCGAG
>JBGSTO010000704.1:0-7912 GCA_041736465.1 Anaerolineales bacterium | reverse complement strand
GATGCGCCGTTCGAGCGTGGGCGGCGCAATTTCTCCGACACATTGTACCGTCTGCAAAAGGCAATCGGCAGCGATTGGTTCGTCATTGATCGGGATACGGTGGCTTTACATCTCGATGAACGACTTTGGGCGGATGTATGGGAGTTTGAGCGTTTGTCTGCCAGCGAGCAGGAATCAGATTTACAAATAGCGATCACCTTGTATACCGGCGATCTGCTGCCCGAGCTGTATGATGACTGGCTCATCCCTGAGCGCGAGCTGCGCCGCAACCAATACCTGTCAATGCTCGAAAAGCTGGCTGTTGCTCAAGAAGGTAGAGTCGACTTCCGCCAGGCTTTGCTCACCTTGCGCCGCCTGGTCTCCACCGAGCCGCTCCACGAACCCGCCCACCAATCCTACCTGCGAGTGCTGGGACACATGCAGCGCTATGGCGAAGCGCAAACTCACTACGATTACCTTCAAAGAATGCTGCGATCTGAATTGGGCGTCGAGCCTCTGGCTGAAACTCGTTTTATCGCTGAAACCATCGAGAACGAGCGCAGCCTGGCGACTGTCCAAACACTAACCGTGGAGCGCACCCCGTTTGTCGGTAGAAAAGCTGAACGAGCTTCCGCCCTCTCCTCGGTCGAAGCTGCGCTCAAAGGAAAAGGCGGAATTTTGGCGATCGAAGGCGCAGCAGGCATTGGCAAAAGCCGTATGCTGAGCGAAATAGCCGCCGGCATTCGTTGGCGGGGCGCGATTTTCTTGCAAGGCACAGCCAGCGAGACCCCCGGGGCATCTCCGTTTTCGCCCCTGGCTGATGCGCTCGCGCCGCTGATCAATAGCCCGCGTGGGTTTCAGCTCGAGACGGTGCTGGCGGACGAGACAATGGCAGCGCTGGCGGCGCTCAATTCGCCCTGGGCTGATAAAGTTGACCTGGCTGAAGTGCCGCCTGAGATGGCGGTCAACCGCTTCTACGACGCGCTGCGCCTCTTAGGCGAGACCCTGGCACGACTGTCTCCCACTGTAGTGGCATTCGATGATTTGCAGTGGGCTGATACCGCGTTATGGAAAAGTGTGGAGGCGCTTGCGCAGGGTCTGACCCGCGGCGGCGCGCTAGTGATCGTCATTTACCGGCGTCCCGAAATCGAGCGCTCTCAAGGCTGGGAAGTGCTCCAGGCCTGGGACCGCGCCGGGCTGCTCAATACAATATTACTGCAGCCGCTCAGCGTCGAAGAGGTGGCTCAACTCATCGCGGATACGCATCACACGGATCCTTTGGAAATGCACGCCTGGACCGGCGGTATTCCTTTTTACATCAATGAATGGCTGGCAGCCCCTGAGTCAAACAAACCCTCCCGGCAAAACCCGGTTACCAACCGCCTGCCATCATTATCGCAAACTGCCAGGTTGGCGTTGGAGAGCGCCTCCATCCTGGGAAAAAATGTCCCGTACCGCTTATGGGCTGAAATATCCGCAGTGCCGCCGCTCACGCTTGCCGGTCTGAGCGACGAATTGGCGGCGCATCATTGGCTGCAGCCCTCGACCTCTGGCTATACCTTTACTCACGACTTGGTCCGCGATGAGGTTTTCAACCAGATCGAGTCCAGCCGCCGGAGCGAAATGCACGCACGCGCGGCGCGTGCATATCAGGTTTTTGAACCTGAAAATCTGCGCGCCCGTGCTTTCCATCTTGACAAGGCGGGACAAATACCTGAAGCAGCACATGTATATCGCCTCGCCAGCCACCAGGACCAGGCCCGCTTTGCTTTTGCAGAAGCTCAGCACGCCCTGGATCGCGCCCTGATGCTCCTTCCGCCAGCCTCCACCCAGGAACGAGTAGAAACAGATCTCGAAATGGTTGGATTATGCTCTATCACCGGCGATCTCCAGCGCCAGGCCTCCGCCCTGAAAGACGCCCTGGACGGCGCACAAGGATTGGGGAATGATCATCTCCATTACAAGACACTCCTGGCAGCCGGTCGAGTGGCGGATGACGCCGGCGAAATCGAAGGCGCCGAAGTGTACTATGAAACTGCCCTGGCGATCGCCAGGAAAATGGGAGACCAGCAGCGAGAAGGTGAAATATTGTACTGGTCCACCGTTGTGGTTGCCCATCAAGGTCGGTGGAGGCAAGCACAGGAGTTGGCTGAACAAGCACTGGTGCAGGCGCGCGCTGGTGGAGATCGATACATCGAAGGCAAGGCGCTGCGGGCGATCGGAATCATTAAGTCCGAAATGGAGCAGCCAGCCGAAGCCATAATTTGGCTGGAAAAAAGCGTGCAAATCTTAGACTCAATCGGGCGCAATTATGATATGTGGGTGTCTCAACTCAATTTGATGACCATGTATTCAGAATTGGGTATCTGGGATCGCAGCCTCCAGACTGCCGGGGAATTAATTGCAAAGCTCGACGCCTCTGGTGCACGCGTCAGGGCTGCAAATGTGCGTTTGAATCTGGTGGATGTGCATCTTGCAACCGGAAATTTTTCCGCTGCGCGCTACGTGATTGAGGAAATCCCAGATAATGGATCGTCTCTTGGCGCCAGAGGGGTTGCGGTTGTGAAGCATAATTTAGCGCTGGTCGCAGAAATGCAGGGCAGCTATGCCGAGGCGGAGCAGTTGTATCTGGAAGCGCTGAAATTTGCCGCGGCCTCCAAAGCCTTCGATCTGGTGGCTTCCGCACAACACGACCTGGGTGTGATGCTTGTGCATCTCGACAGGCCAACACAGGCCATCGCACACTTTGAATCAGCGTTTGCCCACCAGCAAGAAGAGGGGGATCCACTCGATCGTCTTAAGAGTTCGGCGTTCCTGGGTTTGGCTTTGGTCAAATCGGGCGGGCGTTTGCGGGCCGAAGATCTGGCAACATCCGGCTGGAATGCTTTTCAGACGGGCGTCCCGATTGGAGATAAATATCAAGATTGGTTATGGGCGCTGTTCCGCCTGCTGCAGGAGCTGGGCCGGCTGTCCCAGGCGAACGAGGTGCTGCAAGCAGCCTATGACGAGCTGCAGCGCCAGGCCCAATATATCGCAGACCCAACGCTGCGGCGTGGTTTTTTTGACCTCGTCTTTATTAACCGCGCCATCGTTGAGGCCTACGATCGCAGCCATCGCATCTCCCGCGTCCGTTCGGCACGGCTGGCCAGCAAGCACGCACCCCTGGGAAGATTGCTGCGCGAAGATGAATACGTGGCGGTGCAATGGACGGTCAGCGCGCCCGAGGATGAGTCAATTACCGATAAAACCGCTCGCCGGCAGAATCAGCTCAAACGGCTTCTGGCGCAGGCCGAGAGCCAGAACGCCGCGCCCACCGACGATGACCTGGCGCAGGCCCTGGGGGTCAGCCGCCGCACCATTTTGCGCGATATGCAGGCTCTGGCGCAGGAAATCCCACGCCCTCCCACCCGTAAGCGAAAAGCGTAAGCATTCTCGCCCCGGTTATTAGATAAACCGGGGCATTTTTGTCACAATAGTTCCCCACCCAGCCTGTTTTTAGAGATCCACCTGGCTGTATTTTGTCACAACAGTCAGGATGAATTTCGCGCGCCCGGTAATTTTCCGACAGACATTGTCTAAAATGACCCACATAAGAGAGAGGTGAAATATGGAAAAACAGACGAATTGTTGGGGCGTCTCATCCTGCATCGATTTATACGATTGCGATCTGCCTCTAATGCAGGATGAAACCGAAATCAAACGCTTCGTGCGTGAGCTGTGCGATCTGATCCAAATGCGGCGCTTCGGGGAAACGCAGGTGGTTCGCTTCGGCGATGACCCGCTCGTCACCGGATTCAGCATGACCCAGCTGATCGAGACATCCCTGGTTTCAGCCCACTTTGCAGATAATTCGAAGGCCATCTACCTGGACGTGTTTAGCTGTGCGCCTTATGACCCGGATGAGGCCGCCGAGTTTGCTGCTCGCTTTTTCAAAGCGCAGCGCCGCAAAGTCCAAATCGTTGCACGCAGGTGAGCCCTATGCTTACCAACAGCTTTCTCTCTCCAAAACTGGCGCAAGGGCTGGTCATTATTCTGGCGGTCATGGCAGTGGCTGTAGCAGACGTGCTGTAAAAAAAAGCCGCTGCCCATGGCGACCTGCGAACTGCACTGAGCAGCCCGTGGCTGGTGTGCGCCATCGGCTTATATCTCTTTCAGATCGGCTTCTTCATCGTTGCATTTCACGCCGGATGGAAGCTGAGCATCATCGGCGCCTTACAAACCGCGCTCTATGCGCTGATCGTCCTAGGCGCTGGAGTCGTGCTTTACAACGAAAGCCTGACCCGCCTGCAGATCGCCGGTATTTTGCTGGCGTTCGGTGGTGTCGTGCTGATCAACTGGCAGTAAAGGAGCGTGAATTATGTTTCCAACCACTCTCACACAAACCAATCTGAAGATTGCTCTCGACAGCATAGAAGAAGCCTGCGAAGCTTTCCGGGCAACATACCCCGCATATGATTCAACTCGCAGGCTGGACGACTTACGCGCGACCGAGTATGCCCGCCTCGACCGGCAGGGGCACGTCTACCTGGATTACACCGGCGGCAGCCTGTACGCTGAGTGTCAGCTGCGTGAACACATGGCGCTGCTTAACCAGGGCATCTTTGGCAATCCCCATTCCAAGAACCTGACCTCGCTGGCGATGACCGGGCTGGTCGAGCAGGCTCGTGATTACGTCCTGGAATATTTCAATGCCTCGCCCGACGAATACATGGTGATTTTCACCCAGAATTCAACCGGCGCGCTCAAGCTCATCGGCGAATCGTATCCTTTCAGCCCGGGCGACCACTATCTGCTGACCTTCGACAACCACAACTCGGTAAACGGCATCCGCGAGTTTGCCCGCTCCAAAGGCGCGGCGGTGACTTACCTCCCGGTCATTCTTCCGGAAATGCGTGTGGACGATATCCAACTGATGCTGGCCCTATTACTGGCCCAGCCTGGAAAGAACAACCTGTTCGCCTACCCGGCGCAATCCAACTTCACCGGTGTGCAGCATCCTCTGGAGTGGATCGACCTGGCGCACACCTACGGTTGGGATGTGCTGCTGGATGCGGCCTCCTTTGCGCCTACCAACCGACTGGACCTCAGCCGCTGGCGCCCGGACTTTGTCGTTATTTCGTTCTACAAAATCTTCGGCTATCCCACCGGCATCGGCTGCCTGATCGTCCGCAAAACCGCCGCCCAAAAGCTGCGGCGCCCCTGGTATGCAGGCGGCACGATCACCTTTTCTTCCGTTGTGGCTTTCGATCACTACCTCACGCCCGGTCCAGCCGGTTTTGAGGACGGCACAGTCAACTATTTAAGCATCCCAGCCGTCGAAATCGGTCTCAAGTGGATCGAGTCGATTGGGGTCGACCTGATCCATACGCGCGTCATGTGCCTGACCGGCTGGCTCATTGACCGGCTGGTAGCACTGCGCCACAGCAATTGCAGCCCGTTAATCCAGCTCTATGGGCCGGCAAGCACGCATCTGCGCGGCGGGACGGTGCAGGTCAATTTCTTCGATCCCGATGGCAGGATGTATGACTGTTATTCCCTGGAGAGGCTCGCCAATGAAGTGCGCATCTCGCTGCGCGCCGGATGTCACTGCAACCCCGGGGCGCGCGAGATCGCGTTGGGCTTCACCCAGCAAGATCTGGAGGTCTGTTTTCAGGATAAAGATCACCTTACCTACGAGCAGTTCTTACATGGCATCGACGGCAAGACCACCGGCGCTCTGCGGGCTTCGGTTGGCGTGGCGACCAATTTTGAGGACGTGTACCGGTATGTCCAGTTTGCCGAAAGTTTTATCGATCGTTATGCAGGCGAATAACCCGCGCTCGACCAGGGTACAGGCACGTCAGGAGAATTGAGATGGGCGCTTACAGGTTCGGTCGTTTTAAATATATTGTACTGGCATGCGGGTTGGCGTTCGGGCTGCTGCTTGTCATCCTCACGGGCTTGAGCCATCCCCGGCGTGCCCTGGCTGGAGCTCAGGAGGGAGTCTTCCCCAACTCGCTCCCGAATTTTTCGCTCGGGATCAAGTACGTTGTCACAAACACAAATGGCGTGGGGGCAGGCTCGCTCCGCCGCGCTATTCATGATGCCAACGCCAATCCTGGGGCAGATGCAGTCATCTTCGACATCCCGGGCTGTTCCCCTAAATTCCCATGCGTAATCAGCCTGGCAGCCCAACTGCCGCTAATCACCGACACCCTGACCATATCTGGGACGAGTGCAACCAGCCTGATCATCGACGCCAATCATACAACTCGGGGGTTAAGCATCGACTCCGTCCCGGTAACCATCACTGACCTGACCATCCAAAATGGCTTTACGACAGATAATGGCGGTGGCATCTACACCACCGACACCCTGGCGCTCCTGCGAGTCAGGCTGCTGAATAATCTAGCGGGACATCTAGGCGGCGGTGTTTACGCGGCAAACGGTTTGATGGTCAGGGAAGGTTATCTTGAGAACAATACCGCTTATCTCAGCGGAGGAGGACTGTATTCTGGAGATTGGTTGAGCTTGAGCGACACAGAGCTGGTCAGCAACACGGCGTCGGACAATGGCGGCGGGCTTTATGCGATCGCCCCGATTACCATAACAAACTCCACATTCGTCAGTAATACAGTGCACCTATCTGGAGGTGGATTATACGCGAATTCCAGGCTTTCAATTGACAAAGGTTGGTTTGAGAATAATCACGGAACTTCCGGGGGCGGTCTGCTTGCCTTTGGATCGATGGCAATCTCCCGGACAGTTTTTATCAATAATACTGCTGCTAGTGGAGGTGCTCTGGATGTAAGGGATCAGTGGACGGTCAACGCCAGTACCTTCGTAGCAAACCTTGCAGTATACGGTGGTGGTATATCAGATTATCAGGGAAGCGGCCTGGCGGTCAATACATTATTTTCTAAAAATGTGGCCCTATCCGGTTCTGCACTTTACCTGGCAGAATCGAATACCACGATCCTGCATTCCACTCTGGTTGGCGAGCTGGGATCAGGTTCGGGAATTTACGTAAGCCCAATCGGAGGCACAACTCTGGCGCTGCTCAATTCTATTCTGGCTCACCACGACGTTGGAATTAATAACGGAGGAGGGACTGTCATCCAGAATTACAACCTGTTTTTTGATAACACTATGGACGTGCTGGGGAGCTATACAGGGGGAACTAACAACGTTACCGGCGATCCATATTTCCTCGATCCGGATGCGGGCGATTATCGCCTCACCCGAGGCTCGGCGGCGATCGACGCGGGCTTCGACAGCGGTATCCCGGTGGATTTCGAGGACGAGGCGCGCCCGCTGGGAAGCGGCGCCGATATCGGATTCGACGAGGCTAATCTGATTGCAGGGCTTACGGTTACCTACACCCCTAATCCGGCGGTCACCGTCCAATCCCCGGTGACTTTTACCGCTTCGACTTCAGCCGGGGGCACAGTCTCTTACACCTGGGATTTCGGGGATGGCTCCCCGCTGCAAACCGGAAACCCGCTTAACCATACCTACTTGTCGGCGGGAACTTATCCAGTGACCGTCACCGCTGCCAGCACCATCGACAGCCTGACAGCCGCAGTTGCGCTGAAGGTTGGCAGCATCCTGTATTTCCCGTTGGTGGTACGCTGATCATCGGCTCGCTGCCAAATGGTTTCACAGCGCGGAAACCAAATCAAAAGACCACGGTCTTTCGACTATGGTTTCTTCAGGTAGCGGGGCTAGGATTCGGACCTAGTGCAATCCCAGACGAGATAGCTGGAATTGTGGTAAAAATGGAAGTATGCCAAACCCAATCTTTGTACGAACTCTAACCGAAAGCGAGCGTGAACGGTTGAACGCTGGATTACGCACGTCAGATGGCTTTGAACTAAGGCGTTGCCAAATACTCTTGGCCAGCGCCCGCGGTGAACACGCCATTGCGATCGCCCAAAGCGTGGGATGTTCGGAT
>JBGSTO010000702.1:0-9014 GCA_041736465.1 Anaerolineales bacterium | reverse complement strand
TGGTCAAATCAGCGATGTGACACCCGCCCCATTCAACGTGCGCACCCGGGTGCACGAGTACGGCGGGCGCTGCCACACCATCCACGACGGCGTGCTTTATTTTGCGAACTTCGCCGACCAGCGCCTGTATGTGCAAAAGATCGGTGGGGAGCCCCAGCCCTTCACGCCGCAAGCGGAGCTGCGCTACGCCGACCCGGTGGTGGATACCGCCCGGAAGCGGCTGATCTGCGTGCGCGAAGATCACACCCGGCAGGGCATGGAAGCCACCAATACGTTAGTCAGCATCGATCTGGCAGACGGCGCCCGGCAGCAGGTGCTGGTTTCAGGGCACAACTTCTATTCCGACCCGCGGCTCAGCCCGGATGGCAGGCGCCTGAGCTGGCTGACGTGGAACCACCCCAACCTGCCCTGGGACGGCACCGAGCTGTACGTGGCTGAGCTGCAGGCAGATGGCTCCCTGGGCACGGCTGTGCTGGTCGCCGGTGGGCCGGAAGAGTCGATCTTCCAGCCGGAATGGTCGCCGGATGGCATGCTGCACTTCATCTCCGATCGCAGCGGCTGGTGGAACCTGTACCGCTGGGTGGGCGGGCAGGCGGAAGCCCTGCACCCGATGGAGGCCGAATTTGGGCTGCCGCAGTGGGTGTTTGGCATGGATACCTACGGTTTTGCTTCGGCAGAGCAGATGATCTGCACCTATACCCAAAACGGCGAATGGCAGCTTGCCAGCCTGGATCTGCGCACTAAGAAGCTGACCGCCATCGACACGCCCTATTCCGATATTCTGCGCCCGGATGTGCATGCCGGGCAGGTGCTCTTCCTGGGCGGCTCGCCGACCGTGCCGTTCTGCGTTGTTAAGTTAGACCTGTCCAGCGGGCAGATGGAAACGCTGCGCCGCTCCAGCCAGCTCGAAATCGATCCCGGCTACCTGACCCTGCCGCAGGTGATCGAATTCCCCACCGAAAACGGGCAGACCGCCTTTGCCAATTTCTATCCCCCAAAGAATAAAGATTACACTGCGCCGGAAGGTGAGCGCCCGCCGCTGATCGTGCACAGCCACGGCGGTCCGACCGCGTCGGTTTCGGCGGCCTTCAGCCTGGGCACCCAGTTCTGGACCAGCCGCGGTTTTGCCGTGGTGGATGTCAACTACGGCGGCAGCACCGGCTACGGGCGCGATTACCGCCTGCGCCTGAACGGGCAGTGGGGCGTGGTGGATGTGAATGACTGCGCCAACGCGGCGCGCTACCTGGCCTCTCAGGGACTGGTGGATGGCGAGCGCCTGGCAATCAGCGGCGGCAGCGCCGGCGGCTATACCACGCTGTGTGCCCTGGCATTCACCGATGTGTTCAAAGCCGGCGCCAGCCATTTCGGCATCGGCGATCTGGAGACCTTCGCTTACGACACCCATAAATTCGAATCGCGCTACCTGGACCGCCTGGTAGGGCCTTATCCGGAGCGCAAGGACCTGTACCGCCAGCGCTCGGCCATCAACTACATCAACCAGATCAATTGCCCGGTGATCCTGTTCCAGGGGCTGGAGGATAAGATCGTGCCGCCCAGCCAGTCGGAGACGATGTTCGCTGCGGTGCGCGCCAAAGGCCTGCCGGCAGCCTACGTGCCCTTCGAAGGCGAGCAGCACGGCTTCCGCAAAGCCGAGAACATACAGCGCGCCTTGGAAGGCGAGCTGTATTTCTACGCCCGCATCTTTGGTTTCGAGCTGGCAGAGCCGGTCGAGCCGGTGAAGATTGAGAATATGGATTGAGAAAATTTCGTAGGGGTGGGTTTGCACCAGCAAAACATGCTGGCGCGTATAGCTGTCCGTCTGGCCCTTCGATCCGGCTATCCGGGGCGAAAACCCACCCCTACCGGATAGACGTGCGACCCGGTTGGGTACGAAGGAAGAAACCATGATCCACCATTCCGCCAACCCGACCAACCAGACCCTCGCCTGGCTCCTGCAGGGCGATGCCTCCATCCGCTGGCAGGCGCAGCGCGATCTGCTGGACGCCGCGCCCGGCGACTACGGCGCCGAGCGCAGGCTGGTCACCGCACAGGGTTGGGGGAGGCGCCTGCTGGCATACCAGGACCCCGGCGGCACCTGGGGCGGCGGGCTGTACGGGCCGAAGTGGATCTCCACCACTTACACGCTGCTGACGCTGCGTTTCCTGGAGCTGCCGGCGGAGAACGAGCAGGCGCAGCGCGGCTGCAGGCTGCTTCTCGATCGCGGTTTTTACCAGGACGGCGGCATCAATTACTCCACCGGCTCATATAAATACAGCGAAACCTGCGTCACCGGCATGGTGCTCTCGATCCTGGCGCACTTTCACTATCCCGACCCGCGTCTGGAGCGCCTGGCAGAACACCTGCTGCGCCAGCAGATGCCCGACGGCGGCTGGAACTGCGAATCGTATAAAGGCGCCACGCACAGCTCGTTCCACACCACCCTTTCCGTCCTGGAAGGGCTGCGTCTTTACGAGCAGCTCGACCCGCCCGGTAAGGACGCGCTGCGCCAGGCGCAGGCAAATGGCCGTGAGTTTCTGCTGCAGCACCGCCTGTACCGTTCGCACCGCACCGGAGAGGTGGTGGATGGCGCCATGACGCGCTTCGCCTTCCCGCCGCGCTGGCGCTATGACGTGCTGCGCGCGCTGGATTACTTCGCCGCCTGCCGCGCCGAACGCGACCCACGCCTGCAGGATGGCATCCAGCTCTTGCTTAAGAAGCGCCTCGCAGACGGACGCTGGCCCGCCTACCGGGGCATGAGCGGGCGCTCGTACTTCGAAATGGAAACACCCGGCGAGCCAGGACGGTGGAACACGCTGCGCGCTTTGCGCGTGCTGCGCTGGTGGGAGAATTCCTGAAAAAGATTCAGAATCAGCCGTATCTCTTTTGAGATATCGGCGTCATAGTATATAGAATTTCAAGAACTCCCTTCAGCCGGCCCGCAGGGTTTCCTGCGATCTCCTCTCTCTCGGGGGCGTGCCCACTCCACGCCCCCGGATTTTTTGATTCAGGGTATTGTGTGTGTTATGCACACAATACCCTGACATTTATTTTATAATCATCTATGGAGGTGAAGTTGCCGGTTCTGAAGCTGTATACCCTGGGAGCGTCGCGCATTGAACTGCATGGGAAAACGGTCACGCCAGACCGCGCCCAGGCTGCAGCGCTGCTGTACTACCTGGCTGCTAGCGGCAAGGGATACAGCCGCGAGACGCTGGCGGCGCTGTTTTGGCCGGAGAGCGAGACCAGCCGCGCCTACGCCTATCTGCGGCGAGTGATCTACGCCCTCAAGCAGACGCTGGGCGAGGGCTGGCTGGAGACCGAACGGGAGCTGGTCGCCCTGGCCCGCCCGGAAGACATCTGGCTGGATGCAGCCGAGTTCCGCCGCCTGGTTTCCGCCGCCCGCCGCCACACCCACGCTGCGCTCCAGGCCTGCGCCGAATGCCGGGAGACGCTGCAAGCCGCAGCAGACCTGTACCAGGGCGACTTTTTAACCGGATTCATCTTGCGCGACAGCCCGGAATTCGATGACTGGCGTTTCTTCCAGAACGAAGAGCTGCGCCAGCAGGCAGCCTGGATGCTCCAGGCGCTGGCAGCCAATTACCAGCACCATAAAGCGCTGGAACAGGCGCTGGTGTATGCCCGCCGCTGGCTGGCGATGGACCCGCTGAACGAGCCAGCGCACCGCCTGCTGATGCATTTATTTGCCCAGCACGGGCAGCGTAGTGCAGCCCTGCGCCAATTTGAGGAGTGCCAGCGCCTGCTGAAGGAGGAACTGGGCGTCAAGCCGGAGCCCGAGACATCCGCCCTGGCGCAGCGCATCCGCCGCGGCGAGATCGCCGTGCTGGACGCCGGACCGGCGCCTGTCGAACAGCCCACACCCGAAGCGGTACCGGTCAGCGCTGAAGGCCCGCTCGTCCCTTCCCCACAAGCTGCGGCGAGCACAGCCCATGCCCGCCCGCCGGTACACCTGCCCGCCCAATCCACTGCTTTCGTCGGCCGCGAGAGGGAGCTGACCAGCATCCACGAGCTAATCTTGAACCAGGACTGCCGCCTGCTTACTTTGCTTGGCCCTGGCGGCATCGGCAAGACGCGCCTGGCGCTGCAGGCTGCAAACCAGGTGATTTCATCCAGCAACGGGCGGTTTGCCCACGGCGCGTATTTCGTGCCCCTGGCTTCGGTCCAGGACGCTCAGGAGCTGCCCCAGGCGGTCGCCTCAGCGCTGGGGCTCGTCTTTCGCAGCCAGGAAATCATGGGCGTCGAGGGACAGTCTCCCTTCGAGCAGCTGCTGGATTACCTGCGCCCGCGGCGCTTGCTGCTGGTGCTGGACAATTTCGAGCAGCTTGTCCAGGCGGCGGAAACGCTTTCCCAGATGCTGGCATCGGCGCCAGCCCTGCAAATGGTGGTCACCTCGCGCCAGCGGCTGGATTTGAGGGAAGAGTGGGTGATGGACGTAAGCGGCATGGACCTGCCCCCGGAAGATACACAGAGCGCACTGGAAACCTCCAGTGCGGTGCGGTTGTTCGTACAGGCGGCCCGCCGGGCGCAGGTCGATTTTCAGCTCAGCGAGGCCAATTACCCGCACGTGGCGCGCATCTGCCGCCTGCTGCAGGGAGCGCCGCTGGGCATCGAGCTGGCAGCAGCCTGGGTCAAGCTGCTCTCTCCCCGCGAGATCGCCGCTGAGATTGCACGCAGCCTGGATTTCCTGGAAACCAGCCAGCGCGGCTTTCCAGAGCGCCACCAGAGCCTGCGGGCGGTCTTCGATCATTCCTGGGCGCTGCTCTCGGCAGCCGAGCGGCAGGCTCTCCAGCGCCTGTCGGTCTTCCGCAGCGATTTCCGCCGGGAGGCTGCCCAGCACGTGGCAGGCGCCTCCCTGGGCATGCTCAAAGCCCTGGCAGACCGCTCGCTGCTGCGTTCCACCGAGCATGGGCGCTACACCATCCACGAGCTGCTCAAGCAGTTCGCCTGGGAGAGGCTGTCGGCCTCCGCCGGCGAGCCGCAGACCACCCTGCAGCGCTATACCGGCTACTACCTGAATTACCTGGAGGAGGTCTCCGCCGGGCTGTACGGTCACGGGCAGACCGATGCGCTGGCGCAGATACAGGAGGACTGGGAAGATCTGCGCGCTGCCTGGAGGCTGGCACTGGTTGACCAAACCTTCAGCCTGCAAGCCGTATCGCAAGCAGCAGATGCTATATGGCTGTTCTTCAGCATGCGCGGGCAGCAGCACGAAGGGCGGGTGGAGTTCGAATGGGCCATAACCCTGGTGCGCCAGGTGCGGCAGGCTCAGCCGGAGAGCCAGCGGCTAAGTGGTTTGCTGGCGATGCTGTTAGGAAGCAACTGGAGCATTCACTCGCGGATCGAGTGGAACGAGCCGGTGCACGCGCTGCGCCGGGAGGCGCTCTCCCTGATGCCGTACCTGCCTGAAGAGCTGCGCGCCTCCCTGGCGCTGCGGCTGGCGTTTGGCATCTGGGCGCTGCCTCAAGAAGAAATCTCTGCCCTGATCGAGCAAAGCGTTGCTGTATTTAAACGCACCGGCAACCCCTGGGCAGAAGCCATGGCATACCTTGTGATCGGCGACTGGATGGGCACAAGCGGCGGCGAGCGCACCTGGAACAACTACGGGCAGAGCCTGGAGATGATGAAAGAGCTGGACAATCCCTGGGGAACGGCGCTGGCGCTGCGCTCGTTGGCTGGCCTGAATTTCCTGCTGGGTGAATACCAGCAGGCAGCCGAGCTGCAGCAGCAATCCCTGGCACTTTTCCGTCGGCTTGGCGACCGCTGGCAAGCGACGTATTGTATGCTGGAGCTGGGCCAGCTAGCCGCAGCGCAGGGTGATTACGAGGCCGCAGTCGCCTGGTACCAGCAGAGCCTGGCCCACGTGCGCGAGATCGGCGACCTGGGGCTGCTCGCCGTACACCTGGAAAGCCTGGGACATACCTTGTTTCTGCAGCAAGAGTACCAGGAAGCGGAAGCTGCCTTTCAGGAGAGTCTGGTGCTGTCCCAGCAAACCGGGAACACGCGCGAGGTGGGCATGGCACTGAGCAACCTGGCGAACATCGACCGGGCGCTTGGGCGCCCGGTGAAGGCCCGCCAGCGCCTGCTGGAAGCGCTGCCGCTGCTGGAAAGCGCCGGCGAACAGTGGAGTGTTCTGGTATGCGTCAAACGCCTGGCAAGCATCTGTATCGAACAATCCTGTGGCGAGGACGCCCGATCCTACCTGCAGCGCGCATTGGAGCTGGCTCTGGAGCTGGACCATCCGCTGGAGATTTGCGACGTGCTCATCCGGGCTGCCGCCTGGATGTTCGAGCAGAAGCGCATCGAACGCGGAGTCGAGCTGGCAGCCATGTCCCTGGCGCAAACATCGGTCCTGATGGAGTCGCGTGAGGATGCCATGCAGCTGCTGGCGCACGGCGATGAGCTGCTGCCCGAGCAGGCGTTCGAGGAAGCGGCGGCTCGCGGGCGAGGGTTGGATCCGAAAACCGAGCTCAAAGCCGTGCTGGCAGAGCTGCAGCCAGGCAGCGTCGATTGAGAAAAACAAAGCAGGCAGCTCCGGGTAAGGAGCCGCCTGCTCGAAGGTTCACAGGGGGATGGTTGCGCCGGTTCAGCCACCAAACAGGTTGAAAAGGGCAGCCGAGCCGCCAAGCAGCAAGCCGACAACAATATTTCCGATAACAATCACAATAAAACCCACAAAGATTGTGATCAGAGCCTTCATATTATCCAGGTCCAGCCCTTGGCGGACGGCAATAAAGCCGGCGATTAAGCTCCAGATCAGACCGATAAACGCGCCAACGCAGGGGATGATGCTGAGCAGCTGCGGCGCGTAAGCAAAGCCAATGACCCGCAGCATTTCTTCGATCGTCGCCTGCCCACCAAACAGCGTAGTGCCAACAAAATAGGTTACCGCGGCCCAGATGAGCCAGCCTACAAATGTCCAGATGAGGGTGCCGAAGAAACCGCCAGCGCTGGCGGTACCGCTCACCATCGCTCCAATCAGACTGCCCAGCCCCGCCAGCAGCGCTACCACGCTCACGATGATCACTGCCTGCATGGTCGCGGCAGAATCATGCTCGATCTCTTCAAATGTGTTCACGTCCAGCTTGAAAACTCCGATGATGCGTTCGAACATAGTCTGCTCCTTTTTTTCTGTTGTAGAAGAGGGTGATTATACCTATCTGAGTTAAACCCGTCTGTGACGAATTGGTTACGTGCTGCCACGGATAACCCAAACCGCTCTTTTTCATCGGATTTGACAGGCAGCCCTGCAGTGTGGTAAACTGCGAGGCGTTAACGCCCTGGATCAACCAGTCCAGGCGCTCATCCAGAGAGGCGGAGGGACCGGCCCTGTGAAGCCTCGGCAACCGGCTGAAGCCGGCGAGCGGTTATTTATCCTGTAAACCGGAAGCAGATCAAGTATCCACTCAGGTTACAGGTTGCAGCTCTCCGTCATCAGAGAGGGTGCCAATTCCGGCAGCGGATGTGTGTGTGGCATGCATCCACTGGAAGATGAGGATCGAAAGCAAGTCGCCCTGCTGCCTCTCTTCCAGAGAGGCATTTTTGCTTCAGGAGACAGATGAAGGTATTCATTGCCGCCCCGCGGCCCGTAAAAGAGCCAGGCTATGCTGAAGCGGTTCAGGCTGTGGTGGAAGTCACCCGGCAGGCCGGTCACCTGCCTTTCCTGGCGTATGCAGAGATCAAGCAGCGCAGCCTGACAGCGCCGGAGGATTTCATGCCTTTTGTGCGCCAGCACATCCGCGCCTCCCAGCTCTTGCTGCTGCTGTATTCGCAGGAGCTGCGCGGCGGATTGATCGAGGCCGGCATCGCGTATGCACTGGACGCGCCGGTCTGGCTGCTGCACCGCTCAAGCCAGGTGGTATCCAGCTCGGCGCTTGGCTGCGCCCGGCATGCCTGCGGCTATAAAGACACAGACGATCTGCGCCGGAGTCTTTCCGGACTGTATCGAGATCATCTCCCGGCAGAGCACAAACACTCTCCGGATCGTGGAGAAAACATATGAAGAGAAGCTATACACAGCGCGGCTACCTGGATGCACTGCAGGAGCGCGTACTGGTATTCGATGGCGCCATGGGCACCAGTTTGCAATCCCAGAATCTGAGCGCCAGGGATTTCGGCGGCGAGCAGTACAACGGCTGCAACGATTACCTGGTGATCAGCAAGCCCGAGGCCGTCGAAAAGGTGCACCGCTCCTTTTTGGAAGTCGGCGTGGACGTACTGGAGACCGACACCTTCCGCTCCAACCGCCTGACACTGGCGGAATATGGCCTGGCGGAGCAGACACTGGAAATCAACCGCGCTGCGGCTGCCCTGGCGCGCCGCCTGGCGGACGAATACAGCACACCTGGCAAGCCGCGCTTCGTCGCCGGCTCTATCGGCCCTTCCGGTAAGCTGCCGTCCGCCGATGATCCGGAGCTGTCCAACATCGCCTTCGACGAGCTGAGCGATATCTTCCGCCAGCAGGCGGTCGGTCTGATCGAAGGTGGGGTGGATTTACTTCTGGTCGAGACCTCACAGGACATCCTGGAAGTGCGCACCGCAGTGGCGGGCATCTTGCGTGCGTTCGAAGAGACTGGGGTACACCTGCCTATCCAGGCTCAGGTGACGCTGGACACCACCGGTCGCATGCTGCTGGGCACCGATATCGCCGCGGCGCTGTCGATCCTGGAAGGGCTGGGCATCGACGTCATCGGTCTGAACTGCTCCACCGGCCCAGAGCACATGCGCGAGCCAATCAGCTACCTGGGCGAGCATGCCACACTGCCGGTATCGTGCATCCCCAACGCCGGTTTGCCGCTGAACGTGGATGGCGAGGCGGTATACCCGCTGGAGCCAGAGCCTTTCGCCCAGGCCATGTTTGAGTTTGTGGAAAAGAACCATATCTCGGTGGTCGGCGGCTGCTGCGGCACCACCCCGGCCCACCTGCGCCTGCTGGTGGAAAAAGTCGCCGGCAGAGCGCAGCCCCCGCGCCCCCAGGCAGATGCCCCCCGCCTGGCCTC
>JBGSTO010000691.1:0-9036 GCA_041736465.1 Anaerolineales bacterium | reverse complement strand
CCTGCCCGGCGCGATGGTCGCCGAGCACACGCAGCGTCTGAGCTACGGCACAGCAGTGACTATCGCCTTTGCCCGCAGCCCGGCAACGCTGGCCTATACCGCCTGGGACCTGGCGCAGGCCTCCAACGGGCGCTTCATTCTCGGCCTGGGTACGCAGGTCAAAGCGCACATCGAGCGGCGCTTCGGCATGCCCTGGCCCGAATCGGTGGTCGGCAAGCTGCGCGAGCAGATCCTGGCGCTGCGCACCTTCTGGAACGCCTGGCAGAACGATACCCGGCTGGACTTCCGCGGCGAATATTACAAGCTCACCCTGATGTCGCCATTCTTCAATCCCGGGCGCATCCCCAATCCACATATCCCGATTTATATCGCCGGCGTCAACACCGGGCTGGCAAAGCTGGCGGGCGAGGCTGCTGACGGCTTCGTGGTGCACCCCTTCCACACCCGGCGCTACCTGCAAGAAGTGCTGCTGCCGGCAATTCACGATGGGGCGCTGCGCAACGGGCGCTCCCCTTCGGACGTGCGCCTGTTCACCACCGCCTTCGTGGTGACCTCGCCAGAGGAAGAGCTGTTCGTACGCGCCCAGGTGGCCTTTTACGCTTCCACGCCCTCCTACCGCCCGGTAATGGCGCTGCACGGTTGGGGCGAGATCGCCGAGCAGCTTTCGCCGCTGGCGGCGCGCGGCGAGTGGGGCGATATGGCGGCGCTGATCAGTGATGACATGCTGCGGATCTTCGCCGTGATTGGGCGTCCGGAAGAGCTGCCCGCACTGCTGGTCGAAAAGTACCGCGGCCTGGTGGATCGCCTGGCGCTGTACATCCCCTTCAGACCGGGCGAGCGCGATCCATTCTGGCGCACGCTGGCGGACGGGCTGGCCCAAGACGGGGATTGAAGCTGCACCGGCAGCAGATGGGGCGATGTAGAGGCATCTACAAATGGATCAGGAAACGCAGTACCAGTTGGAGCGCATGCAGATGGCTGCCGAGCAGCTCGAGCGGCGCGGCATCGTCGATGCCAGGGTGCTGCAGGCGATGCGCAGCGTGCCCCGCCACCGCTTTGTGCCCGTCCAGTACCGCGACCTATCTTACAGCGACGGCCCGGTGCCCATCGGCGAGGGCCAGACCATCTCGCAGCCTTTCATCGTAGCCTTGATGAGCCAGATGCTGGCGCTGCACGGCGACGAAACGGTGCTGGAGGTCGGCACCGGCTCTGGGTACCAGGCGGCGGTGCTGGGCCACCTCGCAAAGCAGGTCTACACCATCGAGCGGCACGCGCTGCTGGCAAAAAGAGCCTCGAAAGAGCTGCAGGAACTGGGACTGAGCAATGTATTGGTGTATGTAGGCGACGGCTCGCTGGGGCTGCTGCAGCATGCCCCCTTCGACGCCATCCTGGTCACCGCGGCCGCACCGGAGACGCCGCGCGTGCTGCTGGAACAGCTGGCTCCAGGTGGGCGCCTGGTCATCCCGGTTGGCAGCCGCGGGGCGCAGTTCCTGGAGCGCTGGCAGCATAAAGGCGCCGCTTACAAACAGGATGTCAGCATACCGGTGGCTTTCGTGCCGCTGGTCGGGCGGCACGGCTGGCGCGAATAATTTAAAACAAAAACAGCCTGCGCTTCGCAGGCTGTCTTTTAGTTTTAAGGCTGGCTCAACGTCACGAACACCATCGGGCGGCGCTTCGTGCGGCTGTAGAAATAGGACTTCAGCGTTTGCTCCAGATCCGCCTGCATGCGACCGTTGGCGGTGCAGTCGACGGTTTCATTGACCACACGCCGGGCGCCTTCCATCAGGTCTTCGGCGTCGCGGGGCTGGACAAAGCCGCGGGTGATGATTTCGGGCGTGCCTTTCAGGCGGCAGGAAGCGCGGTCCAGCGGGATGCTGACCAGCACGAAGCCGTCGCGCGCCAGGATCTCACGCTCGCGCATGATGCTGGGGCCGACTTCGCCCACGCCGGAGCCGTCTACGAAGACGTAGCCGCCGGGGAGGCGCTCGCCCAGGCTCATCTCGCCGTTGGAAAACTCGATCACCTGCCCGTTTTCCGCCACGGTAATCTGCTCATCCGTCAAGCCGACGGCGCGCGCCAGGTTGGCGTGCTGCTTGAGGTGGCGCAGCTCGCCATGGATGGGGATGAAGTGCTTGGGCTTCACCAGGTGCAGCAGCAGCTTCATTTCTTCCTGGCTGGCGTGCCCGGAAACGTGCACCGGTGCAATCGCCTGGTAGATCACGTTGGCGCCGCGCCGGAACAGGCGGTTGATGGTGCGGCTGACGCTTTCCTCGTTGCCCGGGATGGGGTGCGAGGAGAGCACCACCGTATCGCCTTCGACTAGATCGAACTGGCGGTTGGTACCGGTGGACAGGCGTCCCATGATCGAGGTTGGCTCACCCTGCGTACCGGTGGTCATCAAGACGATCTGCCTGGCAGGCATCTTGAGCGCCTGTTCGATCGGTACGACCAGGTCGTCGGGCATGTCCAGGTAGCCGAGCTTGCGCGCCATACGCGCGTTTTCCACCATGCTGGTGCCCGCGAAGGCCATTTTGCGGTGGTGGCGTTCGGCGGCGTTGGCGACCTGCTGCATGCGCGAGATCAACGAAGCAAAGCTGGCGAGGATGATGCGTCCCGGAGCCTTGCGAAAGACCTCGTCGAAGGCCGGGTCGATGACGCGCTCGGAAGGCGTCCAGCCAGGCTTGTCTGCATTGGTCGAATCGGCTAAAAGAGCCAGCACGCCCTTCTCCGCAAAACGCGCCAGGGCGGCGTAGTCGGTGGGCCAGTTATCCACCGGCGTGTGGTCGAATTTATAATCGCCTGTATGCACCACCAGCCCGGCAGGCGTGGTGATCCCCAGCCCGACCCCGTCGGGAATGGAGTGGCACACGTGGAAGAACTCCACCTGAAACGGACCGATCTGGATGGTTTCACCAGCCTGAACGGTATTGATCTTCACCTGGCTCAGCAAGCCGCCGCGTGACAGCTTGACCTCCAGCAAACCCCGCGTGAGCGGTGTGGCGTAGATGGGCACGTTGACCTGTTCCATCAGGTGGTTGATCGCGCCGGTATGGTCTTCATGACCATGGGTGACGATCACGCCGCGCACCTTGTCCTTGTTTTGCAGCACATACTGGAAATCGGGAATGATGTAGTCAATGCCCAGCATGTCGTTCTCCGGGAACATCAGACCGGCATCCACGATCAGGAGATTGTCCCCATACTCGTAGACCATCATATTTTTGCCGACTTCCCCCAGGCCTCCGATCGGAATGATACGTAAAATCTTACTCATATTACTTCCTTACTTGAAATTAAAATTTCTCTAGTTGGCGTTTGGGCGAGCGCTGCTCGCTCAATCACCCTTGATAAAATATACCAAAAAAGCCCCGTCAGGTGCGCATTGCGCTCGCGCGCATCACCGACCAGGGCTTTCGATTTGTTTTGGATTGAAAAGCACACTAACAGCCAGAAAGAAGGTCGAGCCTGATCACTTGCACTGAGACTGAACGTCTGTTCGTGAAGGATTGTAGCACACGTATGGTGATTTGTCAAAATCAGATAAAAACTGTGCGCACGGTTTCCCGTGCGCACAGCAGGATTTCCTTCGGTTTAGTACTCCGGCATCTGGGGAGCAGCCGGCTTGTCCTTCTCGGGCAGATCGGTAACCAGCGCTTCGGTGGTCAGGATCATGGCGGCGATGGAAGCCGCATTCTCCAGCGCGCCGCGGGTCACTTTGGCCGGGTCGATCACGCCGTCTTTGACCATATCCAGGTAGGCTTCGCTGATCACGTTGAAGCCCAGGTTCTGGTTGCCGGTTTCCTTCTGAGTGCGGCGAACGGTGTCCAGAATCACGGAGCCGTCCTGTCCAGCGTTCTCAGCGATCTTGCGGATCGGCACTTCCAGGGACTTGCGCACGATGTTGACGCCGATCTGGGCGTCTTCGTTGTCCATGGTCAGGTCGTTCAGCGCACTCATGGCATTCACCAGGGCGACGCCGCCGCCGGGCACGATGCCCTCTTCAACGGCTGCACGCGTGGCTGACAGAGCGTCTTCGACGCGGTGCTTCTTTTCTTTCAGCTCGGTCTCGGTGGCAGCGCCAACGCGGATGATGGCAACGCCGCCGGACAGCTTGGCCAAACGCTCCTGCAGCTTCTCGCGATCGTAATCGCTGGTGCTCTTATCGATCTCGATGCGAATCTGCTCGATGCGGCCCTTGATCTGGTCGCCCTCGCCCTTGCCGCCCACCAGGGTGGTGTCGTCCTTGGTGGCGACGACCTTCTCGGCGCGCCCCAGGTCAGCAATGGTGGCGGTTTCCAGCTTGCGGCCGGTCTCTTCGGAGATGACCGAGGCGCCGGTCAGGACAGCAATGTCCTGCAGCATGGCCTTGCGGCGATCGCCAAAGCCGGGGGCCTTGACTGCCAGCACGTTCAGCATGCCGCGCAGCTTGTTCAGCACCAGGGTTGCCAGGGCTTCGCCGTCCACGTCTTCAGAAATGATGACCAGCTCGCGGCGGCCTACCTGCACCATCTTTTCCAGCAGGGGCACGATGTCGCTGGCGGCGGAGATCTTCTTATCGTAGATCAGGATGTAGGGCTCCTGGATGGTAGCTTCCATGTGTTCCGGGTCGCTGATGAAGTAGGGAGAGATATAACCGCGGTCGAACTGCATACCTTCGACGTACTCGGTCTCGAACTCCAGCCCCTTGGACTCTTCCACGGTGATGACGCCGTCTTTGCCGACTTTGTCCATGACCTCGGCGATCAGCTCGCCGATGGTGCGGTCCTGGGCAGAGATGGAAGCAACGTTGGCAATTTCTTCTTTGGTGGTGATTTCGATCGCCTGCTCGCGAATGCGCTCAGATACGGCACGGGTAGCAGCCTCGATGCCGCGCTTGAGCAGCATCGGGTTGGCGCCAGCCGCCAGGTTCTTCATGCCCTCGGTTACGATCGAGTGGGCCAGAACGGTGGAGGTGGTGGTGCCATCGCCGGCGATGTCATTCGTCTTGGTGGCAGCTTCCTTCAAAAGCTGGGCGCCCATATTCTCAAAGGGGTCTTCCAGCTCGATTTCTTTGGCAACCGTGACGCCGTCGTGGGTAATGGTGGGGGAACCGAATTTGCGGTCGATCGCCACGTTGCGGCCCTTGGGGCCCAGGGTGGTGACCACTGCAGCAGCCAGAAGATCCATACCGCGCTGCAGGCGGCGGCGGGCTTCTTCAGAAAAGACCAGTTGTTTTGCAGCCATAGAACTTTACTCCTTTAGTTATTGGTGTAATGGGATGATTGAGCGGACTAGCTTTCGATGATTGCCAGCAGATCGCTTTCCTTGAGGATAAGCAGCTTCTTGCCGTCCATCTTGATCTCGGTGCCGGCGTACTTGGCGAACAGCACGGTATCGCCGACTTTGACGTCCAGCGGAATGCGGTCGCCGTCTTCGTCGCGGTCGCCAGGACCTACCGAGAGTACTGTACCTTTTTGTGGTTTTTCTTTTGCGGTTTCAGGGAGAACGATGCCGCCAGCAGTGATTTCTTCCTGCTCCAGTGGCAAGACCACCACACGGCTACCCAGGGGTTTGAGAACAGTAGACATACACAGACCTCCTCATAAAGATGAAATTGGATTCTCGAATTGGCAAACAAATGTGATTTAGCAGTCTAACCATATGACTGCTAAATCATACCAAATGATACCCAGATTTCAGAGCAGAGTCAAGGGGTTGGACAAAAAAGTTAACAAAACTCTGACAATTCAGGGGCTGGACTCTTCAGGCGGCGCCGGCGTTTGTGTGGCGGCAGGCGCGACCGCCTGCTCCCCTTCCAGGTTCCGGCAGATGCCCTCGCTGTCTTCCACGATGCTGATCAGAATGGGGTCGCCGGAGAAAGCCTGGCGCACCTCGTCCAGCACCTGGCGCGCTTCGGGGCAGAAGTTTTGATTTGCGTCGGGGCGGCTCAGAAATGCCATCACCGTGCCGTACTGCACGTAGTAATACGCCACGGTCAGGTTGCTCAACGGCAAACCCTGCACCGCAACCTGGCCGGCTTCATTTTCTTCGGCAGTGCAGCCGCGCACGGCGCATTTCAGCACCGGCATGGCGCCCTCGTAGTTGCGCGAGCGGATGTAAATGATCCCCAGCTGCCCATAGGTGTTGGCGTTGGTCGGGTCGAAGCTCAAGGCGGTCTCGGCATTGCGGGCGGCGATAAAGAACTCACCCTGCTGCGAGTAGGTCTTGGCGATCTCGATATTGGGGATCGGGTTTTCGACGCCGAGCTGTTTGTTGATGTCAGCGGCGCGGGCGTAGTATTCCAGGGCGCGCTCGTACAGGCGCAGGCCCAGGTAGTTGCGCCCGATATAAACATAGAGGAAGGTCAGGTTGGGGCTGATCTCCGCCGCCCGCAGGTACTCCCGGATGGCGCTGTTGTACTGCCCCAGCGACTCGAGCACGGTGGCATACACCCGGTGGGCGTCCATCACCTGCGGCGAGAGGGCCACGGCGCGGGCCGCGTTTTGCTCGGCCTGCGACCATTTCTGCTGGTCCAGCAGCACTTCAGCGTAATAAGCCAGCGCCAGACCGTTATCGGGGTCCAGCCCATAGGCGCGCACCGCTTCGCTCTCCGCCTCCAGCAGCAGCTGCTGGGTGCGCTCTTCGGGTATCAGCGCGCTGGAAGCATACCAATCCAGCACAAAGGCGCGGATGGCGCGTACCGTGCTGTCTTCCGGATCGATCTCAACGGCGCGGTTGATCGACTCCAACGCTTCCTCGAGCCGCTGCAGGCGCGCCGTATCGGCGCTCAGCATGGTGATCGAATAGGTCTGGATGCGCGCCAGCTCGGCCCAGGCCTGGGCGTTGTTAGGATCCAGCTGCAGGGCGCGCTGGTAGGAATCGATCGCGTCCGGGCGCGGCGGAGCGGGAGGCGGTGGGTCGGGGTCGTACAGTTTGCCCGCCTGGAAATACGCCTGCGCTTCCTGGATGTAAGAGTTGGTGGTACGCGTCGGGGTGGGCGTGGGCTGAAAAAGCGGCTCGATCTGCTGGCGCTGGATGCCCATCAGAATCCATACACCTGCCAGGATGAGCGCCAGCCACAGCGCCAGCCGGTAGATTTTGAGCGGCTGTTTTGGTCTGAACGTCGGCTGCTTGCCGACCAGCTTGCGTTCCATGGGTAATCAGGCAGATATCAAGGAGTGTCTGTCGGCGTCGGCGTGGGCGCCAGCGGCGTGCCCAGGCTCTCCTGGCATAATTCGATGCCGGCGTTGGCGTTATCTACCGCCAGCTCGTAATCCGGCACCCCGTTCAACAGCGCCTGGAAGACCGGGATCGCCTCTCCACACTGGCTGCTTTTTGCCAGGGCAAAGCCGTAGAACCAGTAGTACTGCGCCACGGTGTTATAGCCCAGGGGCAAGCCTTCCACCGCCACGCCATCTTCGGTAGTGCCGCCTTGAACGACCAGCGCCAGCGCAGGGATGGCTTTTGATAGCTCGGCATTGCGGTAATACATCACCCCCAGGTTGCCCCACAGGCGGGCGTTGCTGGGGTCCACTGCTACGGCTTGCTCGGCGTACTGCACCGCCTTGCCAAACTGGCCTTCGTTGGCATACGCCAGCGAGATTTCGGTGGGGGCGGAGGCCGAGTCCGGGTTGAGCGCGAAAGCCGACAGCAGCTCTTCAATCGCCAGATCGTTCTCCCCATTGACGCGGTAAGCGAAACCCAGGTTCAGGTGCAGGTCGGCGATCTTATCGTTGAGCGCAATTGCCGCTTTCAGCTCCTGGATAGCCTCGGGAGTGTTTTGGGTATTGAGCAGCACCAGCCCGCGAATGCGATGCACCTCCAGCATGTTGGGCGCCAGCTCCTTGGCTATATTCGACTGCTGGATGGCTTTATCGACATCCCCAAAATCGGCTTTATTGAGCAGGATCTCAGCATACACGGCGTGCGCCAGGGCATTGTTAGGCTCCAGTTCCAGGGCGCGTTTGACCGATCCTTCAGCTTCCAGGTGATCGCCCACTGCACTGCGCGCCCAGGCGCGCACGGCATGTGCCAGGGCGTTGTTGGAGTTTTTCAACAGGGCGTTTTCGGCATTGACCGCAGCTTCCTCGTACTCTCCCAGCCAGATCTGCAGGCGCGCCAGGTCCAGGTAGTTGGAAGGGTTGTTCGGATCGGAAGCGATGGCTTGCTTGTAGGATGTAATCGCCTGGGATAGCTTTCCCTCACTGTAGAGCTGCCCGGCTTCATTTACGAAGGACTCGGGGGAGCGCGTGGGGGTAGGGGTGGGAATGAATAAGGGCGGGGTGGCAGGCACAACCACCTGATTCAGGTATAAGAAAATACCGATCAGTGCCACCAGCAGGGCAATCCGCCAGGGGCTGGATCGCCTTTTCCGCCGGGTATCCATTTTCCAGCTGCTTCCACGTAGATACATAGCTTCATCTTACCATTGCGTAGAATGGCGAGTCAAGGAAAATGGGCAGCCGCGGCGGGGAAGTCGCTGTCACATTCTCACTATTAAGCTACAATCAAGGCATGCACATCGACGTTTTCAGCTTGCTGCCAGAGGTAATAACCCCCTATCTGCAAGCCAGCATCATGCAGCGCGCCATCCAGCGCGGACTGATTGCTATCCAGGTGCACAATATCCGCGATTGGACGACCGACCGGCATCACGTCTGCGACGATATGCCCTACGGCGGCGGCGGCGGCATGGTGATGAAACCGGATCCGATTTTCACAGCAGTCGAAGCAGTATTGGGCGCGCCGCCAGCCTGCCCGCTGATTCTATTAACCCCGCAGGGAAGACTCTTCAGCCAGGCAGTGGCGCAAGAGCTGGCTTCCCTGCCGCGGCTGGCGCTGCTGGCTGGTCGCTATGAGGGCATCGACGAGCGCGTGCGCCAGCACCTGGTGACCGACGAGCTCTCCATCGGCGATTACGTGCTCACCGGCGGCGAGCTGCCCGCTCTGGTGGTGATCGACGCCGTAGCACGGCTGCTGCCCGGCGTTTTGGGCGACCCGGACGGCGCCTGGGATGACTCGCATGCCACAGGGCTGCTGGAATACCCGCACTTCACC
>JBGSTO010000638.1:0-5056 GCA_041736465.1 Anaerolineales bacterium | reverse complement strand
GCCGTTCCAGCCATCGCCGCCCACACCCACCCCAGCGCCCACGCCCACCTCCCCTGCCCCGAAGCGGCTGTCGGTGTGGAGCCCGGCGCCCCTGCCGGCGGAGCTGGTGGCGGCGCTTGCCATTGACCGTGACTTCGAGGGCATCCCCGGAGGCGACGTAAATCACGCGGGGGTCAAGATCGAATTGGCGAGCGGCGAGCCCGATATCCGCTGGATCTACGCTCTGGCAGCGCCGTTCCCCACCCAGGTGCAAGGGGCTGCCGCGCAAGACATCCGCCAGGCCTGGAGCGGGCAGGCGCAGGGCATTTTTGCCGGTCAACCGCTTTTGGTCAGCCAAGACACGCTGTGGGCATTGAGCATCCTATGGGGTCCGCCGGCAGAAGGCGCGGTGCAGAGAATCGACCCTGGTGGCGCCGAGCTGCTGGCGCATGCCTGGGAACACCGCCCGGCATATGCCATCATCCCCTTCTCCGAAATCGAGCCGCGCTGGAAGGTGCTGGAGGTGGATGGGCAGTCGCCGCTGCGCAAAAACTTCGACCCGGCTGCGTACGCCCTCACCCTGCCACTCAGCATCCAGCCCGGCCCCGTGCTTGCCGCCCAGGGCGGAATGCCGGCGCTGGAACTGCCGGTTACCAACCGCGACCCATCCCGCCTGACCACGCTGGCGATGACCGGGGTGACTGCCCTGGTGCGCGCCACAGCCTATACCATGGAACGGCGCGGCATCACCTACCCTGCCAAAGATATCGGCGATTGGCTGCGAGAGGCCGACATCACCCACATCAGCAACGAGGTGCCGTTCGCTGAAAACTGCCCTTATCCTAACCCATCCCAGGTTGGGTTGACTTTCTGCAGCGATACGCGCTACATCGAGCTGCTGGAAGCCTCCGGCGCCGACGTGATCGAGCTGACCGGCGATCACTTCCAGGATTGGGGCGCGCAGGCCATGCTGTATACCCTGAAGCTGTACCAGGAGCGCGGCTGGAAGTATTACGGTGGCGGCGCAGACCTTCAGGAAGGGCGCCAGGCGGCGATTGTCGAACATAACGGCAACCGCCTGGCGTTTATCGGCTGCAACGGCAAAGGGCTGGCGGCTGCCGGACCCAGCCGCCCCGGCGCAGCCCCGTGCAGCGGCGATTGGCTGCCCGGCGCCATCCAGGACTTGCAGCAGCAGGGCTATCTGCCGATTGCTACCTTCCAACACTATGAGTACTACACCTACCGGGCGCAGCCCAACCAGGAGCGTGATTTCCGCGCCGCTGCCCAGGCCGGAGCGGTGATCGTCAGCGGCAGCCAGGCGCACCAGCCGCAGGGGATCGAGTTTTTGGGATCTTCCTTCATCCACTACGGTCTGGGCAATCTGTACTTCGACCAGTACGATATCAGCCTGGCGACGCGCCAGGGGTTCATCGACCGGCATACATTCTATAACGGGCACTACCTGGGGGTCGAGCTGCTGCCGATCATGTTCGTTGATTATGCACGCGCGAGACCGATGAATGAAGGCGAGCGCATCGACCTGCTGCGTGCTGTGTTCAATGCCAGTGGGTGGTGATACAATTCGCCACGACTTATTATCACTTAGGAGAGCCGCATGGGACTGAAACCTGACCACTGGATTCGCAAGATGGCGCTCGAGCACCGCATGATCGAGCCCTTCGAAGACCGCCAGATTCGCAACGGGGTCATCTCGTTTGGCGTCTCATCCTACGGGTATGACATCCGAGTAGCCAATGAGTTCAAGATCTTCACCAATGTGCACTCGGCGATCGTTGACCCTAAAAACTTCGATCCAAAATCGATGGTGGATTTCACCGGCGAGGTGTGCGTCATTCCGCCAAATTCATTTGCCCTGGCGCGCACCATCGAGTATTTCCGCATCCCGCGCTCGGTATTAACGGTTTGTTTGGGGAAATCCACCTATGCGCGCTGCGGCATCATCGTCAACGTGACGCCCTTCGAGCCGGAATGGGAAGGCTACGTCACCCTGGAGATCTCCAATACCACCCCGCTGCCGGCGAAAATTTACGCCAACGAAGGCATCGCTCAGGTACTGTTCTTCGAGGCCGACGAAACGTGTGAAGTATCCTACGCGGACAAAAAAGGCAAATATCAAAGCCAGCAATCGATTGTGCTGCCCAAGCTGTAATCGCAGGGCACAGGAGAATAAAATCCAATGAGCTTTGCAGAGCGCGTACAACATCTGGAAGCGGAGGGCGCCTACGCCGTGCTGGCGCGCGCCCAGGCCCTGGAGGCCGAAGGGCGCAAGATCATCCACCTGGAGATCGGGCAGCCGGACTTCCCCACCTTCCCGCACATCAGCCAGCGCGGCATGAAAGCCATTCAGGAAGGCTATACCCGCTACAACCCGCCCGCCGGGGTGCCCGCGCTGCGCAAGGTTATCGCCGAAGACGCCGGGCGGCGCCGCGACCTGGACATTCGCCCCGAGCAGGTGATCGTCGGTCCAGGAGCGAAGCCGGGGCTGTTCTTCCCCACGCTGGCGCTGATCAACCCGGGCGATGAGGTGATCTATCCCAACCCCGGCTTTCCAACCTATTCAGCCATGATCGGTGTTGCGGGCGGCGAGCCGGTGCCGGTGCCGCTCAAAGAAGAAAACAGCTTTTCCTTCGACCTGCAGGCATTCGATGACCGTGTGGGACCCAAAACCCGCCTGATCATCCTGAATTCACCCGCCAACCCGACCGGCGGGGTGATGCCGCTGGCAGACCTGGAACACATCGCGGCAGCCGCCAGGCGCTACGACGCCTGGGTGATGTCCGACGAGATCTATGCCCGCCTGGCTTACGATGGACTGCAGGTACCCAGCATTGCCACATTGCCCGGCATGCAGGAACGCACCATCATCGTGGATGGTTTTTCCAAGACCTATGCGATGACCGGCTGGCGCCTGGGCTATGGTATCATGCCCGAAGCCCTGGCAAAGCGCGTCGACCTGCTGCTGACCCACTCGGTAGGCTGCACGGCCACCTTCACCCAGGTTGCCGGCATCGAAGCACTGACCGGCAGCCAGGAGATGGTCGACCAGGTGGTGGAGGAATACCAGCGCCGCCGCGACCGCATGGTTGCCGGGCTGAACAGCATCCCCGGCATGCGCTGCCAGACTCCCCAGGGGGCGTTCTATGTCTTCCCGAATATCAAATCCTTTGGCCTGCCTTCCAAAGAAATCGCCCGCCGCTTGATGGATGAAGCCGGTGTGGCGGTGCTGGCAGGCACCGACTTCGGCCATTACGGCGAAGGCTACCTGCGCCTGTGCTATGCCACCGCTCCGGATATCATCGACCACGCTCTGGAGCTGATAGCAGACTTTTTTGCCAGGCTGGAGCCCAGATAATGAGTCTGAAAGTATATGGGCTCAGCGCGGTATCTGAGTTTTTGGGCGACCGCATCGTTTACCGCAACCTGGACCCTGTGGATGCCAGCCTGCCTGGGCTGGCAGAATCCGCCCGCCACGCCAGCCTGCCGCCAGGGGTTATCCCCCGCAAGAGCCAGGCAGACTATGCCCGAGTGGTGGTCTATCTGCTGGAAACCGCCCGCAGGCAGGATATTCCCAAGGGTCAATTGAAACGGCTGGTCTTCGTGGGCGATACCTTTCTGAACGACAGTACCGCTTTCGCCAACTTGTGCCAGGCTGGCGGCTGGGAGGGGTTGGCTTTCATCGGCGCAGACCGGGCGAATGAGCCTGCCGAGGCGAAAATTACCACCGCACCCGGTGGTGGACAGCTCTACCTGGCAAACCGGTGGCAGCTGCTAGAGCAGTTTGACCGCCACTGCGCCGAACACGAGTTTCCCATCGATGAACACACGGCTGTGGTCGTCGATCTGGATAAGACCGCCCTGGGCGCACGCGGGCGCAACGATCAGGTGATCGACCAGGCGCGCGTGCTGGCGGTTCGCCGCACTGTTGCCGGGCTGCTGGGCGTGGCGTTCGATACCAGCGCGTTCCAAACAGCCTACGACCAGTTGAAGCAGATGGAATTCCACCCATTCACCGCCGACAACCAGGATTATCTGGCCTATATCTGCCTGATATTGGGCAGCGGTCTGTATAAACTGGGAGCTGTCGTCGCCGACGTGCGCGCCGGGCGCCTGGCATCCTTTCACCAGTTCATTGAGACAGTGGAAGCGCAGCAGAAAAAGCTGTCACCCGGTTTGGCCCAGGTGCACAGCGAAATTTATGCCAACGTGCGCCGCGGCGACCCTACACCGTTTAAGTCTTTTCGCCGCAACGAATATTTAGAAACGGTAAACCGGCTGGGACACCTGCCCGGCGAGACCCCGCTGCAGATCCTGCTGGAGCAGGAAATCGTGCTCACCCAGGAAGTGCGCCTGCAAGCCTTGCAGTGGAAGCGGCGCGGGGCGCTGCTGTTCGGGCTGTCCGACAAACCGGATGAAGCATCTTTGCCCACGCCCGAGCAGGCAGCCCAGGGGTACCAGGCCCTGCACGCCAGGCTGACGCACGCAGTTGGAGCCTGAATCAAAAACGGGTGGAAAACCACCCGTTTTTGATTCACGAATTATTCTTCCGGAGATTCGGATGCCGGGGTTTCAGGCGGTGACTGCGGCGCATCGAACGGCTCTTCTGGAACGACGATCAAGAAGACCAGGTAAGCCAGCACACCAGAGCCGCCGGTCAGGGCGAAGACCACAAACAAAAGGCGCACCAGGGTCGGATCGATATTGAAATACTCACCTATCCCACCGCACACGCCGCCGACCATGCGTTCTTTCCGGGAACGATATAGACGTTTGGATTGATCCATTGCAGCACTCCTTGTGGTAAATCTCTTTGGTATAAATAGATATACGCTCTATGTGCCTGCGGGTTGCATACTGGTTTCGCCGGCTTACAGGACTTCTATCCTGCCAGGGCATCTTCCAGGGCTGCCAGGTCCGGGGGAAGCACGCGAGCAGGGGTCATGCTGCGGGTGATGATATCCGGATCCTTCAAGCCGTGCCCCGTACACACCGCAACGATGCGCTGCCCGGTTGGATTCAGGCGCCCCGCCTTGATCTCCGCCTCCAGGCCCGCCAGACC
>JBGSTO010000086.1:0-8406 GCA_041736465.1 Anaerolineales bacterium | reverse complement strand
TCGGTCAGGATGGCGTCGGCGAGCCGCAGCCGCTCCAGCCTTTCGGGGGTAATCTCACCCAGGCAGCGCACCGCCAGGCCTGGGCCGGGGAAGGGTTGGCGCCAGACCAATCCGGCGGGCAGTCCCAGGGCCTCGCCGACGGCGCGCACTTCATCTTTGAATAAATAACGCAGCGGCTCGACCAGCTCGAAATCCATGTTCTCGGGCAGCCCGCCGACGTTGTGGTGGCTCTTGATGCGCTGCGCCTGGGCGCGATCGGGGGCGGAGGATTCGACCACGTCCGGGTAAATGGTGCCCTGCACCAGGAATCGCATCGCCATCGGGAATTTAGCGCCCGATGGCGCCGCGCCCAGGTGGCGCGCCTGGCGCTCGAAGATGCGAATGAACAATTCGCCGATGATGCGGCGCTTGGTTTCCGGCTCAGTGACGCCGCGCAGGGCGGTCATGAACTGATCCACGGCGTCTACCACCACCAGCTCGACGCCCAGGTTGTTGTGCAGGGCGCTGCGCACCTGGGCAGCCTCTCCCAAACGCAGCAATCCGGTGTCTACGAAAACAGCCACCAACTGGTCGTCGATGGCGCGGTGCGCCATGGCAGTCGCCACGCTGGAGTCAACCCCGCCGCTGACCGCCGTGAGCACACGCTCATCGCCCACCTGGTCGCGGATGCGGGCAACGGTTTGCTGGATGATCGACTCAGGCGTCCACTCAGGCTGCGCCTGGCAGATGTGCAGGGCAAAGCGGCGCAGGATCTCGATGCCGCCCGGGGTGTGGTGAACTTCGGGGTGAAACTGCACGCCGTAATAATTGCGGGAGAGGTCGCCCATGGCGGCGATGGGGGAGTTTTGGCTGCTCGCCAGGCTGTGGAATCCGGGGGGAGGGGACTCGATGCGGTCGCCGTGTGACATCCACACCTGCCGGTTTCCAACGGGCAGGAGCGGGTTTTCGACGGGCGTATCCAGGGCGGCATGCCCGTACTCGCGCTCCTGCGAGGCAGCCACCCGCCCTCCCAGGGCGTGGGTGAGCGCCTGCATGCCGTAGCAGATGCCAAGCACGGGCAAACCGCTTTGCAGGACGTAATTGGGCAGGTACGGCGCGCCAGGCTCGTACACGGAGGCCGGTCCGCCGGAGAGGATGAAACCTTTCGGGTGGAGCGCCATGACCTGATCCGCCGCTGTGTCCCAGGGGAAGATCTCGGAATAGACCTGCACCTCACGGATGCGCCGGGCGATCAACTGGGTGTACTGGGAGCCGAAGTCCAGGATGGCGATCGAGTCGAGCATGGGAGACCCCGTGGGATTTCAGTCTTCGAAGAGGATCTGGTCGCCTTCCATCGAGCGGATGCGGGCCAGCGACTCGATGGGTACGCCCAGGTGAGAGAGAGCCTGGCGCCCACCCTCGAAGGTCTTTTCGATCAGCGCGCCGATGCCGACGATGATTGCGCCGGCGGTCTGCGCCAGCCGCACCAGTCCCAGGATGGTGGCGCCGCTCGCCAGGAAATCGTCGATGATCAGCACGCGCTCGCCGCCTGCCAGGTATTCCGGCGAGACGATCAGCTCGACCATGCGACCTTTGGTATGGGATGGAGACAGGGTCAGAAATACCTGGTCTGGCATGGTGATGGGTTTGTGTTTGCGGGCGTAGACCACGGGGAGCTGCAGATGCATGGCGGTGGTCACCGCTGGGGCGATGCCTGAAATCTCTGCGGTGAGCACTTTGGTGGCGCCGACATGCCGGAAGAGGCGAGCAAGCTCCTGACCGCATTCGTCCATCAGGCGAGGATCGACCTGGTGGTTGATGAAGCCGTCTACTTTTAGAATGCCGCTGCCCAGATTCTTGCCCTCAGCGAGGATACGCTCTTTCAGTGCTTGCATGCCCATCTCCTAATTCAGTTCGTGAAGCGGTTCGATGTGAGGGATTATACTACCAGGCGGGGAGGGGGCCGTCCACGAATGGGACAGACACGAATACACGAATGGGAGGGGCCGGCTGCAAAGAGGATACGAATACGCGAATGGGAGGGACCGTCCACAAAGAGGGCACGAAAATGCGAATGGAGGCGGGGGGTTTGAGGCCTGGGGATGGTGAGGGGAGATGTGTTAGAATCGCTGCGTGCGTTTATTATTGGCTTCTAATTCGCCGCGCCGGCGGCAGTTGATTGCCTTGAGCGGCTGGGAATTCCACGTGCAGCCGGTCGAGGTGGACGAACAGCCCTGGAGCGGTGAAGCGGCGCGCGGGTATGTGCTGCGCCTGGCAGAGAGCAAGGCGCGGGCGGCAAGCAAGGAACTGGAAGCCAATCCTGCTGCGGCGGATGCCCTGGTGGTAGCGGCGGACACGACGGTGGTGGACGGCGGCGACATCCTGGGCAAACCGAGGGATGCGGCTGAGGCAACGGCGATGCTGCGCCGGCTGCGCGGCCGCTCGCACCAGGTGTACACGGCCCTGGCGGTGCTGCACCCGGCGGATGGGTGCATGGAAAGCGACCTGTGTGTTACCGATGTGCCCATGCGGGCTTACTCGGAGACAGAAATCCACGCGTATATCGCCAGCGGCGATCCAATGGACAAGGCCGGCGCGTATGCCATCCAGCACGCGGGTTTTCACCCCGTGGAAATCCTGGAAGGGTGTTATGCGAACGTGGTTGGCCTGCCCCTGTGCCATCTCACCCGCACTTTGAATAAGTTTGGTGCCGGCTCTCACGTCGACGTGCCGTCTGCCTGCCAGGCGGCTTTAGGCTACCGCTGCCCTGTCTACTCTCGGGTGCTGAGCGGTGAATTATAGACGGATGATGAATAGGAAAATCTGGTTTTTGCTGATTTTGATGGTGGCACTGACCGCCGGCATCCAGGCCTGCACTCAGACCACGCCTGAGCCCACGCCTGAGCCAACGGCAACACAGGCGGAGGTGTTGGACTCGCCGATTGCGCGCACGACGAGCGTGCCGGATGCGCGCCTGGCAGCCCAGGCTTATCTGGATGCCTGGGTAGCCGAGGATTACCCCGGGATGTATGCCACGCTGACCTCATTGAGCCAGGCAGCCATAACGGCCGAGGATTTTGAAAAGTACTACCGCAGCATCACCAACGAGGCTGCGCTGAGCAGCGTGCAATACGCCATCCTGTCCTCGCTGGTGATGAACCCGACCAGCGCCCAGGTGGGCTACCGGATCCTCCTGGACAGCATCCTGGTGGGCGAACTCGAACGCGAGACGGTGATGCAGCTTACCCTGGAAAGGGGCGAGTGGCGCGTTCAATGGGACGATACCCTGGTGATGCCTGAGCTGGCAAATGACAACTACCTGGAGATGGAACGCTATATCCCGGCGCGCGCCAATATCTACGATCGCTATGGACATGCCCTGGTAGCGCAGTCGGATGCCACTGCGATTGGCCTGCGCCCGGCGTTGATCGATGAAGAGCAGGTGGATGCGCTGTACACCGTGCTGACCGGGCTGACCGGGCTGAGCGGGGATGAGATCCAGGCGCGCTACGCGGACTTCCCGCCAGGCGCCGACTGGTACCTGGCATTGGGCGAGGCGCCTGCCAGCGAGGTGGAGACGCGCTTTGGCGACCTATCGGGTTACAGTGGGCTGGTGCTGAACTACAGCCGCTGGCGATATTATTTCGATGGTGGCGTTGGCGCGCATTTGTTGGGCTATGTCAGCCCAATCCAGGCGGGGCAGGAAGATGAGTATCTGCGCCAGGGGTACCGGATCGACGAGCGGGTTGGGCAGGCGGGGCTGGAAGCGTGGGGAGAGCAGTATCTCTCCGGCACGCGCGGCGGCGCACTGTATCTGTTCAACAATCAAAACCAGATTGTGACCAAGCTGGCTGAGAAACAAGCGGGACCCGCCGAGGCAATTTACACCACCCTGGACAGGGATTTTCAAATCCAGGTTCAACGCGCGATCGAGGGCTTCCGCGGGGCGGTCGTGGTGCTGGAACGGGACACCGGCAGGGTGCTGGCGATGGTTTCGTCGCCTTCCTACGACCCAAACGCTTTCGAGCCGAACAACTACAACTACTCGACCCAACTGGAAGAAATCTACGAAAACCCCTACAACCCGCTGGTAAACCGGGCGACCCAGGGACGATACCCGCTGGGTTCGGTATTCAAAGTGATCACGATGGCGGCTGGACTGGAGAGCGGGCGCTTCACGCCGGAGAGCACCTACCAGTGCGATTATTTCTTCACCGAGCTGCCGGGCCTGCGCTTGAACGACTGGACCTACGATCACTATTTGGAAGACGGCGAGACGATCCCCAGCGGGCTACTGACGCTACCGGAGGGGCTGATCCGCTCGTGCAATCCCTATTTCTGGCATATCGGCCTGGACCTGTATATCAACGACATGACCAAGGCGGTCTCTGATATGGCGCGCGGTTTTGGACTGGGAGAGCCAACCGGAATCGAGGGTGTGTTCGAAGAGGGCGGCAATATCCCGGAGCCAGCCAGCGAGGTGGATGCCACCAACCTGGCGATCGGACAGGGAGATACCCAGGTGACCCCGCTGCAGGTGGCGGCTTTCACCGCTGCGCTGGGGAACGGCGGCACGCTTTACCGCCCGCAGGTGATTGAGAAAATCCAGCCGCCCGAAGGCGAGCCGCGTTTCGAATTCAAACCCGAGGTCAACGGCACGCTGCCGGTAAGCCCGGAAAATTTGAAGGTGATCCAGGATGCGATGCGCGGGGTGGTTGCCAGTAAGAATCCGTTTGGCACAGCCTGGCACCGCTTCACCGGGCTGGATATACCGGTGGCGGGAAAAACCGGCACGGCTCAGTCCGGCTCGGGGCGACCGCACGCCTGGTTTTCCGGATACACCTTCGCAGGGCGGGAAGACCGCCCAGACATCGCCATTGCGGTGGTGGTAGATAATATCGGTGAAGGCTCGGATTATGCAGCCCCGATCTTCCGGCGGGTGGTGGAGCTGTACTTCTACGACCGCCCCGCCAAACTGTACCCGTGGGAGTCGTCGTTTTATGTGGTGGCGACGCCGGAGCCTGAAAATCCGTGAGTGCGGCTGTCTCAGTAGGAGTGCGAGAGGCAGCATCGATGTCTAAAGATTCTGCAACCCAGCGAAGTGAATGCCATCCAAAGTGCGCGGCCTGATCATACGCTCCCAATCCGGATTTTATACAGTTGAAACTTCTGAGGGCACGCGGGTGTGCCATCTGCGCGGGCGCTTGAAGAGGGGGCGGCGGAAGGGGGATGTGGCTGCCATCGGCGATTGGGTAGAAATTACGCCGGAAGGCAGCGAACTCGGAACGATCGAAGCGGTCGAAGCGCGCCATCACGTGATATCGCGCATGGCGCCGACGCCGCGGGGCGAATACGAACAGATTCTGATCGCCAATCCGGACCAGGCTGTTTTTGTGTTTGCCTGCGCCGAGCCTGCGCCGCGCTTTGGCATGCTGGACCGCTTCCTGGTGACAGCCGAGAGACAGCATCTGCCGGCGGTGATCGTTGCCAATAAAGCCGACCTGGTGGGGCTGCCTGCGGCACAAAGCAGCTTTCAGCGCTACGCGGATATCGGCTACACAGTTTTGATCACTTCAGTGCGCCTGGGTTGGGGGCTGGAAGCGCTGCGCGCGCACCTGGTGGAGAAAATCTCTGCTTTCACCGGACCTTCCGGGGCGGGAAAATCGAGCCTGCTGAACCTGCTGCTGCCCGGCTTGCACCTGGAGGCGCGCGAAGTCTCCCTGACGACCAGTAAGGGCAGGCATACGACCGTGGTGCGGGAGATGCACCGGCTGCCCCAGGGCGGCTACGTGGCGGATACGCCCGGGTTGAAGGCCCTGGCTTTGTGGGACATCAACCCTGAGGAGCTGGACGCGTATTTCCCGGAGCTGCGCGATCGGGTGGCGCAATGCGCCTTCAGCGACTGCAGTCACCAGCACGAGCCGGGCTGTGCGGTGCTGGCGGCGCTTGAAAGCGGGCAAATTCACCCTGAACGCTACCAGTCTTACCTGCGCATCCGCTTTGGCGACGAAGACTGAGCAGGCAGGGTGTGATGAGCGGCGAAGGTCGATCTACCCCCGTGCTGCAAATTGAAAATTTAAGCGTACACATCCCGGTGTGGCGCGGTTTCCTGCTGCGGCAAGCGGCAGGGTCGCTGCGGCTGCTGGATGAGGTGTGCTTTGACCTTTATCCTGGGGAAATCCTGGCAGTGGTCGGGGAAAGCGGCTGCGGGAAAACCAGCCTGGCTCAAGCCATTGTGCAGCTCACGCGTCCGACTGCCGGGCGAGTGGTGTACCGGGGCGAGGACCTGGTGAGGCTGCCAGAAGAGGCGCTGCGGGGGAGGCGGCGCAAGCTGCAGCTTTTATTTCAAGAGGCGCGTCCGGCGCTGCACCCGTACATGCGAGCCGGCGAGGCGCTGGCAGAAGCGCTGGAAACCGGAGATGCGGGGGAACGAAAAAAGCGGTCAGCGGAGCTGGTGAGCCAGGTTGGGCTGCCAGCAGAAGTGCTGGCGCACACGCCCGCAGAACTGACCAACGAGCAGTGCCAGCGTCTGAACCTGGCGCGGGCCCTGGCGGCTGAGCCGGAGGTGATCCTGTACGATGCGCCGGTGCACACCGGCAGCGCGCAGTCACAGGCGCAGATGCTGCACCTGCTGCGAGAACTGCAGCAGGATTTGCCGCTGGCGATCCTGTACCTCAGCCGCGAGGCTGCACTGGCATACCAATTCGCCGACCGCATCGGAATCCTGTACCTGGGCAAGCTGGTTGAGCTGGCTGAGCGGGATGAGCTGTACCAGCATGCGCTGCACCCGTACACGCAGGCTTTGCTGGCAGCCATTCCGGCGCTGGAGCGTACGGGAGCAGTGAATGCCGCGCGGCTGCAAGGGGATACCCCCGCGCCCGGCAAGATACCCACTGGCTGCCGCTTCCACCCGCGCTGCCGGCTGGCTCAGCCGGTATGCCAGGAAGCCGACCCGGAGTGGCGCGAGCATTCGCCGGGGCATTGGGTGGCCTGTCACATGGTATGAGAGCCAGGCGATCATGACGGCTTATTTATTTCGCAGGGCGCTGTGGCTGGTACCGATCCTGCTGGTGGTCACGTCTGTGAGCTTCCTGCTGGTGCAGGTCGCGCCAGGCAGCCCGCAGGATGGCAGTTCGCAGATTGGCGCGGAAGCACTCTGGGAGCAAAGCCTGTTCACCGCGCCCGAAGACGGCACCCTCTGGCAAAGTCGTTTCGGGTATTCAGCTCACCTGCTTGCGGCCGCGCTGTTGATTGCCCTGTTGTTGGGAGCAGCATGGGGCGTGCTGGCGGCATTGAGACCAGGCGCCTGGTATGACCGCGCCGGGCAGGCGTTGTCTGCGGCGCTGATTTCAGTGCCGGGATTGGTTTTGGCGGCTCTGGTAGTGGCAATTTTGGCGGCCTGGGGGATGAATCCGCAGGCGGCAGCGGGTTGGGAGGGTGCGGGGGCGTGGATTCTACCGGCGGTGGTATTGGGCGCCGGCGCCATGGGTTATACAGCCCGACTGCTGAAAGAGGCTTTGCTGCAGGTGCTGAACCAGAATTATGCGCTCAGCGTCCGGGCGAGAGGCGCGCCGCTTACTCGCCACCTGCTCAGAAATGCCCTGATCCCGGTTGTGCGCGCGCTGGGGCCGGCGCTGAGCAGCATGCTGGTTGGCTCGATCCTGGTGGAGACGATGTTTGGCTTTCCGGGAATGGGGCAGGCTTTGGCGCAGGCGATCATGCAGGGCGACAGGGCTTTGATGTTCAGCGCGGTGATTGTTTATGCAATGCTTGCAGCGCTTGCCAACCTGGGGAGTGATGTGCTGGCGGCATTTCTCGACCCGCGCCTGCGGTCGGAAGATTGGTGATGGGGAAGAGATGAGACTGTTTTCCAGGCCAACGAACCCGTTAGCAGCCGCAAAGGGCAGCGGTGCAGACCCACAGCGCAGCCTGCCGGGGCGGATTTGGGGGCGGCTGGCAAAGAGCCGGGGGTTTGGGCTGGCGCTGCTGGTGCTGGCTGGGTTCGTGTGCATGGCGGTTCTGGCGCCGGCAGCTGCCCCGGGTGGGGTGGGATTATCCCTGGGCGCCGAGAGCCAGGGGCAAGATGTGCTCAGCCGCACGATGGCTGCCGCCAGGGTGTCGGTATTGTTCAACCTGTTTACCACCGGGAGCGTGCTGCTCTTAGGGATACCACTGGGCATGCTGGCAGGCTACCGCGGCGGGTGGGTGGACTCTGTGCTGGCGCGCCTGGCGGAGGTGGTTGATGTTTTTCCGGATTTGCTGTTCCTGATTCTATTTGCGGTGGCTTTTCGGGGGAGCGGGTTGGGGCAGGCTTCCGGCGGGCTGCCGCCGCTGTGGGCTGCGCTGGTGCTGGTATATGGCTTGAATACCGCCCGCAGCGTGCGCGGCGATACGCGGCAGCTCAAGCAGGCGGCGTTCGTGCTGTCG
>JBGSTO010000551.1:0-13874 GCA_041736465.1 Anaerolineales bacterium | reverse complement strand
CCGGCTGCGCTCGCGCTTGCAAGGGCTGGCGTCCGGGAGCAGGGGCACAGCCTCCGGCGCACGGCCCTGATCCCTGCAGAAATCCCATTCTAAATCATCTCAACCCTTCCAGGCTGGTGTTTAGCCTGGAAGTTTTATAATCCGGGAACCGTTCGATATCTGCAGGCGTTAAATAATAGATCATTGAAGGAATCGCACTCCACCTGCGTTTATAGAATGACATGACCCACCAAACCCGTGACCTGGACATGCTGCTGCGCGCCGCGCCGCCCGGTGACCCTGCTGCCGGCGAAGCGTTGGTCTCCGGCTACTACGCCCAGCTTTATCGCCTGGCATTCTCCATCCTGGGAGACGAGCAAGAAGCCGATGACGCCGCTCAGGAGAGCTTGCTGCATGCCCTGGACAACCTTCACCGCTACCGCCCCGGCAGCAGCCTGAAGAATTGGCTGTACACCATCTGCGTCAACCAGTGCCGGGATACGCTGCGCCGCCTGACGTCCCGCCAGCGGATAGACCAGACGCTGTACCACCTCGGAATGTCGGACCACCCTGGTCCGTCGCCCGAAGAAGCGTTTCTGAAGGACGAGCGCCTGCGCGATCTGCGCCAGGCGGTGCAATCGCTGGACGAAGACCACCGCCTGCCGCTCATCTTGCGATATGTGCACGGTATGACCGCGGCGGAGATCGCCGGCGCGCTGGGATTGCGCGAAGGCACGGTATACTCCCGACTGCACTACGCCGTGCGCAAGCTGCAGGCGCGGCTGGCCCGCGAATAACGCAAATCATCGGGTCATGTGTGGAGTGAAAAATATGGATACTTTGACCCACCAACAAGTTCAGCGCTGGCTGATCAACCATACCCCGTTGGATGCGCCCCACCGGACGGCCATGGAGCGCCATCTGCAGGAATGCGCCGATTGCCGCACCTTTGCATCAACGCTTGCGCGCCTGGAAACCGGCTTGCCTGCCGCGCTGCTGCCCGAGCCGCAGCGCATCCCCTCCGACCAACATGGCGCGCAGGGGGTGCGCCGTAAACTGCAGGAGCGCCGCTCGCGCCGCCGGCTGTTTTCCGGACTGCGCGAGCTATCATACCTGATTGCCGCCGTGCTGCTGGTGCTGGGTTTGGGGTACCTGCTGCGCACCTTGCTCGTCAACCCGCCGCTGGCCTCCGGGGAACCTCCCGTTGGCGGGACTGAAGCCACGGCAACCCCCACGCCTTACATGGCATTGAGCCTGGATACCCCTCCGGCAGAAGTCCGGCAGCGTTTGCTGCAAACCAGCTGGCAGACTATTTCTGCCCTGGGCGTGGTGACGCTCTCACCGGTGGGCGCGCCAGCCACCTCCCGCTATGTGCAGGTGTGGCTGGATCGCAGCGGTCCAGGACGGGCGCTCATCTCGGACTGGATGCACCCGGAGATTAACTTCAGCCCGGATTTGACACCCATCGACCGCTTTGCCAGCGACGGGGTTCAGGTGGCGCGCTACGACCTGTCCCTGCAGGGATACGACCCCACCATGCAGCAGCATACCTGGTACCAGCACCCGCTGGAAAACGTCTCCCCGCTCACCCAGATGCTGTTTCCTGGTACGGTGAACTTCGGCAGCGTCGAGCTGCAGGTGGAATCCGAAGAGCTGTGGGGCGATCGCCCGCTGCTGGTCGCCCACTGGGGCGGCAACCGCCTGTGGCTGGATGCGCTCTCCGGTATGCTGCTGCAGTGGGAGCAGACCCTCCTGGATGGCAGCACCCAGGCTGTGCGCCTGATCTCATTCCGGATCAACCCGGCGTTGCCGGTAGAGATCGCTCGCCTGGACGATTTGGAGCAGTCCGGATTCCAGGCACTGGAAAGCCAGCCGCCCATCGCGCAAGCCACCCAGCTGCCCTACCCGACCCCGCTGCCTGAAGCTGTTGTTCCGCAAGAACCCTTAGACCCCTCCCGGGTAGTGCTAACCATGGTGGACAGCCTCCTGAATCCGCTGGTGGGCAATGAGACTGCCAGCCTGGGCGAGGTATACCTGCTGCTGCGCCAGCTACAGCCGCCCTTCCAGCGCTCCCTGGGGCATGTGCAAACAGCCTGCCTGGCGCTGTTGAACGACTGCCCGGTCGAAGTCATCCCCGGTTATCCCGAAGCCAGCGACGATCCGCTTACCTGGTCGCCGGACGGGCGCTATGGCGTGCTGCCGGTCAATTCTTCCAATGAAGTTCGCCTGTTCGACAGCCTGGAAAGGTCGTGGAAGGTGCTGCTCAATAACGCCTTTGTGCCGGTCAACTTGGTGCGCTGGTCGCCGGATGGCGCCTGGGCTGCCCTGATGCTGCGCACTCCGGACGGCAGCGAAGATGGCTTGCTTACCGCAGTGCGCCCCGATGCGACCGAATCGCGCCGGGCTGCGCCGGACCTGGGCGGGATGCAGCTTCCGATTGGCTGGGCCGGCCCGAACCAGGTAGTCTTCCTGCACGAGTTGCTGGTGCGCAAAGGCGACACCTATACTTCCGACCCACCGCTGCTCTACCTGGCAGACCTGCAGGATGGCAGCTACCGCCAACTGCCCTTCGAGGGCAACTACGACTGGCTGAAGAGCCACCCGGCGCTCTCGCCGGACGGCACTCGCCTGGTGCTGCCCGTATCTGCCGGCTTCGATATGAATGTCGTTACCCTGGATGGGACTGTGCTGCATTCCCTGGGAACCACCGGCTTCCAGCAGTCCTGGTCGCCGGACGGGCAGTGGGTGGCGCTGGTGGAAAACCGCGGCGGCGTGAACCGCCTCGTGGTTATTCCTTCCGGCGGAGGGGAGATCCTGCCGGTGTACGAATACGGCGGTCCAATGGACTACCAGTGGACTGCGGATAGCCGCCACCTGCTGGTGCAGACCTGGCCCGCTGGGGAAGCGGGGCTGGAAGATGCCAGCGCCCTGCGCCTGGTCTCATTGGAGCAGGGCTGGATCAGAAGGCTGCAGCTCAACGCGCCGGATGGGGCGTATGAGCTGGTGTACCCATCGATCAGCAGGTAGGGGGATCTGGAACACGAACTGCACGAAGGGCCGCGAAAGGCACGAAATGCCATCGTCGGCCCTTCTTTATTTCCGGTGAAGGCGCGCCATTACTTCTGGCGCGGCTTTTTTGCATAATTTTTATAATGAACCGGGTGGAAGAACTTGACTCTCCCCCAATCTCTACTATAATAAGACCAATTCGCTCTTCCATCATAACATCATACCACTATACCATTAGGTACTTTTCACCAGCACCCATTTGATATCGTGAGCTACACACCCATCCAGCCGGCCCGCTTATACGAGCAGATTGTCCAGCAGATCGAAGCCAGCATACTGCGCGGCGAATTGAAGCCCGGCAACAGGCTGCCCGCCGAGCGTGAACTGGCTGAACAGTTTGGGGTGAGCCGCACCGCGGTGCGAGAAGCCGTCAAAGCCCTGATCCAGCTCGGGCTTGTGGATGCGCAGCCCGGGCGCGGCACTTTTGTCACGCACCGCAGCCCTTCAGGCGTGCGCGATGTCATGGCGCATATCCTCAAAGGCGATCTGGATCTGGGGACGCGCAACCTGGTGGAGGTGCGCGAGATCCTGGAGCCCGAGATCGCCGCACTGGCAGCGCAGCGCGCCGGCGCCGAGCACCTGGCGGCGATGCAGACTGCCATTGCCCAGATGGATCAAACCCTGGAAGATATCGACGCCTTCATCGAAGCCGATTTGGATTTCCACCTGGCGCTGGCAGAAGGCTCCCGCAACCCACTCATCCTGGCCTTGATCGACAATCTGGTTGACATCTTGCGCACGGCGCGCCGGCGAATTGCCCTGGTGCCGGGCGGCATCCACCGCGCCCAGGAACACCACAAGCGCATTTACGAGGCGGTCAAGCAAGGCGATCCCGCCGCGGCGCGCCAGGCAATGAGCAGTCACATGCACCAGGTGCGCAGCGACAGCGAGACTACTTTGCTACAAGAGCCATAAGACAGACGATACCTGTACCTTCGGAGGCATGATGACAAAGATCGGGTTTGTTGGCCTGGGCGTGATGGGCAGCCGGATTGCGAAAAGACTGCTGGATGCAGGCTACCAGGTTGCCGGTTACAACCGCACGCGTTCAAAAGCCAATTGGTTGGAGCAAGCCGGTATGCAGTGGGCCAGCTCGCCGCGCCAGGCGGCGCAGGATGCCGACTTCGTATTTTCCATGGTCACAAATACCAAAGCACTCCAGGCAGTTACCCAGGGTACCGATGGCATCCTGGCTGGTCTGCGCCCCGGAAGCGTGTACATCGACATGAGCACTGCCAGCCCGGCTGCCAGCCGCAGCCTGGCGGAGCAGGTAGCAGCCCAGGGGTCGGTGATGCTGGATGCTCCGGTTTCTGGCAGCGTGATTACCCTGGAGGAGGGCAAGCTCTCCATCATGGTGGGCGGGGACTCCCAGGCATTCGAGCGGGTGAAGCCGCTGCTGCTGGCGATCGGCCCCAAGGTCAACCACGTCGGCCCGAACGGGCTGGCAGTGACGATGAAGATCGCCATTAATCTCAGCCTGGCGGTGCAGATGCTGGCTTTCAGCGAAGGCATCCTGCTGGCAGAGAAGAGCGGCATTCCAAGAAATGTCGCGGTAGAGGTGATGCTGAACAGCGTGATCGCCTCGCCAATGGTTAAATATCGCGGGCCGTTCGTCTTAGAACTGCCCGAGGAAGCCTGGTTCGACGTCAATATGATGCAGAAAGATATGAACCTGGCCCTGGAGCTGGGCCAGCAGCTGGATGTTCCCTTGCCAACCACTGCGGCGACCAATGAATTCCTGACCGCGGCACGTGGCATGGGATTGGCGAAGGAAGATTTCGCCGTTATCTTCCAGGTGCTGGCGCATCTCGCCGGTGTACAGCAGCCGGTGGAATAGCTCCTGATATTCTGTGACGTCATCCACAAGGAGGAAGAATAGAATCCAAACACACGACCCCGACGAGCGAGTACAGTTACGACCATACCAGACTATTTCCAGAGGAGAGAAAACGATGAAAAGATCTTTGTGGTATGTCCTGAGCGGCCTGATGATTCTGGCTCTTGTGTTGAGCGCCTGTGCGGCGCCGGCGCAGCCCGAAGCGCCCGCTCAAACAGCGGCGCCTGCCCAAACCGAGGCCCCTGCTGCGCCGCAGCCGCCGATCCGCATCGGCGCTTCGCTGCCCATGACCGGCGGGTTTGCCATCAACGGGCAGCTGCACAAAGAAGGCTACGAGCTGTGCGTCAAGCTGATCAATGATAAAGGCGGGCTGCTCGATCGCCAGGTCGAGATGGTTATCAGCGACAACCAGTCGGATACCGAGACCGCCATTGCCCAGACGGAGCGCATGATCAGCCAGGATAAGGTAGATTTTATCTTTGGCACCTTCTCCAGCCGCCTGACCTTCCCGATGACGCCTATCACCGAGCAGGCCAAGATGGTTCACCCCATTCCGGCTGGCGCCGCGCTGCGCATCTACGAACGCGGGCAGAAATACATCTTCTACTTCCAGCCGAACGCCGCCGAGTACGTGGGCAAGTCGCCGGTTGAGTTGATCCAGGATCTTGTGGCTGAAGGCGACCGCCCCAAGACCGTTGCCATCGTTCATGCCGATGACTTCTTCGCCAATTCGATCGTTATTGGTCTGGTTGGCGACAAAGTGGAAGTTGAAGGCAGCGACCGTGTGGTCGACCTGGCTCCCGGTGTATTGGCTGAAGCCGGTATGGAGATTGTCTTCCAGCAGCAGTGGCCCGAAGAAGGCTTCTCCGACTGGATCTCGCTGGCGAACTCGATCAAAGCCAGCAATGCCGACATGGTCTTCGGTCTGACTGCCTCGCCGGATGAGACCATCCAGCTGGTGCGCGCCATGCAGACTGTGGACTACAATCCCAAGGCCGTGTACCTGAGCCAGGGCACACAGGAAGAGTTCCACGAGGGCGTGGGCGATGCTGCCAATGGCATCTTTATTCACGCCTCCTGGCATCCGGCAGTGGATTGGGCAGGCGTGCTGGCTGGCGAGCCTTTCAGCAACCTGGACTTCATCGCCGCTTACACGGCCGAATATGGCAAGGCTCCCGACGAAGACGCAGCCATCCCCTTCGCCATCTGCCAGGGTATCGACCAGGCAGTGCGCGCGGTTGGTTCCACCGACAACACTGCCATCCGCGACTGGCTGGCAGCCCGCACCGAGGCTGAACCTGTAAAAACCATCCTGGGCGATTTCCACTGGGATGAGCGCGGCCTGCCGATCGACAAGCCGTTCTTGATGACGCAGTGGCAGGCTGGTGAGCTGAAGTTCGTCTACCCGCTGGGTGAATTCCCGGGTACGACTGACCTGGTCTGGCCCAAGCCAGAGTGGTAAACCACGTATAGATTTTTCTCCAGGCCGGGTGCGCCCGGCCTGGAGATATCCACTTTTCGCCGCTATCGCTCGTTCAGTGACTGCTAAAAGACGGATATTGACTAAAAAAATTCGGATGAAGCCCCCATGGCATTATTGGAAATTCAAGATCTGACCAAAAGTTTTGGTGGCATCCATGCGGTTGACCACTGCTCATTCAAGGTTGAAAAAGGCTCGATCACCGCATTGATCGGCCCCAACGGCGCCGGCAAGACGACCGCCTTCAACCTGATCACCGGGCTGATCAAACCCGACGGTGGAAAAGTGATCTTCGAGGATCGTGATATCACCGCCAGGCAGCCAAACGCCATCACCCGCTCAGGCATCAGCCGCACCTTTCAAATCAGCCGCGGCCTGGGGGAAATGACCGTGCTGGAGAACCTGGTGGTGCAGTCGCCCACGCGCGGCTTCTGGGATTTGTTCCTTGGAAGCATCCTGAATCACGAATATGAACGCGCCATGGAGCTGCTCGAGTTTGTGGGCATCACCCACCTCGCGCACGAAAAAGCCAAGAAACTGTCCTTCGGGCAGAAGAAACTGATGGAATTTGCCGCGGTGCTGATGACCGAGCCTAAGCTGGTGATGCTGGACGAGCCTGCCGGCGGGGTCAACCCGGCCTTGCTGGAAGATATCGTCGAGCGCATCCAGCTGCTGAATTCCCAGGGGCTGACCTTCTTGATTGTGGAGCACAATATGGATGTGGTCATGAATCTGTGCACGCCGGTGGTCGTGATGGCATATGGCAAAGTCATCGCTCAAGGCAGCCCGCACGAGATCCAGGCCAATCCGATCGTACTGGAAGCCTACCTGGGAGAAGGATAGCCATGCTGCTAGAGGTACGCAACATCCACGCTGGTTATGGCGCCGGTCCGAGCATCTTGCGCGGTTTGAGCATGTCGGTAGAGAAGGGGAATTCCTACTGCATCATCGGGCCAAACGGGGCCGGAAAATCCACGCTGCTCAAGGTCATCTGCGGCCTGCTGCACCCGCGCGAGGGCGAGATTGTCTACAAGGGCAGCCCAATTCACAGCCTGCGCACCGACCAGATCTTGATGCAGGGTATCAGCTTTGTGCCGCAGGATCGCTCGTTATTCCCAGATATGACCGTGCGCGAGAACCTGCGCATGGGCGGCTATATCCTCAAAGACCGCCAGGAGGTCGAGCGCCGCATCGACGCGGTGTACGAACTGTTCCCCTTATTGAAGGAGCGCGGCAGCCAGCTTGCTAAGACACTCTCCGGTGGACAGCAGCAGATGCTGGCGATCGGACGCTCGATGGTGCTGCGCCCGGAGATCATTATGCTGGATGAGCCGTCCCTGGGATTGGCGCCCAAGATTGCCCGCCAAATTTTTGACAGCATCCAGCTCTTGAAGCAAAGCGGCATGACCGTGCTGCTGGTGGAGCAGAATGCCCGCCTGGGTCTGCGCAGCGCCGATTGGGGCTTCGTGCTGGACCTGGGCAAGATGTCTTTCGAAGGGCCGGCTGAAAATATCCTATCGGACGAGCGCATCCAGGAGCTGTATCTTGGACGGCAGCAGCCACCCAGACAAGGAGCAACGGCGTGACACAAATGGTTCAAGTCTTCTTACTGGGAATTACCCTGGGAGGGGTGTACGCCCTCATGGCAGCCGGTTTGACGATCGTGTTCGGCGTCATGCGCATCGTCAACATCGCCCATGCAGCCTTCATGTTCATCGCCGCGTACATCACCTACTTTCTTTTCTCGTCGTTTGGTGTAGACCCGATCCTGTCGGTGCTGGTGACCATGCCGGTGATGTACCTGCTGGGGTTGTTGGTGTACCGGCTGGTGTTCGCCCGCGTTGCCGATAACAGCCGCTTTTCCGAGCTGACCGTGCTGCTCACCTTCTCGCTGGCTCTGGTGATCGAAGGCCTGCTCGGCGCAGCCTTTACCAACATCTACCGCTCGACCAACCCGCGCTACGCCACCGACGCCATCCTGTTTGGGGATTTCTACCTGCCTGAAGGCCAGTTCTACGCCACCGTGATCAGCCTGGCGCTGCTGGGTGGGCTGTGGCTGTTCCTACGCACCACGCGCACCGGCTATGCGATCCGCGCCGCCATGCAGAACCGCACCGCTGCTCAGGTTGTCGGTGTGGATGTCAACCGCATCTCGATGATTGCTTTTGGGCTGGGCATGGCGATGGCGGGGGCGTCTGGCTCGCTCAGCAGCTTCTTGTTCACCTTTTTCCCCGGCAAGCATTGGGAATGGGTGGCGATCTTGCTCTCCCTGATCGTGCTGGGCGGCATGGGCAGCCTGATGGGTTCGCTGGTCGGCGCCTTTGCCCTGGCGGTTAGCGCCGCATACGTGAGCTTTTTCTACGGCCCGACCTGGTCACCGATCACCTTTTTCCTGGCATTGTTCTTGATCTTGATGTTCAGGCCGCGCGGCTTGTTCGGCAAACCCATGGAGGCCTAGATGAGCGCTGCCGTAAACTCCAAACCGAAATATCAGGCCCCGGTGATGCCGGGCAGTTCGAGCGGCGCCAGAAAATGGTTCCTGATCGCCTTGATCGTGACGCTGCTGCTCTTCCCGCTGACGCAGTTCGTCTTTGGCTCGATGAACTACGTGCTGTTCATGATGCTGTACACGTTCATGTACATTGCCATGGCTTCAAGCTGGAACATCATCGGCGGCTATACCGGCTACACCTCGCTGGGGCATAACGTCTTCTTTGCCATCGGGGCCTATTTCTCCGGCGTGCTGCTGGTGTACTTTAAAATTTCTCCATATCTGACTGCGCCGCTGGCAGGTTTGGTGGCGATGGCGGTCGGCTTACTGGTGGGAGTCATCAGCCTGCGCACGCGCGGCCCGGCTTTCATCATCTCTACCGTCGCCATGATCCTGCTGGTGAAAATCAGCTTCGATAACTGGGACTATATCGGCGGCTCGAACGGCCTCAGCCTGCCAATCCCAGATCTGGACGTGACCATCTCGAAGTTCCCGGCATACTACGCCATGCTGCTGCTGGCAATTGGCTCGGTGTATCTTTCCTACCGCATCCGCCACTCCAAATTTGGACTGGGTCTGCGGGCTATTTCGCAAGACGAGACCAAAGCCGAAGTAGCCGGTATCAATACCAATTATTACAAAATCCTGGCTTTTGCCATCAGCGCCTTGTTCGTCGGCATGGCAGGCTCGATCTGGGGCTACTACCTGACTTACCTGCGCCCCAATATCTTCTTGACCGTGCTGACGGCAGCCCAACTGGTGCTGATGACCATCCTGGGAGGCAAAGGCACGGTGGCTGGGCCGGTAGTGGGCGCCGCCCTGTTCATCGTGGTGAATGAGTTTTTCGTCAGCCAGCTCGGTTTCACCGAGCTGAATATCGTCGCCACCGGTTTGTTGATGATCCTGGTCTTACTGTTCTTTCCGGAAGGGCTGATCGGCACGCTGAAAGAGCGCGGCAAGCTGCCGCAGTTCCTGGACTGGGAATAATGAGGAGCGAAGCAATGACAGATGGAGCACAGAAGCGCGCTGCCGGCAGTACACCCGCCTCGGGGACGGATATCGAGCTGTACCTGGGCATGTACGAACAGATGGCAAAGATCCGCGCTTTCGAGAATAAGGTCAACGAGCTGTACACCAGCGCAAAGATGCCGGGGCTATCACACCTGTACATCGGTGAGGAAGCAGTCGCGGTTGGGGTTTGTTCGGCATTGACCAAAGAGGACTACATCACCAGCACGCACCGCGGGCACGGGCACTGCCTGGCGAAGGGGGCGCACGTGGATCGCATGTTCGCCGAGCTGCTGGGTAAAAAAGCCGGCTACTGCGCCGGTAAGGGCGGCTCCATGCATATCGCCGACCCGGAAAGCGGTAACCTGGGCGCCAATGCCATCGTCGGCGGCAGCGCCGCCATCGCCACCGGCGCCGCCCTGGCATCCAAGAAGCTAGGCAACGGCCGCGTGGTGGTGTGTTTCTTCGGTGAGGGCGCCCTGGGACAGGGGCTGCTGTACGAGTCGATGAACATGGCGCAGTTATGGAAGCTGCCGATCCTGTACGTGTGCGAGAACAACCATTACAACGAATACACCCACTTCAGGGAAGCCGCCGCCGGTGAGCTGGCAGACCGCCCCAAAGCCTTTGGCATTCAGACCGAATCGGTGGATGGTCAGAATGTGCGCCAGGTATTCGAAGCCGCGCAAAGGCTGGTCGAGCGCGCCCGGCGCGGCGATGGACCGGCCTTTTTGCTCTGCGAGACATACCGCTACCACGGGCACCATGTGGGCGACATCGACCGCAGCTACTACCGCAGCAAAGAAGAGGAGCGCCACTGGCAGGAACAGCGTGACCCCTTGAGGACCCTGGCGGAGTGGCTGACCGGGGCAGCCCAATTGGAGCGCTCGGTCTTCGAGCAGATCGAGGGCAGTGTGCAGGCAGAGATCGAAGCGGGCGCGGATTTTGCCATCCGGGCCCCATTCCCAGAGCTGAGTGAGGTGACCGAGCATGTCTACGCAGAATCGCCCCATGCGTGAAATAACTTTTGGCGAGGCGATCCGCGAGGCGCTGGCAGAAGAGCTGCGCCGTGATCCACGCGTGTTCATAATTGGCGAGGACGTCGCCGAAGCCGGCACACCCTTCAAGGTGCTCAGCGGGCTGGTGCAGGAATTTGGTACCGAGCGCATCATGGACTCCCCGATTTCAGAGGCCGCCATCAGCGGGATGGGCGTGGGGGCTGCCATGGCAGGCATGCGCCCGGTGGTGGACATCATGTTCGGCGACTTCGTCACCCTGATCATGGATCAAATGGTCAACCAGGCTGCCAAGACCCACTACATGTCCGGCGGTCGCTGGCGGGTGCCGATGGTGCTGCGCACCACCATGGGCGCCACGCGCCGTTCGGCGGCGCAGCACTCGCAGTCGCTGCATGCCCTGCTGTCGCACATCCCCGGCTTGAAGGTGGTCATCCCCTCCACACCTTACGATGCCAAGGGGCTGCTCAAGACCGCGATCCGCGATGAGAACCCGGTGGTTTTCTTCGAGGATAAAATGATGTACCGCAACAAGGGCATGGTGCCGGAGGGGGAGTACACCATACCGTTCGGCGTGGCGGATATCAAACGCTCCGGCAGCGACCTGACCATCGTCGCCACCAGCAGCATGGTAGCTGTGGCACTGGGTGCAGCCGAGAAGCTGGCGGAGATCGGCCTCAGCGCCGAGGTGATCGACCCGCGCACCACGCTGCCCCTGGATAAGGAGACGCTAATTAATTCTGCCAAAAAGACCAGCCGGGCGATCGTAGTGGACGAGGGCTACGAGCAGTACGGCGCGACCGCCGAGATCGCCGCGGTGATCGCCGACGGCGCTTTCTACTACCTGGATGCGCCGGTCAAGCGCATGGGCGCCATGAACGTGCCCATCCCCTTCTCGCCGGTGCTGGAAGACCTGACCGTGCCCACGGAGCAGACCGTCCTGGAGATGGCGAAGACCTTGTGCGGGCGAGTATGATCGAGAGTACGTCATGCTGAGCGGCAATTCGCAGAATTGCCAGCGAAGCATCTCCCTAGACAGTCGGGAGAGATCCTTCACTACGTTCAGGATGACAGATGAATAAAGGAGACCAACCATGGCAATCAAAACATACGGCTTGATGGGCGCAGACTGGGAAGAACGCGTCAATTTCGAGCGGCTGCGCAGCGAACGGCTGGCGCGCATCAAGACGCTGCTCAAAGAATCCTCGATCGGCGCGCTGCTGTGCTTCGATATGAACAACGTGCGCTACATCACCGCCACGCATATCGGCACCTGGGCGATGGACAAGCTGGCGCGCTTCTGCCTGCTGCCGCAGGATGACGAACCCATCAACTGGGATTTCGGCTCCGCTGCCCGCCACCACGACCTGTACTGCCCCTGGTTGGGAGATGGGCGCTCGCGCGCCGGCATCTCCACCCTGCGCGGCGCCATGCTGCCCGAAGCGGGGCGTGCCGAAGATGTCGCCCGCAAAATTAAGATCGAGCTGGAAATGCGCGGCCTGGAAAAAGAGCCGCTGGGCGTGGATGCGATCGAGCTGCCGGTGCTGTTTGCCCTGCAGAAAGAGGGCATCCAGGTGGTGGATGGTCAGCAGCTGATGCAGGCGGCGCGGGTGATCAAAACTCAAGACGAGATCACCCTGCTGGCAACCGCCTGCATGATGGTCGATGCCGCTTACGATGAGCTGTACCGGGCAATGAAGCCGGGCATGCGCGAGAACGAGTGCGTTGGGCTGGTCTCCAAGGTGCTGTACGACCTCGGCTCCGAACACGTCGAGGGCGTCAATGCCATCTCCGGAGAGCGCTGCAACCCGCACCCGCACGTCTATACCGACCGCGCCCTGCGCCCCGGCGATCCCGCTTACTTCGACATCCTGCACAGCTATATGGGCTACCGCACCTGCTACTACCGTACCTTCGTCATCGGCAGCGCATCGCATGCCCAGGTGGATGCCTACAAGCGCTGCCGGGATTACCTGGATCACGCCATCAGCCTGATCAAGCCCGGAGTGACCACCGCCGATGTGGTTAAGATCTGGCCCAAAGCGCAGGATTTTGGCTTCCCCAACGAAGAAGCCGCCTTCGCCCTGCAGTACGGGCACGGGGTGGGGCTGTCGATCTGGGAAAAGCCGGTCTTCAGCCGCCTGGTCTCGCTCGACCATCCGGAAGTGATCCGGGAAGGCATGGTGTTTGCCCTGGAGACCTTCTGGCCCGCTGCCGATGGCTGGTCGGCGGCGCGCATCGAGGAGCAGCTTGTGGTGACCAAAGACGGCTGCGAAGTGATCACGCGCTTTCCTGCGGAAGAGTTGTTGGTCGCCGGGGCGCACTATTACACCGCAACCGGGCCGCTGTCCACCACGCGCGAGACGCAGTCCAACCGCAATAACGCTCGCTTCAACGGGCACGGCGTAGAGCATGTGGCTGCCAGCGCCCGCGGTGAAGGCATCAAAGGCTGATTCCAGCAATCAGGAGGCATCTTCTGGCTACACAAGTCATCATGCCCGCCCTGGGCATGTTCCAAGATACAGGAAAACTGGTTTCCTGGCTGAAGAAGGATGGAGACCGGGTCGCCAAAGGTGAAGCGATCATGGAGATCGAAACCGACAAGGCGACCGTGGAAGTGGAAGCGCAGGCGGAAGGCGTGCTGCGCGGCATTCGCGCCCAACCCGGGCAGGATGTGCCGGTGGGCGAAACCATCGCCTGGATCCTGGCGCCCGGAGAAGGGCTTCCCTTGGAAGATCTTCCTGTGGAAGCCCTTCCAATGGAAGCTGACGCCAGCCAACCCCAGCCCGCAGCAATGTCTGCGCAGGCAGCCGCGCCCAGCCCGCTCGTCCCCTTGGGCGAGGCCTCGCCGCTCGCCAGGCGCATCGCCGAAGAGCACGGCCTCGACCTGGCGCAGGTTAGGGCGGATAAAGAGCGCATCCGAGCGGATGGCGGGCGCATCCAGAAGAAAGACGTGCTGGCATACCTGCAGGCGCAGCATACGTCTCTGCCGAG
>JBGSTO010000550.1:0-9901 GCA_041736465.1 Anaerolineales bacterium | reverse complement strand
TGCTCCCTTAGCTTCTTTTTCTCGTTCTATCCGGCACGCCCTAGACTCTATACTCGCCGTTTTTAGACCTTCTCGCTTATTGTTCGGTTTTTAAAGTGCTGTTTTTTCAGGGGAGCCATCTGTGTAATCTGTGAAATCTGTGGAAAACATCTGTGTGCATCTGCGTCCATCTGCGAAATCTGCGGATCGTATTTGAGCTTTCCCCTGGCGACTTCGCGGTAAATTATTTTAGTTTTCTGGAGCTGCCTGTATAATGAATACAGGAGCGCCTGGTATGTCAGCCAAATCCGCGGTCACAATCTACATCATCTCCGGTGGAGTGGGCGCCAGCGGAGAGCAGCTGGCGAACACCGTGCTGGCGCAGTTTCCCGACAGCCCGGTATCGCTGGTCACGGTGGGCAACGTGCGCCACGCCAGCCAACTCGAGCGCGCCGTCGCCGAAGCCAACGCCCGCCACGGCATCATCGTGCATACCCTGGTGGATGCCCACCTGCGCCAGATCCTGGTTGGGCTGGCTGAGGCGCAGGGGGTGCCTGCCATCGACCTGATGGGTGCGCTGCTGGCGCAGCTCTCCGAGCAGCTCAACCAGCCGCCGCTGCAGCAGCCGGGGCGCTACCGCCAGCACCACAAAGCCTACTTCGAGCGCGTCGCCGCCATCGAGTACACCTTCGCCCACGACGATGGTAAGAACCCACCGGGCTGGCTGAACGCCGACGTGCTGCTGGTGGGCGTCTCGCGCAGCGGCAAGACTCCCTTGAGCGTGTATCTCTCTGTGCTGGGCTGGAAGACCGCCAACTACCCCCTGGTGCCGGAGCTGCCCCCGCCGCCGCAGCTCTTTGAAGTGGACCCGCGCCGGGTGATCGGGCTGACCATCGACATCGACCGGCTGCACACCTTCCGCCTGCGGCGCAGCGTCGAGATGGGCGTTTCGGCGGGCGGCACTTACACCGACCCCGAGCGCCTGCAGGAAGAATTGCAGTACGCCAAACGCCTGTTCCGCCAGGGCGGCTTTTACGTGCTCAACGTCACCGATCGCACGGTGGAGGCCAACGCTGATGAGATCATCAAGCGCATCGGCAGGATCGAGTGACATACTTGCACTCCAAGACCGGTGTGAATTCGTCGCTGGCTTGTGTTACAATTTCCTGGCATCGCCAGGCCTAAGCATTGCGGTGTCCCTAACCTTTTAGAGATTGGAACTATCCATGGCAGGCATCTGCAGCTAATATAAGATCTTTCCGGGTTCGTTGCTCGGTCGGAACGCTCTATATCCAATGGGCGTTCGACAGTGTTGATTTCGTGAATATCACCGAGGGCGTGACCCTCGGTGTTTGTTTTTAAAGAGGTTGATTAATGCTTACCGTTCATCATATAACGAAATCCTACAACCTGGATGTGATCCTCGACCAGGTGACCTTCACCCTCAACCCCGGTGAGCGGCTGGCGCTGGTGGGGTCCAACGGCTGCGGCAAGACCACCCTACTGCGCATCCTGGCGGGGCTGGAAACGCCCGACAGCGGCTCGGTGAGCTTTCACCCGGTAAATGCCCGCCTGAGCTACCTGGCGCAGGGCTTCTCACCCACCCCGCAAGATACGCTGCGCACCTTCCTGCCCGATGAAGACGTGGAGGCGCTCTCGCTCCGGCTGGCAGAGCTGGCGGTACGGCTGGCGCGGGACTCTAACCAGAGAGACCTGCAAGCCGAGTACGACCGCACGCTGGCGCGCCTGGAAGCCGCCGCCGAATCGCAAGGACGTCTGCCGGAAGTGCTGGCTTCGCTCGGTTTCGGCGGGATGCCGCTGGACACGCCTGTCGCCCACCTCTCCGGCGGGCAGAAGACGCGCCTGGCGCTGGCGGGTGTGCTGCTCTCCGATCCGCAGCTCCTGCTGCTGGACGAGCCTACCAACCACCTGGATTTAGAAATGCTGGAATGGTTGGAAGAATGGCTGCTGGCGTTTCAAGGCGCGGTGCTGCTGGTCAGCCATGACCGCTATTTCATCGACCGCCTGGCAACCGGCATCCTGGAGCTGGATGCGGACACCCACCACCTGCGCCTCTTCTCCGGCAACTATTCCGACTACCTGGAAACGAAGATCGGCGAGCGCCAGCGCCAGTGGCAGGCTTTTCAGGACCAGCAGGATGAGATCGCCCGCCTCAGGGCGGCGGTCGACCGCATGCGCCACTACACCCGCGCCAACCCGCATGGTAAAGCTGGCGGCGATAAGTTTGCCAAGGGCTTCTTCAGCAACCGCACCAAGGAGACCACCCAGAAGCTCAAGAACATCGAAAAGCGCGTGGATCGTATGCTCACCGACGAGCGGGTGGAAAAGCCGCGCCAGTCCTGGCAGGTGAAGCTGGATTTCGGCGAAGTGCCCGCCAGCGGCAGGGATGTCCTGCGCCTGGAGGGGCTGTCGGTGGGCTACGGGGAAAACGTGCTGCTGCGCGAGATCGAGCTGGTCGTCCGTTTTGGGGCGCGCATCGCCGTGCTGGGCTTTAACGGCTCGGGCAAGACCACGCTGCTGCGCACCATCACCGGACAGATCCCGCCGCTGGCGGGGCAGGTGCGGCTGGGCGCCGGTGTGCGCCCCGGCTACATGGCGCAAGAGCAGGAACACCTCGACCCCGAGATGGACTCCTTCAACACGCTGCTGCAGGCGGCGCCGTTCTCGGAGACTGATGCCAGGCGCTTCCTGCACCGCTTCCTGTTCAGCGGCGACGACGTCTTCCGCCCGGTGGGGAAGCTGTCCTACGGCGAGCGCGCCCGCTTGAGCCTGGCGATTATGATTGCCCAGGGCTGCAACCTGCTGCTGCTGGACGAGCCGGTCAACCACCTGGACATCCCCTCACGCACGCGCTTCGAGCAGGCGCTGGATGCCTTCGAGGGCACGGTGATCACGGTGGTGCACGACCGCTATTTCATCGCCAGCTACGCCAGCGAAATCTGGCAGGTTGAGAATGACAGTATCACCGCCAGGTCAATGCGTGTAGATTAAATTCGAAACACGAAGGTCGCAAAGTCCGGGCACAAGGCCACAAAGGGCATTTGAAGGAAAATAACTTTGTGTTCTTTGCGACTCCTTGGTGTTCTTTGTGTTGGTCTTTTTCTATCCCCCGGCGATCTTGACCTTGTAGCCCAGGGCTTGCAGGGCGGCGGCGATCTTCTCGCGGTGTTCGCCCTGGATTTCGATCACACCGTCCTTGATCGTGCCGCCGGTGCCGCAGGCCTGTTTCAGCGTTTTTGCCAGCTCTTTCAGATCGTCTGGGGTGAGCTGCAGGTTCTTGACCAGGGTGACGGTTTTGCCGCCGCGTCCCTTGGAATCGCGGTGCAGGTAGGCGGTTTGCTGCTGCGGCGGCAGCGTGCGGCGCACGGCTTGCGGTTTGCGATCCTGCTTGCGCAGGTCGCCTTGTTCGGTGGAATAAACGGTGGGGCGGTCGTCACGCGGCATGGCTAGATTTTACCCGATCGAGGGAGGATTCATCCGCAGATTTCGCAGATGATCGCAGATAAAGATTGTAAAACAAAATCTGCGTTGATCTGCGAAATCTGCGGACTGTATTTGCTTTCATGGCCAGGGTCGCTACCACCTTGAAATCCGCTGACTTGATCTGTATACTGAGATTGTCAGGGTCAATGAAATGGACGCCTTGGAACAACTGGAACTGTGGACCGGCAGATTACTTGGTTTGTTTGCCGCCGGCGTGCTGGTCGTTCTGCTGGCAGGCATCGCTCGCGGTCTGCGGCGCCCAGCGGGACGGGAATCCGGTCGCGCCGCCGGGTTGGTGCGCTCGCCGCTATTCTATGTCGTCGTCAGCGTAGCATATTTTGCCTTCTTGGGCTGGCTGTGGAGGCCGCTGCCGGTCGATCCCTCTCCCGCGGTCCGTTGGACGCTGCTTGTGACCGGATTTTTGCTGGCAGTATGCGGGCTGGGCATGGTGCTGTGGGGGCGATTGGCTTTAGGCCGCGAATACTTCGTATCTTCCGGCATGGGAGCGCAGTTGTTTGCCGGGCATAAGCTGGTCACGCAAGGCCCGTTTGCCATGGTGCGGCATCCCATGTACCTTGGATTGCTCCTGTTCGGCCTGGGCGGTGTGCTGCTCTACCGCACCTGGACTTTTGCCTTCATGACCCTGCAGGTGTTCGGGCTAGCCCTACGCGCCCGCCAGGAAGAGCGCACGCTGCAGGCGGAATTCGGCGAGCAGTGGCTGGCGTACACCCGCCGCGTTCCAGCCTGGTTGCCGCGGATCGATCTCCAGCCAGCCCGCATCCATCTGCGCCAACTGCGAATCGAGCAGTCTGCCTTGCTCGAGGTGGGGCTGCTGTTCCTGCCGGCGATCCCCGCTTACCTGTGGATGTGGCCCAACGTTCAGGGGGAGAGCCTGCTGCTCGCCAACGTCGTAACCTACGTGTATGTACTGGCGGGCACGCTGTTCATCGGCCTGCGCCGCTGGAGCTGGCAGGATTTGGGGGTCAATACGAAAGGTCTGTGGGTCAGTTTGCTGAGCGGTGCGGCGCTGATCGCCGGGCGTATGCTGGTGGTGCTGGCGGTGGATTGGGGCCCGCCGCGGCAGCAGCTAACTATGCTGCGAGTGCTGGCAGACCTGGGCTTTTACCTGCTGCTGGTCGGGCCGGTGGAGGAGCTGCTGTTTCGCGGGCTGGTGTACCGCGCCCTGCTCAACCGGCGCGGCCTGCGTTGGGCGATCTGGGGCTCGGCTCTGGCGTTCGTGCTGTGGCACATCTTCGGGCAGGGTCCGCTGGTCGGGGCGGCGGTGCTGCTGTACGGCCTGATCTTCGCCTTGATGCGCTGGCGGGCTGGCGGCATCCTGGGCGCGGCCATTGTCCACGGTTGGATGGATATTGCCAGCCTGTGGCTGCTGCCGGATGGCGACGTGCTGGGGTTGGGCCGCCCGCAGCTCCCGCACCCGGGCTGGCTGTTCCTGGGCCTGGCGCTGATTGCGGCTGTACCGCTGTACCTGTGGCTGCTGCACTCGAGGGTGGAGCGGTTGCTGCAGCGAGTGAAAGTAAAGAAAAATATTAACGCCAGCCTCCCCTAGGGTTCGGGAGTCTTGGGGATGCCGTAGCCCGACTCCCAGGGGTAGAGCTTACCCGGACTGCCGCGGAAGTACAGCTCGATGATGCGGCGGGCGATGGGTGCGGCCCACTCCGAGCCTTCACCGCCGTTTTCCACAATCACCGCGATGGCAATATCCGGCAGGTTGGCATTTTGGGCGTCCGTATAGGCCACAAACCAGGCGTGCGGGGCGACGCCAGTCTGGGCGGTGCCGGTCTTGCCATAAATGGGCGTGTTCATACCGTTGAAGACCAGGTAAGCTGTGCCGCGCGGCTTGTTGCTGGTGATCACACCGCGCATGGCTTCCTGGATCACCGCCAGGTTTTCCGGTGAGACGGGCAGCGTGCCGCGCACCTGCGGGGCAAAGACAAAGCTGGGGGGACCGCTTTCTGGCCCGATCTGTTCAATTACCTGCGGCGTGTACAGCGTCCCGCCGTTGCCCACCGCAGCCACAAATGCTGCCACCTGCAGGGGCGTGACCTGCAGCATGGATTGGCCGATAGCCAGCTCCAGCGCATCTTCAATATTGCTTGGGTCGGGCACGTTGCCGGGCAGCTCACTGACACCCTGGATACCGGTGTTGCTGCCCAATCCAAACGCACGCGCCATGTTGGAAATGTCATTGGGTTTGCCAGCTTCATACAACACCTGTCCGATGTGGTAGAACCACGGGTTGCATGATCGGATCAACCCTTGGGGCAGGGTCAGCAGCCCGCTGGGGAGCGTCTCGTCGTCCTCCAGGAAGTGCTCCCAGGTCCAGTCGTATTTGGTTACACCGGTCACATCCGTGAATGCGTAACCGCAATCATAGGTTGATTCAGGGGTGAGCAGCCCGCTTTCCAGGGCTGCTGCCAGATCGATAATCTTGAACACCGAGCCCAGCGGGTACTGCCCCTGGGCGGCGCGGTTATAGAGCGGGCGTAGCGGGTCATTCAGGCTGCTTAGCTCGGTGAAGGAGTTCAGGCTGGCGGGCGAGAAAGCGTTGGGGTCGAAGGTCGGTGACGAAACCATTGCCAGCACCCGCCCGGTATCTCGCTCCAGCACCACCGCCGCCCCCGGCAGCCCGCTCATCGCCTGCTGCACTCGCATCTGGAAATTCATATCCAGCGTGGTCGTGATGTTCTGAGATGGGATGGGCGTGGCTTCAGCCAGTGTCCGGCTGATGGCGAAATTGGCGTCACGCACGTACAGCGCGCCGCCGCGCTTTCCCAGGAGCTGGGACTCGGCCCACTGCTCCAGCCCCGACTGCCCGATCAACTCGTCATTGCGGTAGCCCAGGCGGCGGTAAGCCTCCAGGCTGTCGGCGTCGATGGCGCCCACGTAACCGATGACGTGCGGGGCTGCGCCGGATGACGGCGCGCCGTAATAAAACCGTGAGCGGTAGATGTTCCAACTGAAGGCAGGCAAGCTGTTGAATACGCCCTCCCAGGAACTGCCCTTTTTATTGGTGTATTCGCCAAAAGCCAGGTAAGGGATGGCGTTTCCCGTTGCCGCTTCCAGGCGCGCCTGGATCGTTACCGCGGGGATACCGGTCAGGCGCGTCAAGGTATTGATGTAATCCTCAGAGAGGAACGGATCGTAGGCAAACATGTTCAGCCCCACCGAGTAAGCCTCTTCCTCGCCTGCCATGAGCGTCCCTTTGCGGTCCAGGATCATTCCGCGTGGTGGAGTGTAATCGTCACGGTTCATGCTCAAGTAGTTAGCACCGCTCAGGTACGAGAGCACAATCGTATCTTCCCAGAGCACGCGCCAGACCCCGCTCTCCATCTGTAAGGTCATGGCGGTCTCATCGACCACATCAGGCACCAGGTTGCTGTGCAGGGTCACCCGGTAGCGCACCGTGGCTTGCGCCGCGCCGCCTTCCACTGCCAGGATTTCCGTATCCACGCTCTTCAGCGCTGCTTCGATGGCGATGTCGCGGAAGTGGCGGGTGAAATCTTCCAGTGTGATGGCAGCCTGGCTGGCGCTGGTGAGCAGGGCGTACATTCCGGCGTAGTCATCGGCATTCCAGGCTGACAAAAAAGCTACCGCGGCGTCTTCAGGCTTGGGCGGCTCAGGTGTGGCGCTGGGCGTGGGTGTCTGGCTGGCCTGGGGTGTGGGCGTATCCAATGGGATCGCCGGCGTGGGGCTGGCTGTGGGCACGGGTGCGGCATTGCAGGCTGCCAACAGAAAAGCCAGGATCAGGAGCAGGGCGGTTTTGGTTTGCATAACAGGGTCAATTTTACCCTGTGTGTCACCGGTAAAGAGGGAGAATTTGTAGGGGCGACCCAGGCGAGTAAATGGCAACCACGGCGGGCGAGGCGGACACGCCTGTGCGCGGTCTGGGCGGGCAAAGGATGGGTCGCCCAATCCGCGACCATTCAGGCTCTTCGCGCAGAGATAAGGGCGACCCGCACCTCACCAACTCAGGTGCGGGCCAACCAAACCAGCGTGCCAGAGCGCGCACGTATCTACCTGCGTGGGCCTCCTCTAGCGCACCGTCACTTGTCCGAACACCGTCTGCGAATTGCCGTCCAGGTCTTCGACGATGAAGCCGACGATATAATCGCCCACGGCAGCGTCCATCTCCACCCAGGTGAAGGTCTGGTCGCTGAAAGTCAGCGTCTCGCCTTCCTGGCGGGCGGTTTCCACCACGTTGCCCTGGGCATCCAGGTCGTACCACAACTCCAGGATGGTGAAGCTATCCCCGGTCTGGGGAATGATCTCGCGCGGCGCGCCGGTGGCTTCCTGACCGGTGAAGCCGAACACCTGGCGCAGGGCGCCGTTGCTGAAGTACAGCCTCGCCCGCCGGGTTTCACCGCCGTCGGCGAAGGCGTACAAACCGTCGACAGTATAGACCGCTTCCTCGGGTGTTGCGCCGTAAGCGTTGGGCTGCAGCAGCGCTACCGCGGTATTGCTGCCGTCGCTGATGGCAAACACGATCGGCTCCCATTCGAATTCCAGCCGGAACTCGCCCTGCCCCCAATCGGGGTAGTACACGCCGTCGACTTCACGCGTGCCGGGGGCCTCCAGGTAGTCGCTGTCCGCCACGAAAATCGAGCTGCTGGCCCTGTCCAGGTAGCCAACCAGCAGGCGCACGTAACCCACGTTCTGCCCCTCGATATCGGCGCTGATCAGCACAGGCTCGCCGGGCGCGGCGCTGTCGTCGGACAGTTCCAACGGTGAGACAGTGATTCCACCGGCAGCCGGCGCACGCACGGTTTCACCGCTCAACGGCAGGGCGGGGGCGCGTTCACCAGCCTCGAAGCTGCGCCCGGTGTAATGGAACACCAGGAATTCATCCCAAAGCGACTCGGTGGCAAAGCGCTCCGCCGCCACATTGTAGGACTGCGGGCCTGCCATGGGCGACTGGTAAAGCTGCGAGTTGGGGAAGTAGATCGAAACGCCGTTGGCGCCCGGCTTCTTGGGGCCGTTGATGTTGGCGATGACCACGTTTTCCAGCTCCGTCTGCAGGCTGTTGGCAGCCTCGGCGATGTCACGCTGCCCGCCGGTGCGCGCCGCCAGCTCGACGAAGTTGCCCAGGTCGATGTAGGAGGGCGGCACCTCGCGCCCGAAGACGCTGGTGAAGGATTGCGCATAGCTGCGAGCCTGAGCGACGCTGCGCTGGTCGCTGCCCTGCAGCAGGACCACCAGCTCATTGAGCGCCTGCATCAGCGCCGGCAGTTTTTGCAGATCTACGGCAGACAACGTGGCGGTGGCGAAGAGCTGCTGGGTGATCTGTGCGGCGCTGGGGCCGCTGCTCGCACCGAACAGGCTCTGCAGCGGCGAGCCGCGCCCGATGAAATCGGCGCGCGCCTGGTCGTCCACAATGCGCTGGTCGTCGCGGATGTAGCTGTTTACGATTTGCTCTCCCAGCTCGGCCCCATTCATACCCGGGTTGGCAGCTAATGCTTCCAGGAAAGCAGCGTAAGCCCAGCCCAAGGCCGGTTCGGTTTCCTGGGATGCGACCGCGTAGCGAGCATGCGGCTGCAAGGCGCTGTACACTTCCAGGTGCCCCATCAGGCAGGCATCCATACCGAGCAGCTCGAATTGCTCCACGCCGGTGCGCTGGCGGATTTCGCCCAGTGCCTGGTCGATTTCGTGCAGGTACAGCTGGTCGCCGATGGCGGATGACAGCGGCAGATTGCGATCGCCGCCGCCAGTGGCTGTCGGATCGCTCCACCCGCCGGGCCAGCCCATGCCGTGATCCGACAGGATCAGGGCGTATTTTTCGGCTGGATAATTCTCTACCGCCCAGGCGACAAAATCGATCAGGGTACCGGCGTCCGCCATATTGACTTCGCCCAGCTCTTCCACCAGATCAGAGCCAATGCGGTTCAGATCCGGGTCATTTGTGACGTAATAGCGCCGGGCTGAAGTCCAATCGCCATCTCCCGTGTAGCCGGCGCGGAAGCGGTCGAGCTGCGCCACGATCTGCACCTGCTCGCTGGATCCGACCCGCTCGGCCTCGTTCAAATCGACGTAGATATCCTGTTCCAGGATCTTGTCGTCGGCGTCCTGGTACAGCATCACCGTCCAGGTGGCGCCTTGCGCGGCGCCCGCCGGGGCCGGGGTGCGGGTTGGTCCGGGGGTGCGCGTTGGGCGGGCGGTAGGTTGCTCTACCTGAACGGTCGGCTCGCTGTCTTCAATCTGCGCCGGCGGCTCTAGCGGAGTTTGCGTATCCGAGTCGCCGCCGCCCATGAATAAATAGATGGGCACCAGGCAGATCAGCAGCAGGATCATGATGCCAATCGTGAGCGGCGAGCGCGGCAGCCCGCCGGGGAGTGTGGGCATTGATCCGCCGCCTCCCGAAGATGGCGGCTGCTCCGCTCGATCGGGTCTGCGCCGCACCGGA
>JBGSTO010000549.1:0-7676 GCA_041736465.1 Anaerolineales bacterium | reverse complement strand
CACCTTGAATATCACTGTAGGTGATATCAGGGGGGATGCTCTCGTATGCAACCTGATTTGGGCTGTTTCCCCACAAGATGGAGTTGGTAAGCTTGGGTATTTCGTATGCGGCTTGGTTGTAGATTCCACCACCATCTGTTGAAGCCACGTTGCCTGTGAACGTGCAGTTAGTTAGTATTGCTGAAGAATATAGGGTATACATTCCTCCACCGTATGTGGCAGAGTTGTTATAGAAGGTGCAGTTAGCCAATAATACGTTTGTACCTGTATCCACACTAGCTATTCCCCCACCGTAATAAGCTGTGTTTCCAGAGAATGTGCAATTGGTCAACTTATGCTGATTTAGGTGATAACTAACTATGTATATCGCGCCACCTCTGTTGGCTGAATTTCCAGAGAAAGTACAGTTGGTGAGTGTGGGCGTTGAATCTACAAAATTCCACATTCCACCGCCATCCATTGAACTTGCATTTCCACCGCTGATTACGAAACCATCGAGGATGGCGCTGCTATCTAGGAAATAGTATTGTGGATGATAAAAGACATGGTAGCTGTTTTCACCATTATTTGCAAAATTAGGACCATCGTCACCACTCAGGTCGCCGCTGAGGATGGTGATGTTACTTTCCCAGTCGCGGTCATCCCAGCCGATGTCGCCCACAGAGGGGTCAAATCCCCCGTAAATCGCTACGCCGTTCTTCATCTGGAAACTGGCAGAGCGCGGGTCACCGGGTGAATATTCCCAGGTTGGCTTGTAAGTCCCCTCCGCCACCCAAATTTGCTCCCCGCTAACAGATGCATCCAGCGCGGGTTGTAGGCTTGTGTAGGCATCCACCCATGATGTTCCATTGTTGGCTCCAGTCGCGTTGATGTCTACGTAAATGACACCGGCCGCCAGTGAAACCTGCCCTCCAGTAGTAATAAACACCAGCACCAGTAAAGCCGTCCAAAATATACCAAAAATAAATTTGTGTTCGTTTTTCATGGCATTTCTCCCTTTTTGTCATTTCCTAGATGACATTCCATTTAGCCCTCGAAGGTTCATGGTGACAGAGTTGGCTTTATCAAGATATCGTGAGTTTTCGCAAAAATTTAAGCAATCTGATATATCCAAGTTCATATCAGTTCCCGAAAAGTCCGTCTTCGTGATTGTATGCATCAAAGTAATGGAGTATGAGAAAGAAATAATTCCCACTTTCATCGCATCAAATGTTATCTTTGAGTTTGTTTTCTATTATTCCCACCTCTATAACGCCTCCTTCTCTAATGTAATTATTATGTGACATCCGAGATTTCGTGTCAAGTAACAAATGTCATGATTTTCCCGGCTTGAGAGAGCTCCTGGAACACGAGGGGCAACATGCCCATATTGCGTTATCGCCGCCGATGATGCTGATAGAGAAGCTAATTCAAAGACGGACATACGATATTGAAATCATAGCGGTCCAGGAGAGAGAAACGAAAAGAGGTCGAACGCAAGTGGTGCTCATACTGATCGGCAAGCGCTGTCAATTTGGGTTCAAGGTGATTGTGACTAATATTTCGCCGAGTTTGTTTCCAAACCTGCTCCTGGGGGTTGAGGTCTGCGCAGCTGTTGGCAATTCGATGATCTCCAGGTGAAAATTGGTGGTAATAAGCTCCCTCACCGCTGTGCCGCGATGCCGTTTGGCTCGATCCCAGAGCAACAGGATGGGGTGATCGTTCATCAACCCAATAGATGTAGTTACAACAACTGCTAAAATGATTACGCCACAGGGAATATTTCTTGAATCTTCCTTGATTCAGCTGACTATTACACTCCCAGAGAAGAGAGTATGCCCATCATCTCCACGTATTTGCCGCTATTGGTAAAAATCGAAGACCCACCATAAATTTTGGTAAAGAACTTCAACCTTCCAGCCTTTCAGCGCCCCCACATTTTTGAGATCTCTAATTCGCCGTTATATTGAACTGCACGGGCATGCGTGGTGATTATCACATATTACTCCAGTAAAATATCAATATCGTTTGACTTCCCTATGGCCTTTGCGAATAGCACATCAGCGAGTTTCAACTTAACCTCTTTCTGGAATGAAAGTACCCTGTGCCAATTGTGAACACTACGTACTCATTGCCGCGGTGAATCCACAGCCACCACTCCCTTTTTGATGTACCCCTCCAGATCGCTTCGTCTTACCCTTACTGCACGTCCCACTCGAATAGATGGGATCTCTCCAGTCTGCATCAAATGATATGCTTGTGACCTGCTGATTTGTAGCATCTCTGAAACTTCAGCAGGTTTCAGCAGTCTTTCCGGTCCGTCTGAACTTTGATCGTCAGGGGATTCATGGAATAAAGCGGCTCGCACTCCCCGAATTTGGGATGGTGCTAGTCTCTCCTGCTGCGCCCATTCTAGAAGCAGCTGGATCGCCTTTGCAAATTGCGTGGCTACTTCTTCTGATGTTACTTGATTTTTCATTGTATATTCTCCTCGAGGCGGGGCTTATGATAACGATTCTGACTTAATCTCAGGTGTAAGGTAGTTCGGTTGTTCAATCGAGTACCAGCCAAAGCGAAATCACTAAAAATCCTACACTCTCACCATGATAGCGCAATTCACTCTCCCTATGCTGGCTCATAGAGCAAGAATTGACCGTTTGCCAAGTCTACGAAAAATACTACTGCTTGTTGACCCGATCGCGGATGAGTAGCATGATCACAAAACGAGATAACTCGGGTTTGCATACCGCAATAGTGATTATTGTGTCATCCCAGGACTACGATTGCAGACCTGATAACTTGCCGCGTACAGATTCGTGATAAGCTCGCATCGTGCACTCAAAATCACAATGCAAAGGGGATTTCTCCAGCCATGCCGCCAGCATTACAGAAAGCCAAGAACCCGGGCTGCCTACCCGGCTTATTGCGTATGTTTGGATTTGGAAACAAATCAGAGGCCAGCAACCAGGCTCTTGAGCCCGATACCCAATCCGGGGGTTTACCCTACCACTTACGGGACGATTTTCTCTCGGCTGCCGAAGCATCCTTCTATCAGGTAATCAAAGGAATGATGGGGAACTACCTGACTATCTGCCCAAAGATGGCGTTGAGTGAGCTCCTTTACGTCCCGCGTGGCAATGACAATTTTCCGGCATTCCAAAATAAGATCGACCGGAAGCGCATTGATTTCCTGGTGTGCGATGCCAAAACCATGCGGCCGCGCTTTGCCATCGAGCTCGATGATCCCAGCCACCAGCGTCCCGATCGCGTCGAGCGAGACGAGTTTGTAGAACATGTCTTTGAAGCCGCCGGTCTGCCGCTCGTGCGTATACCTGTAAAGAACGCGTATGATACGCGCGAGTTAGGTGAGACGTTCAAGAAGGCTCTTGGAAACGGAAACCAACAACCTCAACCAGCCCAACCTGCAGTCACGACTGAATCAGATCCTGAGCCACCCATCTGTCCTCAATGCGGCGCGCGCATGGTGCTGCGCGAGGCGCGCAGGGGTGCTAAAATGGGTAGTAAGTTCTACGGCTGTCCCAACTACCCGCAGTGTAAAGCCATCTTGCCGTTAAAAACTTAGCCGGTACCACCCGCTCGCTGCTCTGGTTTGCTTGACTTCAGGAGGGTGCAACAGATGAATAGCGTTGACCTGAAATCAATAGCCCAAGCGCTTCTTGAGTGCGGAAATAAGTTCGATCCTGATAAGCTCCTACCGACCGTAATCCCGCAAGCAGCGCCATTAGTCGCATCCGATCCCTACGCCTTTGCGATTGCCGCGTGTCTGGACCGCGGTGCTAAGGCCGACATCATCTGGACGATTCCCTATGACATGAAGACCCAATTAGGTCATTTAGATCCGGCTCGGATCTATGAAATGTCTCTCGATGACCTTGCTAGGTTGTTCTCCCGACTGGCTCGCCGACCACGTTACATAAACGACGCGCCACGCACATTGATGGAGTTGACCCGAATTGTGGTCGAAGAATGCGGCGGAGATGCCTCGAAAATCTGGACCGGTAAGCGCGCATCTGAGGTAAAACGAACTTTTCTTAGCATTCATGGTGTTGGTGAAGGCATCGCGAACATGGCTTTGTTGCTGATCGAGGCTGCTTTTCAGGTGCGCTTCAGTGACCTGGACCGTCGTAAGATGGATATCAAGCCGGACGTTCACACCGTACGGGTGCTCTACCGCCTGGGCGTCTCGAATGCAAGGACAGAACAGGCTGCCATTGATGCTGCCCGCCGCCTCAGCCCTGAGTACCCCGGCGCCGTAGACGGTGCTCTATGGAATATCGGGCGTACCTGGTGCCGTGCCAGTTACCCTACGTGCCGCGCCTGCTGCATGGGCAAATTGTGCACCAAGCGGTTGGATTGAAGCTCAAATGAACCTGATCATCATTCCTTGCTGCGGCACGAAGAATCCAGGTGGACAACCCACTTACAGCCCTCCTTCGAGCTTACTCGAAATAATCGGTCCATCTCTCTACCAGCAGCTTTTGGCTTCACGGCGAGAGCTTTCTCGCCGGCTTGGTCTGCCTCCAGGACCTGACCTGGGCTTCGAGGCGCAGGCTCATGAAATACGATACCTGCCAGCCTATCAGCGCTACAACGGCATAATCTACCGAACCAGCCGGTTCCACCAGCTCTATAAGCCCGGTGGGCGCTTCGCGGTTGTGATTGTTTCCGCACTTTACGGTCTGATCGAGGCATCAGACCTGATACGCGATTACAACCTCGCAATGAGCGATTCGTTGTCCAGTCGCCGGCTGCATACCTGGTGGCAGCAGCGCGGCTTGGGGGAAATCTTGTGCACATATGCCAAAAACCAGCGGCCAGATTTGGCACACGATCTGCTCTCGGGGAACTACAGGAGAGCGGTTAAGCCCTGGCCTTCCTGTGCTCACTCGTATTTCCCTGTGCACTCCTACAGCTACCCCGGCCAGGGTACAGGATCGAATTACCGGCGCGGCGAAGATCTCGAGACGCTCTTGAGAGGTTGAATTAGCATGTGCTCTAAAAAATCGAGCCGATTGCAGGATATCCATCGCTTTTATCAGTTGATGGACGTGCTTGAAGCAAGGTGCGGTGGTAAACGCCTGCTAAGTGACTGCAATGGAAAGACGGGCTGGCCTGGGCGCGGCATCTACTTCTTCTTCGAAGCGGGCGAGACTCGCAGTACATCGGGCGATGGAATGCGAGTTGTTCGTGTCGGTACGCACGCCTTGAAAACAGGGGGTAAATCTACCCTATGGGGTCGCTTGAGACAGCACCGAGGATCTCTATTGGATGGTTCAGGAAACCATCGCGGTTCTGTGTTCAGGCTGCATGTTGGCAAAGCAATAATTCAAAGGGGCGATGGGTACAAAGACATTTCTACCACCTGGGGTGCAGGCTCTTCCGCTCCCAGGGGTGTCCGAGAGATTGAAAAGCCTTTGGAGAAAGGTGTCAGTCAGCACATTTCCAATATGCCGTTCCTATGGCTCGCAATAGATGATCCAACCGGACCAGATAGCCTGCGCGGCTATATTGAGAGAAACGCCATCGGATTACTCAGCAATTATTTACACGCCGGCGACCCAATTGACCCTCCCACCCCGAAGTGGCTGGGGCGCTCCTCCGAGAGCGATGAGATCAGGCGATCCGGCTTGTGGAATGTTAATCACATTCGCGAAAATTATGCTCCAACATTTCTCGATGCCCTGGAAGATTTGATCTTAGCTTAAGCCTGTTAATTCCATGCGCCCTTTATGACAAATGTCAATTGACATTACGGCAATAAAATGCAACAATAGACAATGACTCCCTCAACTCCGATTCGGGGGGGAGATAAGGAGCGGCTTGATGTCCGATCAGCCCGTAGAGATCATTCAATCCGAAATCCTCACCATCGAAGATGCAGCATATCTGCTGCGCATCCCGGTTTCTACCGCCTATAAACTCGCCCAGCAAGGGAAAATCCCGGGGCGGAAAGTTGGCAGGCATTGGCGGTTCCATCGAGAAACACTGATTAATTGGATCGCAGGGATATCAACTCCTCATCAGGATCCAGCAAAGATGGCAAGTCTGCAAACACCATGAGCTCCAATTAAACGGTTAGGAGCATAAACTTGTCAGCGATTATCGTTTCAGGAGAAGGTTTTTAGTAGAATTACAGGCCCAAGCCTCATGCTAGCTAATCAAATCGTCCCTCAATGGATTGCAAAAATGTATCCCGGGAAAACCGGACGGGACCATCTTGGTTTAGGCAGCGTTTCATCGGATCAAATTCTGCCAAGTTTATCTCCAAGTATTAATGTACTGACGCTCCATCCCCGCTATCACAGCTTCTATGTTTTTCTTCTGGATGAATTCTGGCGAAGAGAGATTCCCAGGAGCCGTTTGAACTGGATTCGTTTCTTTCGCCCGCGCGAGTTTATTTTTTCCATCGGCGCTCATCTGTGCGACCAACCTGAACACGGCAATACGGCAAGTATTGTGGGCACGAATATCACCGGCCCCCTAGCGCACCAGCAATTGAAGACCTATCAATCCGCCACACACTACATCGAAAGCGAGCTCGGCGGCTACGGGCTGTACTACCGTACCGTGATGGCTGAGCTGGGCTTGATCTACCCAACCGCTCCCGGGCTGCCCCACCCGGTGGATGTGCCTTCGGAATATGGCCAGGAGGTGGCTGAGGCATTTCGAGAATCCGTAAGGGATACGACTTACTATAAAAATTATTTCGACCAGGATGATATTGATGTTCCTGTTGATGTGATTCGTGAGTATATCCGCCGCACCTGCCTGTGCCAGCTTAAGACTCCTGCTGCACCAGACAGGCCATACTTACTGGACAGCATGCTGCACCGCGGGCGTGCAGGGGAGCCCAATTCCCGGCGTGCTACTTTCCGCATGTTCCTGGATCTGGCGGATCAAACACAGCAGCACAGTCTTAATCAAGACACTTTTCGGCAGCTGCTCTATTTTCAAACCAGCTTAGATGGGATCACGTACCGCCCGCGCCCAGTCGTCTCGGATACCTATCTGCGCTGGCGGCTCTACCAAGCACGCGAGTATTACGCTTTTGCACTGAATGCTTTGTGGAATTACCTGTGCGATTGGGGAATTCAGCACAACGGGGACCTGCAGCCGATTCCAATCAGCCGGCTGTGGGACAACTTGATCGAAGCGCTCTCCTTCGACCGGTTGGCAGTCCGTATTGGTATTCCTGCACCGCGCCTGACCGCCGGGTCCGGCTTTCGAGATCTGCTGGCGTGGCTGGAACAGGTCACAATCCGGGGAAAGCAGAACTATCTCGAGCCGTTCGACATCAACACGCCGCTGCATGAGCGCCACCTCTACCGGCTGGCATCTGCAAATCCCACCGCACCCGAAGTGATGGTAGCAGGAATGATTGCCATGCTCGCACTGATCAGCCTGCGCTTCAGCGATGCTGAACTCTGGCTCCGGCCAGAATGGGAAGTGTCACAGATGGGGTCTGTGGGCAGGCTGAGTGTAGCCCGCTACTTGAAAGAACTACAATACAAACAGAAAAGTGGCCCGGTAACCATCGGAGAAATCTCGCGCTGGCTGTTCAACGAATATATTATCTTGCAGCATCTGGCGGTTGCCAGAAACAAACTCCCGGACAATACCTTTCGTTTCCAGCGGCAGGGCGACCGGCTGCGCTTTCACCGTCTTCCGAATTCACT
>JBGSTO010000510.1:0-16454 GCA_041736465.1 Anaerolineales bacterium | reverse complement strand
GCGGCTGTCAGGGTGGCAGAGGTCAGGATTACCGCCGTTTTTTCATACCAGAAATACTTCTGCATCAATTGTCCAATTTCGAGCGGTGCAGCGTTGATGGCGATGCGCCCGGTGTTGGGTTGCATCTCGACCCAGTAGATGCGCTCTGGATTGGGCTTGAATACGAACGCTTCCAGGTTTTCGTGCAGCTCGAGGAAGCGGCGCAGCAGGCTGCTCAAACTGCCGTGCAGCTCCCGGTCTTCCTCTTCGAGAAGCTCGAGGAATTTTGCCAGCGTGAGCACCAGTTGAGTGAGCAGCTCCACCATTGGGGTGAGCGTCTCGTTGGTCTCATCCCAGCCGCCCTCGACTTCCATCCAGGCGGGCTGCGAGCGGGTCGCCGGCAGAATGCGTTCCTGCTGGGTATACGTGCTCGGAGGGCGTCCTTCGCGCTGCTCGATCAGAAACTGCTCCAGGGTAGAAAAGAACGATCTTGCCTGGCTGGTGAAGCGAAAAGCCAGGTCGGTGATGCGGTCCACCTGGTTGTGCATGGCGGCGTATTCGCTCGGCGAAAGCGTACCTTTGACCGCTTCCAGCAGCCAGCCCAGGGCGCCTGCCTCCGGACCGCCCAGCTCTCGCAGCATGCGTTCGATCTCACCCTGGGTGAGACGGTAGCTGAGCGCGTTGGTAGCGGCATCTTCCAGGTGATGGGCTTCATCAACGATCAACGTTGTGTAGGGCGGCAGCACCCGGTTGCCGGTGGCTACATCGGCGAGCAGTAGGGCGTGATTGACGATCAGCAGGTGGGAGCTATCTGCTGCCTGGCGGGAGCGGTGAAAAGGACAAATCGCGCCGGTGCTCTGCTTCAGGCAGGCTTCATTGGTGCAGTTTTCATCCTCAGCGGAAATGCGCCCCCAAATTTCTCGCTCCACCGGGCCGTTCAGGTTGATTTCCGCCCGGTCACCACTCTCCGTGGTGTGCAGCCATACCATGATCTTCGCCAGCACACGCATCTCTTCGGGGCTTTGCGGACCGCGGCGGCGCAGCGCCTCCAACCGGCGGGGGCACAGGTAGTTGGAGCGTCCCTTCAAAACCGAAGCGCGCAGGTCGATATCCAGGGTCTGCCGCAGGTCGGGAATATCTTTGTTGATGAGCTGATCCTGCAAGTTGATGGTATTGGTAGAAATCACCACGCGGCTGTTGTTCTGCGTGGCCCACAGCGCCGCCGGTACCAGGTAAGCCATGCTCTTGCCGGTGCCGGTGCCGGCTTCTACCAGCATGTGGCGCCCAAGAGAGAGCGATTCGGCGACGGCGCGCAGCATGGCGATCTGCTGTGGGCGGTGCTCGAAGTGTGGGAAGCGTTGGGAAAAAACCCCGCCGTGTTCGAGAATGGCTGAGGCCTCTTCCAGGTCAATAGGGACCGGGTTTTCCGGTGGTTCGAGCGGCGCTGCAGGCCGGCTGTATTTGTGGTTAAACAACGGTCCCTGGTAGCGATGCGCCAGCTGGTCGGGGGAAACGATCTCGCGGGTACGCGTGCGCAGGGCGCGGCGGAAGACCCAGTAAGCCTTCCACTCCAGGTTTTCACTCAGGCGCACAATCTCAGCCAGCATGTACAGGGGCAGCTGGCGCGCTTCTTCGAACAGGGTCAGGTAGACAGCGCGCGTCAGCCGGGCGTCGTCCAGGGCGCGGTGCGTGGCGGGCAGGGCGATGCCCAATTCCTGCCCCAGCGCGCCCAGGTTGTAGCGCCCGGCAGTGGGCATCAGCACGGAGGCCATCTCGTAGGTATCCATGACCTCGTTGTCCGCCAGGATCTTGTAGCGCTGCAGAAATGCCAGGTCAAAGGCGATGTTCTGACCCAGGATGGGCGCGTCGCCGACGAAGCGCACCAGGTCCGGCAGCACTTCTCGGATGGAAGGCGCCCCTGATACCATCTCGCTGGATATTCCGGTCAATTGGGTGATGGGCGGTGGAACCGGACGGCCCGGGTTGACCAGAGTCTTCCACTCACCTTCGACTCTGTGTCCATCGAATCGCACCGCGCCGATTTCGATGATCGCATCCCTCTGCGGGTCAAGCCCGGTGGTCTCTAAATCCAGCGCAACAATCGAATCCATGCTGAGGATTATACCTTAGGATACCGGCAAGCTGGCGCCAGGCGGGGAATGAGCCGCGCTGACCCCATCGACCAGGGAGGTGTGCAGCCGAAGCTCAAGCAGAAACAAGCGGCAGCCGTAGGATGTCCGGCTGCCGCTTTGCTTCCAGCAGGTTATGGGGTGGAACAACCATCAATTGCAGCAGACGCGAATATCGGTGATTTTTTCTACCAGCGGCTCGACCATGCTTTTCAGCTCAGCTTCCCCAATCCCCTCCACCTTGAAAGTGATCAGCCGGTTGGTGGGGTCTTCGCCTGAGAAGGTGCCAAAGGCCAGGAAGTTCCCCCCGGCTTCAGAGATGGTCTTGGTCAGGCGGGCAAGCTGGCCGCGCTCTTCGTGCAGCAGGGCGGTGACGCGCACGCCCATCTCACGCGCGCCCATCATCTCGAGGAAGATCTTGAACAGGTCGGTCTCGGTGATGATGCCGACGATCTGCTCGCCGCGCAGCACGGGTAAGCCGCCGATCTTATTATCTGCCATGATGCGGGCGGCCATTTCGATGGGTGTGTCCTCGGAGACTGTCAGGACGTTTTTGGTCATGACATCCTTGACCGTGATCTTGCTGAGCAGATAGTTCATTTCCCAGACACTCAAGGATGTGGCTGGAGATGGGGATGCGTTCAGCAGGTCTTTATCCGATACGATGCCCACCAGCTTGCCATCTTTTACGACGGGTGTGCGGCGGATACGCTCGCGTTTCATCAGGTTGAGGGCATCTACAATGGGCATGTCCGGTCGGATGGTAATTACCGGATGAGTCATTCTTTCGCCAACTAACATAATGGACCTCCCGTGTCTGATATCTGGTCAAGATCTTAGCGCCGGATTGGTACTATTATAAACCGAGATACGCCGCGCGCACGTGCTCGTTCTTTGCCAGCTCGCGGCTGGAGCCCTGCAGCTCAATCTTGCCCTGGGAAATTACGTAGGCGTAATCGCTCACCGCCAGGGCCATCTGCACGTTCTGCTCGACAAGCAGAATGGTGATGCCCAGGGACTTCAACACCAGCAAGGTTTCGAACAACCCCAGCACCAGCACCGGCGCCAGGCCGAGCGAAAGCTCATCGATCATCAGCACCTTGGGTTCAGCCATGATGCCGCGTGCCACAGCCAGCATCTGCTGTTCGCCGCCGCTGAGTGTGCCCGCTTTTTGATCTTTGCGCTCTTTCAAGCGCGGTAGCATCTCGTACACCCGCTCCAGGTTGCGGCGGAAGTGCGGCTTTGCGCGCTTCGGGGTGGCGCCCATTTCAAGATTCTCCACTACCGTCATATCAGTGAATAACTGGCGCCCTTCAGGCACCAATACCATGCCCATCTCGGCCTTGGTGTATGCGGGCAGGTGGCTGACATCCTTGCCTTCGAACCAGATGCTGCCGCTCCAGGGTTTGGTCAGACCCATGATCGAGCGCAGCAGGGTGGTTTTGCCAACGCCGTTGCCGCCCACCAGGGAGGTGAGCTGTTTTTCTTCCAGCGCCAGCGTGGCGCCCCACAGGATCTGCACCTCGCCGTAGCCAGAAGTTACCTCGCGGATTTCAAGAATCGCCATGGCTCTGCTCCATGAGTTTCTCAGCCAGCTTTGGATCACCCAAATAAGCTTCTATTACCTGTTGGTTGTTCACGATCTCTTCCGGCGTGCCTTCAGCAATTCGCTGCCCGTAATCGAGTACGATCACCCGGTCTGAGACGTTCATCACGGCATGCATGACATGCTCGATCATGATGATGGTGATGCCTTGTTCGCGGATCTTGCGCACGGTCTCCACCATTCGCCCGATTTCTGAAGGGTTCAAGCCAGCCAGAACTTCATCCAAAAGCAGCAGGTAAGGCCGGGCAGCCAGGGCGCGCGCCATCTCCAGGCGCTTCTTCTGGGCGACATTCAAGCTGCCTGCCAATTGATCGGCGCGATCCGTCAGGCCGACGAATTCCAGCACCTCACCGGCGATGCGGTTGGCTTCCACCAGCCGTTTGTTCTCGCGGCCAAAGCAGGAGCCAACGGTGACGTTCTCGCGAACGGTAAGCTCGTTCAACGGCTTTACGATCTGGTGGGTGCGCGCCAATCCCAGGCGAGCGAGCTGGTAAGGCTTGAATCCGGTAACGTCCTTGCCCCGAAAAATCACCCGGCCTTCACTGGGCGGGAAGACCCCATTGATGACGTTGAATAAGGTGGTCTTGCCGGCGCCGTTCGGGCCAATCAACCCCAGTACCTGGCCTTCGGGCAGGTCGAGGGTAACGCGTGTCAGAGCTTGCAGCCCGCCAAAACGTTTCGAAACGCCTTCCACTTGTAAAATCATGGCAGCACCCTCCGCAGCACCGGGAAGCGGTTGCGCAGCCAGCCGACTGCTCCGGCTGGGATGAACAGGATGATCAACAGGAGCAGGACGCCAGCCACTGAAAGCTGGATGTCTTTGAACAGGTCGCTGGTGAGCAGGAAGCCGCGCAGGCGCTGGTAACCGGCTGCTCCGAGCACCGGGCCGAGCACCGTGCCAAAGCCGCCCAGCATCACCATCACCAGCAGCTCGATCGAGAAGTGCAGGCGGAAGGCATCCCCGGGTTCAATGTTGCCATTCTTGAAGTAATACAGAACACCTACCATACCGGGAATGATGGCGGAGAGCACGTATGCCCAGGTTTTGGTGTCGGGCGTTACCACTCCCATCACCTCGGCAGCATCTTCGTCTTCACGAATAGCCATCAATCCCAGGCCAAATTTGCTGTTCTTGATCGCATGGCTGAGCAGGATGCTGCCCAGTGCCAGGATAATCAACAGATAATAGGTGAGCCACAGCGCCTGGGTAGCTCCACCGTAATCCTTGTAGATGTTGAAGTTCAATGAAATCCCGACTGCACCGCCGAAAGGCTGGAAGTTATTGATGAAGGCGCGCATCGCTTCGTTGACGCCGATGGTTGCCAGCGCAAAATAGGCGCCGCGCAGCCGCAAGATCGCTTTGCCGAGCCCGAATGCCAGCAGCCCGGCGATCAATCCGCCAGCAGGCAGCGCCAGCCAAAGGGAAGCGTTCAGGCTGTTCATCAAGTACAGGCCGAAATAGCCTCCCAGCCCAAAGAACACGATGTGCCCGAAACTCACATAGCCTGTGTAGCCCAGGATAATATTCAGGCTGGAGGCGAGCGCCACCGAGCGCAGCACGGTGAAGATCACCTCACGCAGGGCAGCTTTCTGCTCGATCACCGGCCACAGACCGACTGCCAGGATGACAGCCAGGGTTATCCATAATCCGGGATTTCGCCAGGCTTTCATTTCTTCGCTCCAAACAGCCCGGTAGGCCGCACCAGCAGGATGATGATGAAGAAAATAAACTCAAGCACCGGTACCCAGGTGGTGGGCAGGAACTTCGGGATGATGCCTTCCAGGGTGCCCAGCACCAGACCGCCTGCCAGAGCGCCGAGGGGATTGCCCAGCCCGCCCAACACGCCGATGACGAAGCTCTTCAGCTCATAGATGCCGCCGGATAGAATCGTGAAAGGGAAAAAGGTGGCGATCAGGCTGCCGGCGATGGCTGCCAGCATGGTGCCCATGCCGAAGCTCAATGCCAGGATGCGCGAGGAGGGAATGCCCATCAGCTCAGCCGCTGACCGGTTGTTTGCCACGGCGCGCACAAACTTGCCTGGGGTGGTGCGGTACAGAAACAGATACAAAGCCCCGGTTACCAGCACCGCAGCCAACGCAGCCATCAGGCGCGTTCCCAGCACCGTTACCGGTCCGGCGGTGAAGCTGCCGAGCGAGAAGTCTACCGTGCGCGGGGTGGTCGAGAAAATTGTGGTGCCGATGCCGATGATGATCATGTTGACCGAGAAGGTCGCCAGCAGTGTGGAGAGGTGCGGGGCATCGATGACGCGGTGGATGGCGATGACATAGATCAGCATTCCCAGCAGCAGCCCAGCCACCGCCACGAAAATGAGCGCCAGATAGGGGTTCATGCCATACTCGGTGAAGAGCAGATAAACGCCAAAGCTACCCAGGGCGATGATGGGGCCGTGGGAAAGGTTGATGACGTTCATCACGCCCCAGATCAGGGTCAAGCCCATTGCGGCAATGCCGTAAACAAAACCGATCAACAGGCCATCTACCAGAAAGGCAAGGATGTCCATGCAGCCTCCTGAGGGGTTGTAAAGGTTGTATTGATAAGATCGAGCGCCGTAATTGAACCAGGATCCGGACGGGTATCTATTTCTGTCAGGCTATCCAGCCGGCTCGCTACAAAGCATCCGGACCGGGAGGTTTCGAACGCAAATACCTCCCGGTCCGGATGTGTGATGGTCAGTTAGTGAGGCAGGCTGTGATCATCAGCGGATCGGGTAAACGGTCTCAGCAGAGCGACCCTCTGCGGGCCAGATGACCTGCTTGACCAGGCTGCCGGCGCTGTCCTTCTGCCATTGGATGTAGACCATGGAGTGCCCAACCTGCAGGCCATGGGCTTCGGCGGTGGTGTCGAATTTGATATAGCCGAACATGGTGAGGGTATCCGTGGCGTCCAGCGCGGCCTTGACTGCAGCGTCGTCGAGCGAGCCGGCCTGTTCGATGGCGCGCTGCAGCAGCAAGCCGGCAATGTAGCCGCCGGCGGCATGATAGGAGGGTTCTTCACTGTACTTGGCTTGATATGCTGCCACGAAATCAGAGCTGGCAGGGCCATACCAGGGCAACCCGGCTGCCTTGGCATTGTCCTCGGTGAAGGCTGCCAGCGGTTCCCACTGGCTGGGTCCAACCACACCGTAGGCGGCGTCGCCCAACTCGGCGAAGCTGGGTTCCGGGGGAGCTACCAACAGGGCAATCAGCTTCGCCGTAACGTTCTTCTCGAACAACTGCTTGGCGAAGGTGCTGCCATCCTGGAAGTGCCCGCCGCCCAAGATTACGTCCGGGCCGGAGTCCTGGATCTTGTTGATGAAAGGGTTGAAGTCGGTGGTGCCTGAGTCGTAGCCTTCGAAGATGACCACCTCATACCCCTCCGCCAGTGCGTAATCGTTCAGCGCAGTGGACACATCGGTGGAGAATTTATCGTTTTCGTGCACGATGGCCAGCTTCTTTGCGTCTGGATCGGTGGCCTTGAGCAGGTCGATGGCGCCGGTCAGGTATTTCGAAGCCGGTGTATAGGCCTGGTAAACCAGCGTATAGCCTTTCTTGTAGGTGCTGTCGGAAGCTGCGCCGGTGGTGATCATGATCTTTCCGTACTGTTCGGCGATCACTGCTGCGGCGTCCGCCAGGCCGGAAGAGTAGGGGCTGATCATGAAATTGGCATTGTCTTCGGTTGCCAACCGGGTGTACAGCTCCTGCACGCGCTCGGTGTTGGACTCGTCATCATAGAACTTGGCATCGAACTTGACGACCGACCCGTCAGCCAGCTTGATGCCGCCGGCTGAATTGACTTCTTCCATCCACAAGTTCAAGCCATTGATCTGGCGGGTGGACTCTACATTTAGCTTTCCGGTTTGCGAGGCGGTGAAACCGATCAGCGCAGTGACTTCTTCTCCCATCGGCTCTTCTGAGGCGCCTTGTTCGCTCTCGCCAGCCTGGGGTTCTTGCGGCGCGGCTGGCTGCTGGGCGCAGGCTGAAAGCAGCAGGCTGGCTGCAACCAGCAGGAAAAATAGGGTAGTCAGCAAGCGTTTCATATGACTTTTCTCTCCTTTGGGCACAAAATGAATCGGGCGAGGAATCTACCAGAGACACTGGCAGTGTTATTGTACAGGTTGAATAGTAATAGAACCTAAACGGGGAGAAGGTCAATATAAAAATGGTGTAAATGGGGAGAAATTATCCCCCAGATTGCTGCGGGCGCGGCAGGCAGCGGGCGCGGCTTATAGCTCGAAGCTGTAGCCTACGCCGCGCTGGGTGATCAAATGCTTCGGATCAGCAGGATCCTCTTCGATTTTCTGCCGCAGCCTGCCGATATAAACCCGCAGATATTCGTGTTCCGGGCCGTATTCCGGTCCCCAAACGTGCTGCAGGATGTTTTGGTGCGGCAGTACTTTACCGGCATGTTCCATTAAATAAACTAAAAGATTGAATTCGGTAGGCGTAAGCTCTACCGGCTGTTGGCGTACGGTGACTTCGTGCCGTTCCAAATCCACGAGGAGCTCACCGCGTAAGATTTGCCCATGGCGGGTGGGAGGCTCGGCCCAGCGCGCCCGGCGCATCACCGCCTGCACCCGGGCGAGCAGCTCACCCACGCCAAACGGCTTGGTCAGGTAATCATCGGCTCCCAGGTTGAGGGCGCGGATTTTATCGGCTTCTTCGCCCAGCGCGGATAGAATGATGACCGGCACCAGGGAAGCCTGGCGGATGCGCCGGATGGTTTCCAGCCCGTCCATGCGCGGCATCATCACATCCAAAATCACCAGGTCGATATTTTGAGTATTGAAGACCGCCAGCGCTTCCAACCCGTTCGAAGCGGTGATGGCGTTAAAGCCGCGAACCTCCAGGTTGCGGCGCACGAAATCGCGCAGTGGTTTCTCGTCATCGACTACCAGTACACTCAGCGCATTCATTGAATCCCTCGACTGAACTCAGGCAGAACGGAGGCTCGTTTCCGTGATGGCGGCTAAAGGCAGGGAGAACGCGAAGCAGGCGCCTTTGACCTGCGGTTCCAGCCAGATCTCGCCGCCATGCGCGCTGATAAATCCCTGGCAGATCGCTAATCCCAGCCCTGCACCAGGAACAGGGCGGGTAAGCTCCTCGCCAACCCGGTAAAAACTTTCGAAGATGCGGGTGCCGTGTTCCGCAGGTATCCCCGGACCTTCATCTTTGATGCGCACAACCAGGCGGTTGGATTGTACGCCGGCGGTCAGGATAATGGGAGAGCTGTCTCCGGCGTATTTCACCGAGTTTTCGAGCAGATTGCGCAGGACAGCTTCGATGCGCTCAGGATCCACAAATATTTGCGGCAGGTCGGGGGGCAGATCGATGTGCAGACGGTTACCGGGAGATGGGTGTGTGCGCTTCACGGCGTTCTCGATCAGCTCCTCCAGGCGGCATTCCGTGCGGGAGACGTCCAGGTTGCCGGCTTCGATGCGCGACATGTCCAGCAAATCGTTCACCAAACGCGTCAGCCGGTCGGTCTCATTGGAAATGATTTCCATGAACTCTCGCTGGGTGAGCGTATCCCACTGCACATCTTCCGCGAGAAGGGTCGAGGCATAACCTTTGATGGCTGCCAGCGGCGTTCGCAGCTCGTGCGAGACCGTCGAAATCAGGCTCGATTTCATGCGGTCGACTTCCTTCGTCTGGGTGATATCCCTCAAGAGCTGCCCACGACCCAGGGGTGCGCCGTGTGCGTCGGTGACATCGAACGCCAGCAGCCGCAGGTAGTGCAGCTGGTGGGTGATCATCACCTGCAGCTCGACCTCACGCGGCCCAACGCCATCCAGTGCAGCTTGAACCTGCTGGCGTGTTTTTTGCAGGTTCTCCTGAGAGCCGTCTGCACACCTTGAAAGCAGCCGCTCGATCAGGCGTTCCACGGGGGCATCGGTGATATCCTGGATGGGCAGATCGAGCAGCTCGCTGATGCGCCGGTTGACGTACAGCACCCTCCCGTTCAGGTCTTCGAGGATGAGACCATCCTGTAAGGACTGCACCAGGGCTTCCAGGCGGCGGGTTTGCTCACGCAGGCGCATATCGCTGCGGGCGTACAATTCGGCGTTTTCGATTGCCATGGCAGCGTGATTGGCGAAATTTTCCAGCAGGCGGATCTCCCGCTCGCTGAAGACATGCGGGTCGGGGCGATAGACCAGCAGCACAGATGGTGGAGCGTGCTTTGTGTTCAGGGGCACGGCAAGCAGTGAGCGGTAGCCCTCGGATTGAGCACGCGGGCGCATGGCGGCAAAGCTGGCGTCCGTTTCGGTATCGCTTACCTGGATGGGTTCTCCTGCACGGATGGCGCGCATGGTGGTCGAGAGCGGCTCGGTAGGTGAGATGACGATATGCTCCACGTAGCGCTGAGATAGTCCCCGGCTGGCGCGTGCCCGAAATACATCTCGCTGCTCATCCAAGGCTACAATGGCGCACATGTGAATGTCCATCAGCTTTTCTAACTGCTCGAGGATGTTTTCAAGCACGGTGCGCGAGTCGAGTGAGGAGACCACTGCGGCGCTGGTTTGCAGCAGGGTAGACAGCTCGGTGAGGCGCGCCTCGATGGTTTCTTCCATGCGCTGCAGGCTGCGGATCAGGTGCCCAATCTGGTCACGGCGCTTCCCCAGCGATCCCAGCGCCTGGCGATACGGCATGGATGATTTCCCCTCCAGACCGATGCTCTGGCTGATGACCGCCAGCCGCTCCAATGGGCGAATCACCTGCCTGGAGAGCGCCAGCCAAAAGAAAAACCCAAATACCAGGAAAGCTGCAATGGCGATCAATACCAGGCGGTGAATGTCGCGCTGCGTGGCAAAAGCGGCAGCCGCCGAGCGGCTGACGATGACGCCCCATCCAGCGCTGGGAATCGGGACAAAGCTGTACAGGGTCTCGATCCCCTGGGCGTTCACAGCCAGCGCGTCTCCAGAGGCGCCATTGAGCACCGACTGCACCTCCAGGGGAAGGTCGCTGGCGCTGTCCTGCAGTATTTGCCTGGCATCCGGATGAGCAATGATGCGCCCGGCAGAGTCTACGATGGCGATTTGGATGGCTTCGCTGGGGTTGTATTCTGCCACGATGCTGCGCAGCGTCTGACTGAGCGACTCCAGCCGGATGTTGGTAGCTACCACCCCCAAAAATTTTCCCGACTCATCAACGATCGGCATGACCGCCGTGGTGACTGCCTGCTCGGTGGTGGGTGAGATGCGTCCCTCTGCAAGCAGCGGCTGGGTGGAGCTGCGGGCGCGCTGATAGTACTCGCGGAAGGAAAAATCATCGCCGATGGTCGAGCCTGGCCCGGTGGGGTAATGGAAATGCATGATGCCGTTTTCGTCCAGGCGGTATACCAGGTTGATATCTGGACGGGCATTCATGATGGTGCGGAACAGGGGCAGCATGCCGCTGCGGTCGCTGTTGATCACCTCGGGGTATTGAGACAGCCCCTGGACAGATTGTAAAGCCTGGGCCAGGGCAGTGTTGGTTTCCTGGGCGATGGCGCGCGCCAGCGCCAGATCGCTGGCGCGCACATCACCTTCCAGGCGGCGGGAGACCACCTGGTCGAATATCAAGGTTGCCAGCACCACCGGCCCAACGAAGAGCAGGTACAGTGCTAAAAGCTGCAGTCCAAGATCGCCGCGCAGAGACAGGCCGGTCTTATGGCTGCCTCTGCGCCGAGGATCCGTAAGGTCTTTCCCGTTCATCATTTACCAATAAGGTTTCCGGCTGCATACCGTCCGGACCGGTCAGCTGGCTTCGCCGAATGCAGTCAAGATGCGGGCAATATGGCGGGCGCCTTTCAAGTACAGGTCGATGCGCAGGTTTTCATTGGGGGCGTGCGCCCCTGAACCGGGATAGCCAACGCCGGCAGTCACGATCGGAATGCCTAAAGTTTCGACGAAGACATGGTTCGGGCCAGACCCGCCGATCATGGGTACGATCTGCATCGGTTTTCCGTAAACTGGCTCGGCGGTGCGTACCACCAGGTCCACGAAAGGATCATCCGGGTCGGTGCGCGCCGGGGCCTCGCCGCCCAGGTAGTTGACGTGCACATCTGCGAAGCCTTCGGCATCCAGGTGGGCGCGCAGCATCTTGAGCACCTTTTCGGGGGTCTGGTTGGGCACCAGGCGGAAGTCTACTTTGGCGCTGGCACGTGCCGGCAGAACCGTCTTCGAGCCTTTGCCCTGGTATCCTGAGGTCAGCCCGCAGATCGTGCAGGTGGGTTGGAAAGCCTCCGCCAGGCGCAGCTCTACGCCGCCTTGTAAGCCATTTAAAAATTCCTTGACGCCGTAGCGTTTGCGGTATTCTTCGGACACTTCCGGCAGGGCTGCCATCAGCGTCCGATCGCGCTCTGAGGGGGGCAGGATATCGTCGTAGTAGCCGGGTATGCGGATGCGCTCGTCCTGGTCTTTCAGGCTGTGCAGCGCCCATACCAACCGCCAGGCAGCGTTGGGGAAGATCGAGCCGCCGATGCCGGAGTGCACGTCAATCGAAGCCGTTTCAACGGAAAGCTCCACGTAGCAGATGCCGCGCAAGCCCAGGTACTGCATGGGCACATCCCGGTGGTCGACGCTGCCGAATTCCCACACGCAGGCGTCCGCAGCCAGCAGGTCGGGGTGATTGTGAACGAACTCCGGCAGGTGGACGCTGCTGATTTCCTCCTCGCCTTCGATGACGAATTTCACGTTGCAGGGCAGCTCGCCCTGCTCTGCCAGCAGGGCGTCGATGGCAAACAGCCGGCTGGTGATGTGTGACTTGTCGTCGCTGATGCCGCGCCCGTACATGATGCCGTCGCGTATCTCCGGTGCGAATGGAGGGCTGAGCCACAATTCCAGCGGTTCCGCGGGCTGGACATCATAGTGGTTGTAGAACAAAAGGGTTTTGCTGCTTCTGCCGCTGCGTTCCGCGAAGACAACCGGAGCGCCTTTGGTGGGCATGATTTGCACGCTGAAGCCCCTGGCCTGCAGCATCTCGGCCACCAGCGCGGCGCATTCTGCCAGCCCAAGGTTTTGGGCAGCCACGCTGGGCTGCGCCACCAGCCTGCCAAGTTCCTGCAGGCTGGCATCCAGATTGTTTTCCAGGTACTGATCGATCTTAACAAAGTCAGTCATTTGATCTCTCCAGTTGGGTTTATTCGAACAGGCTCAACAGCCCGGCGCCGGCATAGGCGAAGGTGAGCATTTTGATGGTTTCGCCGATCCAGCACCAGAACAGAAACTTCCACACCGGCATTTTGAGCGCGCCCGCGACCAGGCCCACCATATCGAACAAGGGATTGGGGATGGCAGACAGGATCAAGATGGTCAGGCTGCCGCTGCGTTTCATCCAGCCGGTCAGGCCGTGGTAAATCGAAGCTCGCTCGATGACTGCCTGGGTGGAGAAACCGGCAAGGTAGCCAGACACTTCCCCCAATGCCGCGCCCGCCCCGGCAACCAGCCCGACGATCGCCGGATTGAAGACCGCGCCCATGGTAAAAATTACGGCAGCGCCGGGCGCCGGTAACAGAACTGTGGCATATGCCAGAAATGCAATCAAGAAAATCCCGGGGTAACCGTAAGCGGCGAACTGCTCGGCCTGATTGCGAATGGTGTAGATGTAAACGCTCAACCCTACAACCACCACCAGGGCAAGAATGCGCAGCACTGTGGTCAGCGTCCGTCTCGACGGGGTCGCCCGTTCTGACGGGAGTGCCTGTTCTGACGGGAGTGCCTGTTCTGGTAGGCCGCTCTCCGCAGGCTTAGCTTCCTCCGGGATTTGGTCGCGGGTCATTCTTCCTGAATGGTGACAGAGACCAGCTTCACACCCGGGTATTCTGGACGCGACGGATCGCGGGGTGGGATGGAGAGCACCACATCCATACCGGCGGTCACATGACCGAATACCGTGTGGCGGTTGTCCAGCCAGGGGGTGGGTACGTGTGTGATAAAGAATTGAGATCCGTTCGTGCCGGCGCCGGCGTTCGCCATCGAGAGCACACCGGGCTTGTCATGGCGCAGGCTGGGGTGGAACTCGTCGGCGAACTTGTAACCAGGACCGCCGCGACCTGTACCGGTTGGATCTCCGCCCTGGGCCATGAAATCGGCGATCACGCGGTGGAAAATGGTGCCGTTGTAAAAATTTTCGCGTGCCAGGAAGACGAAGTTGTTCACCGTGAGAGGCGTTTTATCGGCGTGCAGTGCGATGGTGATATCGCCTTTATCGGTGTGCAGGGTGGCGGTGTATTTCTTCTTCGAGTCGATGATCGTTTGGGGTGGTTTTGACCACTGCATTGATTGAGATGACATGCGGGTACCTTTCTGAAATGGGTGGGGGATTGATTAGCCGGCGTTTTGCGGCTCGCTCAACAGGGCGAGCAAACGTGAAACCACCATATCCATGGCGACGGTATTCAGACCGCCCTCTGGGATGATGACATCGGCATAGCGTTTGGACGGCTCGACGAATTCCAGGTGCATGGGGCGCACCGTGGTCAGATACTGCTGGATGACGGAAGCGGTGGTGCGGCCGCGCTCGGCGATGTCTCGTTCCAGGCGGCGGATGAAGCGGATGTCTGCGTCGGTGTCCACGAAGATCTTGACATCGCATAACTGGCGCAGGGCCGGCTCGACGAAGATGAGGATGCCTTCGACCAGTATCAGCGGCTGTGGATCGATGTGGCGGGTCTGTGCCGTGCGGGAGTGCGTCTTGAAATCGTACAGAGGCAGCTCGATCGGCTGCCAGGATTTCAGGCTGCGGATGTGCTCTACCATCAGCGGCGTGTCCAGCGAGTCGGGGTGGTCGAAGTTGACCCCGATCCGGCTGTCGTGGTGGATGCTGCTCAGATCGCGGTAGTAGGCGTCGTGAGGCAGGTAGGCGATGTGCCTCTGCCCCACCCGATCCAGAATGACATTGGCGATGGTGGTTTTGCCGGAGCCTGTGCCGCCGGCGATGCCCAGGACTACAGGGGTTGCACGTTTATCCATAGTCGCATTATACTGGATGCTGGTAATCGCTGGGAAATTGACTGCGTCTAGAAAAATAGCAGCACCGCTCGCGATGCTGCCATGAAGAGCCACCGAAGGGATTTGAACCCTTGACCTGACGTTTACGAAACGCCTGCTCTGCCAACTGAGCTACGGTGGCGCTGAAAGCGGCTAGATTATACAGGTTACTGCCCGGAAACGCAAGGAGTACGCGGTTGGCGACCTGATCGTTAACTGTCGAGGTGTCTTTTGCGCGTTGCGATGCTATCCTACCATACCTGCCCCCTGGCGACTTTAGGCGGCAAGGATACCGGTGGTATGAATGTCTATGTCCGCGACCTGACCCGCCAGCTTGGGCAGATGGGCGTGCAGGTGGATGTGTTCACCCGCTCGCAGGATGAGCATGTGCCCCACGTGCTGCACGATCTGGGCTTCGGCAACCGGGTGGTACACGTTCCTGCCGGGCCAGAAGTGCCCCTGCCCAAACAAGAGCTGAGCAGCTACCTGCCGGATTTTGTGCAGGGGGTGAAGGATTTCGCCGCGGCGAAGGGGCTGCACTACGATCTGATCCACAGCCATTACTGGATGTCTGGGCTGGCGGCGCGCGAGCTGAAAGCTGCCTGGGACGCGCCGGTGGTGCACATGTTCCACACTTTGGGACTGATGAAACAGCGCGTGGCGCGCACCAGCGAAGAAGCCGAGGGGGAATACCGGCTGAGGGGTGAGCGTGACGTGCTGCGCATTGCAGATCGCATTATCGCCGCCACGCCCGCTGAATTGGCGCAGCTGCAATGGCTTTACCATGCCGATACGCGCAAGATCGTGGTCATTCCCCCCGGCGTAGACCTGGTGCGCTTCTACCCGATTTCCCCCGACGAAGCCAAAGACTTCATCGGCATCCCTCCCTGCGAGAGCATGCTGCTGTTCGTCGGGCGCATCGAGCCGCTGAAAGGCATCGATACGCTGCTGGAAGCGATTGCCATCCTGCGCGCCAAGCAGGTGTACATGTGCCTGTCGGTGATCGGCGGGGAGCCGACGGAAAGCCCGGAGGTGATCAGCGCCGAAATGGCGCGGCTGCAGGATATCTGCGAGCAGCACGGGCTAAACGACCTGGTAACATTCCTGGGAAAGCGCGGTCAGGACACGCTGCCGTATTACTACTCGGCTGCTGAGGCGGTCATTGTGCCATCGTACTACGAGTCTTTTGGCATGGTGGCGCTGGAGGCGATGGCGTGCGGCACGCCGGTGGTGGCATCCGAGATCGGTGGGCTGGCTTTTCTGGTGCAGGACGGCGTCACCGGCTATACCTTCCCGGTGGATGACGCCCAGGCCCTGGCAGATCGACTGCAGACACTGCTGCAGGACCAGGAGCTGCGCCGGCGCATGGGAGAAGAGGCTGCCAGCTTCGCCCGCCAGTACGGTTGGGCGGAGATCGCAGGGCGTATGGTGAGAGTCTATCAAGATTTGCTGCCGGAAAAAGACGAAGCCCTTGAAACCGTTTCGTAGGGGTGCTCGTGGACCAATGCGCCCGTGGTTCTTGGATCGGTGCACAGGCTCTCAGGCGTGTGGGGTTTGTTCCAATAGATATTTATCCCGGTTGGCGCTGCGCGCCACCTTGCCGCTGCTGGTCTTCAGCAGCCAGCCTGGGGGGACGATGTGCACGTGGCGCAGGGCGACGTCTGAGCTGCGGGTGATCGCACGGCGCAGCTCGTCTGCCAGCGCCTGCCAGGAGTGCAGGTCGGGCAGATCGGTCTCGGCAACCAGGATGACATCTTCGGTGCCGCTGCTCTC
>JBGSTO010000505.1:0-8236 GCA_041736465.1 Anaerolineales bacterium | reverse complement strand
TCTGCGCTGCAGCGGGCAATCGACCTGGCGAGGTCTCACCAACTGCGCCCGGTGATCTGGCAGGCGCACGCCGCTGCGCTGGACGGGCTGCTCTCAGCCGGGCGGCAAGCCGAGGCGGACGAACAACGCGCCGCGGCTCAGGCGGTGGTGGCGGAGATCGCCGGCCTGTTCAAAGATCAAGAACTGCGCCAGGCATTCCTGCGCAGCGCCCAGGCAAGGATCGCGTAGGGGCACGCCAGAACTACCGGCGCACTCCTACCTTGTTCACACACTGCGCAGATACTGGTGCACCAGGCTGACGGCGATGGCGCCTTCACCCACCGCCGAGGCAACCCGCCTGACCGCGCCCTGGCGGATATCTCCTGCAGCGAAAATACCCGGCACGCTGGTTTCCAGCAGGTAGGGATCGCGCCGCAAGAGCCAGTTCTTCGGCTTTTGCCCGTCTTTGATCAGGTCTGGGCCGGTCAGGATGAAGCCGGCATTGTTGCACGCCACCAATCCCGAAACGATCTGCGAGTGCGGCACTGCCCCGATGAAGATAAACATGGCGGCGGCGTTCTCCTGGAAGGTTTCCCCGCTGTCACGCTGGATATACTCGATCGTTTCCAGGCGCTGTTCTCCGGTTACGTGCACAATTGCGCAGTTCATCCGCAGGCGGATGTTGGGCGTCTGGCGAATCTGATCCACCAGGTAATGCGACATGCCGCTTTCCAGAGCGCTGGCGCGTACCAGCATGGTCACCTGGCTGGCGTAGCGTGAAAAGAACATGGCTGCCTGCCCGGCGGAATTTGCTCCCCCCACCACCACAATGGGTTGGCCGCGGTAGTGCGCCGCCTCGCTGATGGCTGCCCCGTAGTAAACGCCGGCGCCGGTCAGCTTTTCGACGCCGGGAGCGTCCAGCCGGCGCACGGTCACGCCGGTGGCGATGATCAGCGCCTTGCAGCCCAGCTCGCTGCCGTCCTTCAGAGTCACCAGGCGGTAGGGATCCTGGGTGCTGACCGCCCGCGCTTGCACGGCGGTGACTTCTTGCGCGGTCAGGATCTCGGCGCCCAGGCGGACTGCCTGAGCGGTTGCCCGCCGCGCCAGGTCTGCCCCGCTCAATCCCTTGGGGAAGCCCAGGTAATTTTCGATACGCGAGCTGGTGCCAGCCTGCCCGCCGGTGGCTTCACGCTCGATCAAGGCCGTGCGCAGGCCTTCTGATGCGCCATACACTGCCGCGCCCAGGCCCGCCGGCCCCGCGCCGATGATGATCAGATCGTAGAAGGGCTGCGAGGCCTGAGTCTGCAAACCGGCTTTTTCCGCCAGGGCGCGCAGCTCTGGCTGCACCAGATGGCTGCCATCCGGGAAGAAGACCACCGGCAGGCGGTGGCTGCCGGATTCCACGCTCTCAACCAGCAGGCGCGCTTCGGCATCCTGCTCGATATCCAGCCACTGGTAAGGGATGCGGTTGCGCGCCAAAAAATCCTTGACCGCGTGGCTGCCCGCCGACCACAGCGTTCCCGCCACGCGGATGCCATCGTACGGCAGCTCGGTGTTCGCCAGCCAATCGCTGAGCAGGTCGTCCAGCACCGGGAAAAGGTTCAGGTCGGGCGGATCCCAGGGCTTCATCAGGTAGTAATCCAGCCCGATCTGGTTGATGCTGGTAATGGCAGCCTGAGTATCGGCGTAGGCGGTGAGCAGCACTTTACGGGCGTGCGGGTAAACCTTCACGGCCTCCTGCAGAAATTCGGTGCCGCTCATCACCGGCATGCGCTGGTCGACCAGCAGCAGCGCCACAGGCTGGCTGCGCTGCTTGAGCTGCTGCAAGGCTTGCAGCGCTTCAGCGCCGGATTGGGCTTTGAGAATGCGGTAGTCGCTGCGGTAGTGGTTCCTCAGGTCGCGCTCAACGGCGCTCAACACCTGGGGCTCATCATCGACGGTCACAATGAACGGTTTGTTAGCCAAATTCTTCCTCCCACTTCAATAGCGCACGCCGTTGCTACCGGAGTGCCCCTACGCGCCTACTAACCGCTGGTGCGTGGAGCGCATGCAGGTATCCATCACTACCAGCAGGCCCTCTCTTTGAGCCAGGGCAGCCGCCTGGGCGTTGACGATGCCCTGCTGCATCCAGATGACCTTAGCGCCGCTCTGGATGGCTTGCTCGACAACCTCGTGTACTTGTTCGCTCCTGCGGAAAATCAATACCACGTCCACCGGCTCCGGCAGCGCCAGCAGGTGCGGGTAGGCTGCTTCTCCCAAGACCTCTTTCAGCCTGGGGTTCACCGGAATGATGCGGTAGCCCGCCTGCTGCAGGTAGGCAGGCACGCTGTGCGCCGGCACCGCCGGGCGATCGGAGATCCCTACCACGGCAATAGTGCGCGTCTCTTTCAGGATATTCAGCAGCAGCTCATCGCTCAATTTGCCGGCGACCGCCAGCGGCAGGGTTTCGGTCCTGACATGCTCGAAATCTACCGGCAGGCTGACCTCGAAGCAGGTGTATCCGGGGCGGGAGGTTACTTTGATATCGCCGGCATGCTTTTTTACGATGTTGTAGCTGATGTTCAGCCCCAACCCGGTGCCTTTGCCCACCGCCTTGGTGGTAAAGAACGGGCTGAAGATCTTGGGCTGAATCTCGGGCGGGATGCCCGGGCCGTTGTCCTGGATCTCGACCGTTACCCAATCGTCGGCGTAGCGGGTGCGGAGGATGATTTCGCCGTGGTTGTCCATGGCATCGATTGCATTGTCGATGATATTGGTCCATACCTGGTTCAGCTCGCTGCCGTAAGCGTTGATGCGCGGCAGCTCGGGATCGTACTCGCGCTGCACTACCACGCCGCCCTTCAGCTTGCTGCGCAGGATGACCAGGGTATTATCCAGCCCCTCGTGCACATCGACCGACTGCACGGGCGCCTGGTCCAGGTAGACGTACGACTTGAGCGCCTTGATAATCTCGCTCATCCGCCCCGCGCCCTGGGTGATCTCTTCCAGCAGCGAGTAGACGCTGAAAGTGGCCTCCAGCCAGCGCGCCACGTGCGCCAATTCTTGAGTAGAGAACGCGTCTGCCAGCCGTTCGATCGCTTCATCCGGTATGCCCACGCTGACCAGCATGGGCGCAAGCTCCCAGGTATCCTGAATGCCGCGCTGCTCCAGCCAGTCTTCGAGCTGCTGCTCCCGGTCGCTGCGCTGCAAAGGGTTTAGCTCCAGGGGTTGGGCGGCGCGCTGGCGCGCCAGCAGCTCGAAATCTTTGAGCGCCAGGGTTTGCTCCGGGTTGAGAGCCAGCCGGTTCAGCTCCAGATGGCTTTCCTGCAGGCGGCTGATGGCCTCGGTTAACTGTTTGGCGCCCCGTCCCACGGCGGCGGCAGGGTTGTTCAATTCATGAGCGATGCCGGCGCTCATCGTGCCCAACTGGGCCATCTTTTCACTCTGCCGCAGGGTCAGCTCGCTGGCGCGCAGGCGGGCGGTGATGGTGTGCAGCAAGGTCCTGGCAGCCGAGGGGCTGGTGTTCAGCAGGTGTTCCAAATGCTGGTGTTCGATCACCAGCAGGTGGGAATCGCTGCGGGCGCGTGCGGTGGCGAAGCGCGGCGCGGCTTCCAGCAGCGCCATCTCCCCGATCACATCGCCGGACTGGCGCACCGCCAGCAGCAGCGTGCTGCCGCCGGAGGATTTCAAGATCTCGATCTGCCCATCTTTTATGACGTAGGCGCGGTCGCCCTGGCTGCCCTCCTGGAAGAGCTCCTCGCCGGCGGGTAGGCGCATCTCGGTGACCAGCGCGCACAACCGCTCCAGGTCTTCCTGCGGAAGCTGTGCAAACAGCGGGACCTTTTTCAAGAAAGCATACACGGCATGTTGGCCTGGTGGGGCTCGCCAGTATGACCGGCGTGCCCCTACTCTACGACGAGCCTATCATCCACGTAACACCATACCCAATCTTCGTTGGTTTCCAGCGATTGCACAAGCGGGTGCCCGGTATCGTGATAGTGCCGGGTAGCATGCCGGTTGACGGACAGGTCGCAGCAGCCCACATGCCCGCAGGTCAGGCAGATGCGCAGCCGCACCCAGAAGCCGCCGGTTTCCAGGCAGTCCTCGCAGCCCGGGGCGCTGGGGGCAACCGGCTGAATTTGGTCCAGGTGCGTGCAGTCTGGTGAGGCCAGCTCGCCCGGCTGGTAGATGTGCTTACCTGCGCCCGGCGCGTGAGGGCTGGTAGAAGTCATGGGAGAGCCTCCGGAGAATGGGTTTGTGAGGATGCAATGAAATCTGCAAAGAAGAGTATCAAGACTGATTATATCAGAATTGAGACCGGCGGCTTGAGCATCAACGAACGGGTAGCGATTCATTAACCGTTATCGACCGCCGGCTATCAGGGTGTGTTGATAGCGTTGCCGGGAAAATTGTGCTACGCTATATATATGAGTCGAAGAAAAATACCGTCATGTTTCATGGTGTTGATTTGGCTCACAACCATCCTTGTGGTGGCCTGTGGATCTACAATCGCCTGGTATTACTTTGATCGATATGTCTATCCGCCGGACCCGATCGCGCGAGGCGCTTTTCCCGAGAGCACTGCCTGGGTTTATCGGGCCGATATAAAGATTGTTTCGAGTATCAGGGAATTAGATCATAAGATAATCCTACGTACTCAAGATGCGGTAATAGCGATCAATGCTCAAGGAGAGGAAATTTGGAAAATTGCATCTCCTGCAGATACGCGTTTTCAACCTGATGGGCCAAATCAAGCTCCATACGTATTTGGCAACTATATAACGGTATCTGAACTGGGATCGAGAATCAGGGTCCTTGATGGAGACACGGGGAAAACGATCTGGACCAGGTCGGAGATCGACGCAAATAATAATCTCCCGCCGGAAGTTGAAATTGAGGACGTAGTAAGTGTTTCGAACAGGTTGTATGTGGCAAGATCTAGCTGGTCGGTAGCTTGCTATGACCTGAGGAGTGGGCAATTTAATTGGGAGTTAAATGTACCAAATAGGGCAAACCTTCACCTGGAAACAGATGCCGACTGGCTGTACTTAGGAGCTGAAGATTTCGTCCAGGCTTTCGATCTAGAAACCGGGGAACTGGCATGGCAGATCAGATTGAAGGATTGGGTAGATGACATAGCGGTGAAAAATAGTGTGCTCTATGTTGCTACAGGCCTGAATTCAGGTTATAAAATCCTGGCGATCGATAAATCGACGCGAATTACACTATGGGAAACTGAAATCTCCAGCGATGTTCGCTCATTGGTCATCAATAACAATGAGATTCTTGTGTATGGAGAAGGACTCTGGCTGGTCTCTGTAAGTAATGGAGAAGTATATTGGTCTATTACCGAATTAGATTGGTTGGAGACTCCGGTCATACACAAAAATCATATATTTATCCGAAACACGGAACATCGTCTCTTTATGATTGATCAACAAACGGGCGAAATCATCGGTGAACTCACGGTCAAATCAAATACACCAATGAGGAATGATCCTCAGAGAAGTCCGGCAGTGTTCGGTGATTTACTCCTCGTTCCATTTGGAGATGAGCGAGTAATTGCTTATCGCCTTTCGGAATAGTCCACAATTCTTCTATTCATGGACAGAATTGTTAGAGAGGCCTGTTGGGTCGGGCAACGGGCAGGGGTTGTTATAATGACGCTTATATTACCCAGTTCATCCAACCGGATACGATGATCCCCGCGGGGCAGGGCGTCATCGGATTCGATCGCTACGCCTATTCGAACAACACCCCGATCGTTTTTTCGGATCCCAGTGGGCATTTTATTAACTTGGCGCTGGCATTAGGTGGGGCAGTAGTTGGCGCGGCAATTGGGACAATCGTAGCGGCGGCTCCGCAGATGATCAAGAATATCCAGGCAGGGCAGCCGCTTACCACCAATATCGACCCGGTTGAAGTGGCAAAATCAGCAGCCGTTGGAGCCGTGAGTGGAGCCGTAGGCGGGTTGACCTGCTGTATCGCAACTGCTGCGATGAGGGCTGGCGGTCTGGGCGCTGCAATTAATTCGGGTATAGTCAGCGGAGTGGCGTCCGGACAGGCGGCGCGAGCGACTGAGAATGTATTGAACGGCCAGGCGATCAAAAGCGGATTAGGAAACCCAGCAGGCATGGTGCAGGACGCTCTGCTTGGCGGAGTTACTGCTGCAGCGGGTTAAGGTGTTGGTAAAATGGTAGAATCCGCCCTAGCAGGAAGACTGCAAACCATTACGAATTCGGAGAATGGAGAATTGGCTGCCAATCCAGCATTAGCAAATACTGTACTAAGTGGGGCGGAAATAGCGGCAGGCCCAAAAGGACTGGCGGCAGCAAACTACGGCAAAGCTGTAGAGCGGTTTGTGGCGCGGGAAGTCCAAAATTCTAGCATCAACCGGATGTTGTTTGAGCATGTAGGAGGTCCAAATAATCCAGACTTCATTGGTAGAGGTATCCTTAGAGGTTTGAATTTCGATATTACAACACCGGCTCAAAGATCGGCCCATCTACTTCGTCCATATGGGAACGGATTGCGCGTCGTCACATACCAAAGGAATTATTAGGGGAAAAATATGAACAGAATTATAGAAAATCAACTCATTAGGGGATTCTCGGATTTCAACTCTGGAAAGACATTTTCAGATCTGGAATTTCGGAAATGCTCTTTCGTCAGTGTAGATATATCGACCACATTAAATGTCCGGCGAAGATCAACCATCAGAAACGTAAAGATCTTTGACTGCGAGCAACGTGGTTGCACTTTAGGCCCCGCTATTGTTGAGGACGTATCGATCCATAATATTAAAACACATACGTTGTTCCAAACCTGGGGCGCCGTGTTCAAACACACTACGATATCTGGCAATATTGGGCGGCTTATGGTTAGTCCTCTCATAGCTCCTGGATTGGCCAAACCAAAACAGCAATTACAATTTGATTTAGCCAATGCTCAATACTACTCAACCGTGGACTGGGCGCTTGATATCCGAGATGCCCAATTTATCGAGGTTGATATTCGAAATCTACCAACCCGGCTAATACTCCGGGATCCCGAAACGCAGTTCATCATAACTCGTCAAAAAGCACTTGAGGGCAACTGGCGACAAGTCGACCTTGCCGACGAGTATTGGAAAATCATCATCAACTTATTCCTTGATTTTGGGTATGAGGATAATTTACTAATTGCCCCTCGGCTTAATCGCAGATTTCGAGCGCTATTAGATGACTTGCTTAGATTGCGAGATGCTGGGATTGTCGAGTGAGCGATACCACCACCTTATGATTCACCTACCCCACACATTCTAATACGTACAAATCCCATTTGCGCTAGCCCCCGACGTTGCCAGCGTTGTCATCCCGGGTGTGACCGGGGTCGGGGCGCTGGTGAGAGCCCTGACCCACGTCGATGATGCTGTGGATGCGGTTAAGGCAATCGATCTGGTGAGGTACAGTGCCCGGTTGCAACCTGGGAAATGTGCATGAAGGTCGCTCTTTAACAATTTAACACGACGGCGACAGCCAGCGCGTCAAAGAGGTAAGCTACGATAACCTGGCATCCGGCATCTCGCTGACCAGCGGCGCCACCCTGTACTTCGCCGAATCCGGTACGGACGGCGACACCTATCCCAACAGCGGCGTGGGCAGCAGCGGCGAGTTCGCCTACACAGCCGTTGGCGGCAGCCAGTACGTGCAGCTCGACCTGGGCGCGCAGTACTCAGTCGACAAGATCAAGGTGTGGCGCTACTTCGTGGACGGGCGCACTTACCACGGCGTCAAGCTGCAGGTGAGCGCCAACGGAACAACCTGGACGACGATCTACGACAGCGCCGTGCAGGGCGAGTACGTCGAGACGTCATCTGGCAAGACGCACACATTCAGCGCCCAGAGCGTGCGCTACGTGCGCGAGTACCTCAACGGCTCGACAATCAATGGCGGCAATCACTGGGTGGAGATGGAAGCCTTCGGCAGCCGCACCAATGTGATGATCGGCGACTACTTCGAGTGGAACGAGAACACTGGGCAGATAGGGGCAATCCTGCACAGAGAAGGGCTGTACTCTCAGTCTGTCAATTCTCACACGTAAATACACCACCAGCCTAGAGATGCGCTTCCTGGTGGACATCCGCCAGCCTGGCACCTACCACGTCTGGCCGCGGATGTAAGCTGGCAGCAGCTTGCCCAATCATCGCCTTTCCCCCGCCAAATTTGTGGTAAACTCTGCCTGTTAGCCGGCGCGGCGAGTGCGCCGGCGGAGGCCTGGGAATCATGGCATTGTCACG
>JBGSTO010000500.1:0-1520 GCA_041736465.1 Anaerolineales bacterium | reverse complement strand
CACTACCTTGTGCAGGCGGCGCCATTCTTCTGCAGCGGCCTGGTGGTTGGCTTGCTGCTGGAGGCAGATGCGCGATCCGCCGGAACCACGTATGCCGTCAACCTGGCGGGATCGGCGGCGGGCTGCGCCCTGGCGCTGTTTGCGCCAGCGCTGCTGGGAGGGGAGGGCGTGGTCACATTGAGCGGCGCACTGGCTGGATTGGCGGCGCTGGCGGCAATCAGGCTGGCGAGGCCGCCTGGTGATCTGCGCTCTTTCCTTCGGCGGTTGGAAAGCCTGGGCGCAGTGGCGCTGCTGTCTTTATGCCTGCTCGACCTGGGCTTGCGCCTGGATGACCAGCGCGGCTTTGCCTTTCTCGAGCTGCGACTGTCGCCGTATAAAGGGCTGTCCTATGCGCTGCAGTCGCTCGGCAGCCAGGTGATCTACCGGCGGTGGAATGCTTCCGCCCGTGTGGACGTGGTACGCAGCGCAAGCATTCACTCCCTGCCTGGGCTGAGTTTTCGCTACCAGCAGCCGCTGCCGGCGGTGGACGGTGTGTTGGTGGACGGCGACGATTTGAATGTGGTGCTGCAGCCCGGCGCGGAGGCGGGTTTCAGCGGCTACCTGCCCACGGCGGCGGCCTTTTTGCTGCGCCCGGACGCGTCTGCTCTAGTGTTGGAGCCGCGCGGCGGGCTGGACGTCTTCACGGCGCTGGCTTTAGGCGCCAGCCGGGTGACTGCCGTGGAGGTCAACCCGCTGGTTGTGGCTGCAGTTGGGGAGCTGTACGCTGACCCGCGCGTGCAGGTGGAGGTGGAAACCGGGCGCAGCTACCTGCGGCGTTCGACCGCTCAGTACGATGTCATCCTGCTCTCGCTGACTTCGGGCTATCATCCGGTCGGCTCCGGCGCGTACAGCCTGGGAGAAGATTATCGCTATACCCGGGAAGCTTTCCAGGACGCCCTGGCGCACCTGTCGCCGGAAGGGGTGTTTTCGATCACCCGCTGGCTGCAGGATCCTCCCAGCGAATCGCTGCGCACATTCGCCCTGGCGGTTGAAAGCCTGGAAGCCCTAGGGCTGGAACCGCGCCCGCGCTTGTTTGCGCTGCGAGGCTACAACACTGCCACCATCCTGGTGAAAACGGCGCCCTTCAGCGTGGCTGAGCTGGGTAGGCTGCGGGAGTTCGCCGCCAGCCGGGCCTACGATGTGGTGTACGCCCCAGACCTGGATCCTGCCGAGATCAACCGCTACAATGTGCTGCGCGAGCCGGTCTACGAGCAGGCGTACGCCGAGCTGCTTGCAGCCCAGCCGCGCAGCCAATTCTACGCTGCTTACCCGTACGAGGTCACCCCGCCCAGCGACGACCACCCCTTTTTCGGGCACTATTTCAAGTGGTCGCAAGCCGGGGAGCTGTGGGCAATGCTCGGGCGCACCTGGCAGCCCTTCGGCGGCGCGGGATACTTCGTCATCCTGGCGCTGCTGCTCCTGGCGCTGGCGGCGGCGGCGCTGCTGATCCTGCTGCCGTTGGCTGTGCGCCCCGCACCTGC
>JBGSTO010000495.1:0-1932 GCA_041736465.1 Anaerolineales bacterium | reverse complement strand
CTGGTCGAATTTGTGCCAGTTAAGCTCGGCTTTGCAGATGGATGCCGAGCGCAAACCGGAAAACGGGCTGGCATGGGAAAAGCTGGCGCAGCACACCCAGGGCTTGCTGTGTCTGAGCGGGGGCGTGCGCGGCCTGGCGGCAGGGCTGCTGAGAGCAGGACAGGGTGAAGCCGCCGCCGCTTACCTGGACAGGTTGGCGGAGCTGTTCCCGGAGCGGCTGTACGCTGAGATCCAGCTGCAGTCCGCTGCCGACCGCGGCTGGGTCAACGGGCTGTATCATCTTGCCAGGAAGTTGAAAGTGCCTTTGCTGGCGAGCTGCGCGGTGCACTACATGCAACCAGAGCAGGCGCCGCTGCAGCGCACGCTGGCAGCCATACGGCTGAACACCACCCTGAGCCGCCTGCTGCCGGAGGCCGCCGCTCCACCGGAGGCGTATTTCCTGCCGCCGGAAGAGGTGCACAGGCGGTTTGCGGATTATCCGGAGGCGGTGCACGCTACTCTGCAAGCCGCTGAGCGCTGCAGTTTCGAGCTGCCTGTGGGCCAGGCGCACTACCCTGAGCTTCCCCTGCCTGCAGGACAAAGCGCGGCGCAGGTGCTGCGCAGCCGGGCGTTCGAGGGTGCACAGCAGCGCTATGGCGAGCTGGCGGCGCCGGTGATCGAGCGGCTGGATCACGAGCTGGGGGTGATCGGCGAGCGCGGTTATGCGCCTTTATTCCTGATCATGCAGGATATCCTGGATTACGCCCGGCGGGAAGGGGTGCCGCTGTCTTCACGCGGCTCGGCGGCTTCGTCGCTGGTGGCGCACTGCCTGGGCATCACCTCGCCCGATCCGCTGGCGCAGGATCTGTATTTCGAGCGCTTTCTCAACGTCGCCCGCGCCACGCCCCCCGACATCGATACCGACCTGTGCTCGGTGCGCCGGGATAAGGTCATTCGCTACGTGTACCGGCGTTTTGGCGAGGAGCGCGTGGCGATGGTGGCGACGATCAACCGCTTCCGCATGCGCTCGGCGCTGCGCGAGGTGGCAAAAGCTCATGGGCTGCCGCCCGCCGAGGTCAGCCGGCTGGTGGACGGGCTGCCTTTTCGCGGTTGGGGACCGCCCTGGATGGCGCGGTCTGCAGGGCCGGAGGCCTTCAATGCTTTGCGCCAGCGCTACCCGGAGGCGCGTATGGCGCAGATCTTCGACCAGGCTGGCGCCGTGCTGGAGATGCCGCGGCACCTGTCGGTGCATCCGGGCGGTGTAGTGATCACACCCGGCCCGCTGGTCGAATTGATCCCGCTGCAGATGGCAAGCAAGGGTATGGTGATCACCCAGTTCGACCTGGAGTCGGTCGAGCGCTTGGGGCTGATCAAGATCGACCTGCTGGGGACGCGCGGCCTGACCGTGCTGGGCGACGTGGCAGAAGCCGCCTGGCAGCGCCGGCAGTCCGGTGAGCAGGCGGTTGCGGTTCTGCCGGGTGTGCGACTGGCTGTTTCGCCGGTCAGCCTGCTGGATGGCATTCCTGTGGAAGACGCCGAAACATCAGTCCTGGTGCGTGCGGCGCAGACCGTGGGCTGTTTTCAAATCGAAAGCCCCGGTATGCGCATGACCCTGCGCGAGGTGGACGCGCGCACGCCGCAGGATATCCTGGTGGCGCTGGCGCTCTACCGCCCCGGCCCGCTGACCGGCGGCTTGAAAGAAGCTTTTATCCGCCGCCATCTGGGCAAGGAGCCGGTGGAGCACCTGCACCCGGCGTTGGGGCCGCTGCTGCAAGAAACCTACGGCGTGATCCTGTATCAGGAGCAGGTGCTGCGCATCCTCAGCCAATTGGCGGGCTTGAGCCTGGCGGACGCCGACTTGATGCGCCGGGCGATGAGCCATTTCGACCCTGGTGAGCGGATGAAGACGCTGCGCCAGCGCTTCGTGGAAGGCGCCCAGCAGCGCAGCGGCGT
>JBGSTO010000481.1:0-10812 GCA_041736465.1 Anaerolineales bacterium | reverse complement strand
AGATCAGCTCGGCGGTGATGCGGTTGGGCAGGCTGGGGGTCTGCTGGGCGAGGGCAGCCAGATCCTGGCGGTTTTCGGTGGCGCGCAAAGCGGCGACCTTGTGCGCCAGATCCTGGAGCTGAGCCATACCGGCGTCTGGAGCAAAAGCCGAGAGCACGATATCGGCCTGCAGGAGCAAGCTGTCCATGCGCCGGGAGAGGGGAGCGGCAGCCTGGTCGGGCAGGTCGCTGAGCTGCAGGACGGCCTGGTTGAGCGCCTGGTCGAAAGCCTGGACAGATGCCAGCACGTGGCCCTCCTCCTGAACAAGCGCCAGGTCTGCCAGGCGGCGCTCCGCCAGGGTGACGGCAAAATCGGCGCGGCGTTCTGGGGTTGCAGCCAGCTTGAGCCGCCATTGTTCGGCGCTGTGCTGCAGGCTGTACGCCAAATTGCCGGGGTGAAGGGGGTAGGTCTCTGCCAGGAGGACCATACTCCCGATAAGTGCAACCAGGAACAGGTTGCACACCAACAAGATACTCAAAATTCTCCTCATGTTGCCCGTCCTTTCTTGGTCGCTGGAGAGACACAGCGCTCTCTCGGTGACCAGGAGGCCTGATCTCTGCGGATCAATAACCCGAAGAGGATACTTCTATTCCCTGCCCGCCGGTTGTGTGAGGCTGCTGCAACTGGACAGCGGCAGCCTGGCCCTCGCGCCCATTGGGATGGCAGTCGGTGCAGTTTTCAGTGGTATCCAGGATGTCAAATGGCAGATGCACCAGGCGCATTTCTTCCGTTTCATGGCAGGTATAGCATGGGTACTCGGTATAGGAACCGGCGTGACAGGTCTCGCAGCCGGTAATACTGGATGCGCCGCTGTCAGAAACAAAACTGTGCTGCACGAACTGCGCCGGCGCCCAGGCCAGGGTGGTATGGCAGCTAACGCAGTTAAATCCGAAGACGCCGGCGTGCAGCTCTGGCTCGGCATGGCAGCCGGCGCAGTCTTGCATGGTGCTGGCGTACTGCTTCTCCAGATGGCAGTCATCACAAACCAGGCTTTCATGACCGCCATCCAGTGTGAAATACTGGTTGTGGTCAAAAGCCATCATACGATCGCGCCCGTCGTGGCAATCCACACAGCCGGCGCCGTATGCTTCGAGGTGGTTGGAAAGATAATCGTGATCGGCTTCAGCGTGGCAGCTGATGCAGTCCAGGGTGTCTTTCATGAACTGCTGGTTGCTGTGGCACGACTCGCAGCTCATCGGGCTGCCGTCGTAGTTGAGCTTGTGCTGGTCCAGGCTGAAGCTGGCCAATTTTTGGTGGTCGATATTGACGTAAGCCAGCTCGGTGATGGCGCCATCGCGCCCCATGTGTTCCTTGTGGCAGTTCTGGCAGCGCTGAGTGCCAGGCAGCAGGCTGTGCAGCCCGCTGGCGGTGGCGCGCTGCTCGGCGATGTCCATGTGACAGTCCTGGCAGCGCGTATCGGTGACGCAGTGCAGCGGCGCGTGGCAGTGGCTGCACTGCTGCTCGAATTCTGCATGCGAAACATAGCCGCCCAGCTCCTGGTTATGAGAACTTGCGGCGGAGAGAGGCCCCGGCGAGAGCTTTCCACTCAGCTTCAGGTAGAGGCCAACTCCCAAAATCAGCGCGACAGCCATCCCGAAAACGGCCATGAGCAAGTGCGTATGTCCTAGCTCAGTAGATTTCGTCAGGCCCGGATTCGTCTTGCGCATTGCTGCGATCTCCTGGGCAGCCGGGAACGCTGGCTGCCTGTCCGCCTGCCGCTAGTTTCCACCTGCTGCAGTGTGCTGCAGCTGCCGGGCGGTGTTGCGGTAGACGTCGAGTGAGTCAGTCGAGTTTTGTCCCAATTGTCCCTCCATGAACTTGCGTGCTTCATCTGGCTCGCCGGTGGGGTGGCATTCGATGCAGCTGCTGTATTCGGCGATGCCTTCATCCCTGACGTGCACCTGCTCCATCTGCTCGGGGGTGTGGTCGTGGCAAGAGTAGCAGGTGTGGGTATAGTAATTGTCTGCGTGGCAGGTCTCGCACTCCACCTTGCCCTCTCCGCCGTGATCCAGCAGGAAGTTGTGGCGGGTGAGCACGGCAGGCGTCCAGGCCGCGGCGCTGTGGCAGCGGGCGCAGTTGAGGCCGAAGCGACCGATATGCACCTCGGGTTCTTCGTGGCAGGCAACGCAGCGGTGCGGGTCATCTTCGTGCTCGTAATCCATAAAAGCCACTCCAAGCTCGGCGGCAGTTTCTGGCGGCAGGGTGAAGCCGCGCTCTGCGGCGAGCTGGTTCACCTGCTGCCAGTCGGCAAAGCGGATGAAGGAGACCAATTCGTCGATCTGGTAGTTGTTCAGCGCCCCACCTTCTTCGATGTGCCAGGCAGCCATGGTGGTGCCGTGCGAGGCGCGGGCGATGGTGCGGAAGAGGAACTCGGGGTGCGCTTCCGCCAGGGCCGGGTGATTGAGGGCGGGCGTGATGCCGACGCCCTCTCCGGCAGGCCCGTGGCACAGAGCGCAGTATTCCAGGTAGAGCACGGCGCCTTCTTCCAGGTAGGTCTGGCGCAAGCTGGCTTGCGATTGCTGCAAACGCCCTGGTTCCATCCAGGCGTATACCGGCAGCGCAATCACGAAGGCCAGCAGGGCAATCAGGCTGATCAGGTTGTAGCGGTTCATAGGGTTCACCTTAACCTTTTTTCTGCAGGTTCATTCGTTAGCGCGCCGCCTACTGGTATGCCAGTTGGTCAGGCGTGAAGCGGTCACGGCGCTGGAAATCTGCGGTGTTGATCACCACCATCCCGTCTTTGAAGCTGACCGGGAAGGTATCCAGGGCACGCGGCACCGGCTGGTTCTCGAAGTCGCCGTACTTATCGAAGCTGGAGGCATGGCAGGGGCAGTAGAAGCGTTCCTTTTCTGCGACCCAGTTGACGGTGCAGCCCAGGTGCGGGCAGCGGCGGTAAACGGCCAAAAAGCCGCCGTCGCTGGCGCGCACCAGGAAGAAGTTGCCATCGGTGAACTCGGTAACAGAATTGGCGGGGAAATTCTCCACTTCGCCGGCTTTGATCTCGCTGCCGAACTCGCCCTCCAGGCTGCGTGAGCGCAGGAACACCAGGCTGGCGCCGCCGATCTCCAGCACAGCCAGGGCGCTGAGTGCGCCGATGCCGAGCTTCAGAAAGTTGCGCCGGGTCAGGTTTTGTTCCTGGGGTTGATTCTCGGGCTGTTCTTCCGCCGCTGCGGAAACTGCTTTGGGTGATAACGATCGCATGGACATGGCGCCTCCTAAAGGATCAGAACGGCAGGATCAGGGCCATATTGGGGCCGCGGAAGAACACGCCGATGACGGTCAGCAGCACCAGGCTGACCATGACGAAGACGAAAACGCCTAACAGGCCTTCACTGTGGTTGGCAGGCTGGCTGTGGTGCCTGACGACCAGCCTGAGCAAGGCATAGATACCTGCCAGCCCGCCCAGGGTAGCCAGGAAGGGCAGCCAACCGGAGGTGATGGCGGCAGGCGCCCAGGGGAAGAGCGCAGGCAGGTCCAGCCAGTATTCGTCGACTACTACCAACAGCGGCATCAGGTTGAGGCTGAGCAAAGCGCTGATCACTGCAGCCTGGCGCCCATTGGCGGAGCGGAAGTAGATGCCGATATCGTTCTCGCGCCGGTCCCACCAGGGGATGGCGGCGATCAGAATCAGCAGGATGCCTGCCAGGGACATCGCCGCCAGCGGGTGCATGTGCAGCAGCAGCTCCTGCAGGCCGGCGAAGTACCAGGCGGCCTTGGCCGGGTTGGGGGAGTGCAGCGGGTTGGCGATGGCTTCGAGCGGCGCCGGAACCAGCATGGCGATGGTGACCACCAGCGCAATCACCGCCAGAGCAGCCGCCAGCTCCCGCGTGACCAGGTTGGGGATGGTGGTAACGCGCTCGACACGCTCTTCCGCCTGGCGCAGCGGCTGGGATAGGCCGCCGTTCTTGCGCACCTTCCAGAAGTGGTAGGCCATGATGCCCAACAGCAGGGTGGGGAGGACGACTACGTGGATGGCGTAGAAGTTGCTCAATGCGCCCTGACCGACCTCAGGCCCGGCGAGCAGGAAGCGGCTGATGGCTTGCCCAATCAGCGGGATGTAGCTGAGCAGGTTGGTGCTGACCGTGATGGCCCAGTAGGCCAGTTGGTCCCAGGGCAGCAGGTAGCCGGTGAAGTTGGAAGCCAGCACGAGCAGCAGCAGGCCGATGCCGATCACCCAGTTGGCGGTGCGCCCCTGCTTGAAGCTGCCGGTGAAGAACACGCGCAGCAGGTGCAAGAAGGTGGTGACCACCAGCAGGTTGGCCGACCAGTGGTGCAGACCGCGCACCAGTGAGCCAAACATGACTTCGCTCTCGAGTTTTTGGATGCTGATGTAGGCGTACTCGGCGCGGGCATCGTAGCGGAACATGAGCAGCAGGCCGGTCAGGCCGAGCAGCAGGGCCAGCACCGCCGAGATACCGCCCAACCCCCAGGTATAAGTGAAGCGCAGGGTGGAGACGGGCACGTTGGTGGGGTGCAGGTGCAGGATCAGGTTGTTGGCGACCGCCACCAGGCGCGAGCGCTCGTCGCTGCGCTCGTGAGCCGTGAATAATAAACGCTGTTTCCAGGTAAGGCGAGGTGTTTCTTGAGTCATGGGATGCATTTCTCCTCTCTCTGTGAAATACATCTAAGGATTGCTGACGACCAACGGCAGGTGAATGATGAATTGCGGCGTCGAGAGGTTTTCGATGCCACGGTACAGGAAAGCGCGTCCCATCTTGGTCTTTTCATCCTTCATGTATTCCGGCGCGCCGACCACAACATCAGCGCATCCGTCTTTATTGGTATCTCCAGCAGTCGCCACCGACCAGCCGAACTGGGTGGTGGCCTGGTTGCCTTCGCCGCGCCACTCGGGCCACAGTACCAGACCGTTCGGGCTGCCGCGGAACACAAAGGCTGCGCCTTCATCGGGCTGGTCGTAGTCGTACAGCGGTGCGCCGACGATGACGTCATCGTAGCCGTCGTTATTGACATCGCCGGCAGAAGAAACCGACCAGCCAAAGCCGGCCCATATCTGGTTCGATTCGTAGCGCCAGGCGGGATTTGCCTGGATGCCGGCAGAAGAGCCGTGGTAGGCAAAAGCCGAGCCTTCATATTCCTGCCCGCTAATGTCGTCGAAGTACCTGGGAGCGCCAATGACGATGTCGGCGAATCCGTCTTTGTTGACATCTCCGGCGCCTGCCAGGGTGAAGCCAAACCAGGAATTCTCCACATTGCTTTGCAGCGAGATCGCCGGCGCCAGGTCCAATCCGGAGGCGAAGCCATGGAAGACGAAAACCATGCCTTCATCGATTTGGCCTTCATCGAAAGATGGAGCGCCAATCAGCACGTCGCCGAAACCGTCGCCGTTGACATCGCCGGCTGCGCCAACCGCCTGGCCGAGCTTGGCGGCATCCTGATTGCTTTCGTAGCTCCAGGCGGGCGCCAGGGCCAACCCGGAGGCTGAGCCATAGAACAAAAAGGCTGCGCCTTCATTGACCTGTCCCAGGGAGTAGGTGTTGGCGCCGATGAGCACATCATCATAGCCGTCGCCGTTGATATCACCGGCAGAGGATACGGCGTAGCCGAACTGGGCTTCTTTGACGTTGCTTTCGTAGCTCCAGGCGGGCACAGCGGACAGCCCGCCGCTGGCGCCCAGGAACAGGTAGGCGATGCCTTCACCGGCTTCGCCGTTCTTGTAGCGGTATGCCCCCACGATCAGGTCGTCACAGCCGTCGCCGTTGACGTCACCTGCGCCGCTGACGGCGCTGCCGAACAGCGAACCCGCCAGCCCGCTGGCGTAATACCAATCGGGCGTGTCCCCTGGGGCGACCGGGTTGCCGTAATACACGAAGACCGCGCCTTCGCGATCGACAGTGTGGGTGTACTTGCTGGATCCGACGGCGATGTCAGCGTAGCCGTCGCAGTTGAGGTCGCCGGCGGCGCTGACGGTATAGCCGTACAGCGAGCCGGTCTGCGCGGGGAAGCCGAGCCAGTCGGGGTAATCGCTCCAGTTTGGCTCCGGGGAAAGGGTGCTGGTCAGCAGACCAGCCGTTACGCGACCGACCTGCCGGGCGCCGAGCGCCAGGCAAACCAGCAGTACTGCCAGGAAGAATTTGTTCAGCTTCATGGGCGTTCCACTCTTTCGCTCATGATACGGACGGGCGGGCAAGGAGCAGGTCCAGTTTGCCGGCCAGACCTGCCCCTCGCCCGATCAAGGTCGTTGGTACTACTTGTTCAACAGTATGGAAGGCATACGCACTGTGTATACCGTGTCCACCACCAAGATCTCAAAGCTCGCTGACTTGGACCAGTTACCTTCGTGATCCTTGGCGCGGAAGCCGAAGCCGTGCCAGCCCTTGGAGAGCGTGCGCGGCGGGGCTTTGAAGTAGCGGTCGCTGCTGACCACTTCGCCGTCCATCGTCCACTCGAATTCGACGATGCCCTCACCAACATGGTCGTTGTCCACAGCTGCTCCGAGCAGGGAGATCTCGGTATCCAGGTCGACGATAGGCGTCGGAATTGAGACCAGCCAGACGGCTGGCACCGCATCTGCGTCGAGGTTGTAGAAGATGCGCCGGAATATTGCGTCCATATCGGTGAAGAGCTCCTCGCCGTTGTCGTCCAGGCCCAGGAACAGCTCCTGGTTCCAAACGGTGTAGAAGCGGTCGCCGCTCGGGTTGCCTTCGACGCTGGCCTCGGTGGCCCAGTCGTCGCCGTTCTCCAGCCAGTCCCAGCGCAGCTCGGTTTCGTCTTCGTCACAGGTTGCACTGGTGTTTGGATACCAGGGAAGTTGATCCTCTGGTACAGCGCAGATATCCTGCTCATCCCAGTCATCGCCGAAGTTGAAGGCGCGGCTGTAGTACATGTCCAGCGGGCTGGCGCCGGTCTCGACCGTCACCACGGTGTTGTCGCCGGTCTCGAAAGTGCCGAAGAATACCGATGGGTCGCGGATCTCTTCCGGATAGGGGGCTGAGGCGTCATCGGTATAGCCGCAGTTGGTCCAGATGTTGTCCAGCTCAGGGTCGCAGAGCAGGTTCTTGTAGCTTTCCTTGAGCATACCGCCGGAGGGCGAGTAGCGCGGGTCGAGCACGGTGATCTTGGAGCCGGTCAGGCGGGAGACGTTGCGTGCCTGCTCGAACGCGCCGGCGCCGTAGTCAGTGCAGACTTCGTATTCCACGGTACCACCCCAACCCCAGTCCTCACAGGTAGTGGTGCCGTCACCGCTGTAGGTGATGCCGTTGATGTGCGTGAAGCTGGCTGGCAGCGTGGTCCAGGTCTGCCCACCGTCGAAGGAACGGCGGATGTACAGGTTGTAGGCTTCGTTGCCGACCGTGCCGGCCTTCCAGTTGGGGGCTGTGGCGTACATCATCATCACGAAGTCGCCGTCGATGAAGCCGCGGTGGCCCTTGGAAACGTCGTAGGGGTTGCCCCATGATGGATCGTTGTAATTGTCTGGAGCCTGCACCCACTCGGTAACTTTGGGAACTTCGCTATCATCCAGGGCGCCCCAATCCTCGTAGCTGAGATCGTAGGGGAACTGTTCTGCGCAGGCCTCCCCGCTGGTGCCGTCGTCGCAGAGCTGGATGCTGGTGCCGGAGACGTTCATGCCCGCCACCGGGCACAGGCCGCGCACGTAGTTGGGGTTAGAGCCGTCAGCATAGAGCAGGTCTACCGGCGTGGCGGTACCGTCGTCGGCATATTCCAAACACTGCACGTTCTCGTAGGCGAAGGGGTTGTCGACTGCCGGGTCGAAGTCGTCCGGCAGCACCAGGCGGCGGATGAAGATGTCGGCCGGGCCGCCCTGGCGGATGATGCCCTCCTTGTAGATCAGCAAGCCCATCGTCTTCGATGTGCTGGCTAGCGCTGCAGGGGCCGAGTTGACGAACAGGTTGAAGCGGCGGGCGATCTCGGTGTCGTAGAACTCGTTGTCCCATTCATCGATCAGGATCTCAAAAAACTCGCCTGTTTCGGGGCTCAGCGCCGGGGAGTTGAGCATCAGGCCCTGCTGCGCCAGCTCGGGCTTGTCGAACTCGAAGGTGTGGTACCACATGTCCTTGCCGATGTCTTCTGGTTCCAGATATTCATCGAGCACAGTACCCAGCGCCTTCATCTTCTCTTCGCCGAACAGCACCCAGGCGCTGTCCGGTGCGCCATCGCCGTCCGAGTCGTAGGGCTTCATCGTGCCGCGTGCCCGGGTGGAGGCGGTGCGCCCGTTGATCACCCGTCCGTCTTCAGCCTTGCAGATCTTGATAGTAACGTCGGCGGAGTTGGTCCAATCTACCTCGGCGGCGCACAGGTCGGCGGTGCCGTTGGCATCGAAGTCGGCGTAGCAGTAGGGATCGATCAGCTCGCCAGTTGAGTCAATCTTCTGGGTGGCCTTACACATATTGTTATCGGTGACGCGCACCGGCATGGCGAAAGGCACCGCTGCCTTGGGCTTCTGACCGAACAGCTCGCTGGCGGTGAAGTCAGCCAGCGTGCCGGGGGTGCAGTAAACGCCGTCGACATCATCCAGGCATACGTCATCGACATGCGCGATATCGATGTAGGTGTACCAGGTGTCGGTGCGGGAGTTGGCGATAGCGCCCGACCAGCCCTCGCCGGGGCCGAGGCCCTTGCCGGGGCGCAAGCCCTCGGGGTCTTCCTGCCACATGACGTAGAAGCCTGCGCCCGGGGAGGAGGAGATGCTGATCTGGTGCGGGTCGCGGCGACCGGAGGTCAGCCGCTCTGAGGCGCGCCAGGTGATGTCGTAGATCGGTTCGTCGTTGGTGTTAAACAGCGGGTTGCCGCTGTCATCCAGATCCTGCTCGAGGGTGCCGCGGGCGACCCATACGCAGCCGTAGGGGATCTCGCCCACTTCGGGGAAGCCCTGCGCGGTATAGTCTACCGAGCTCTGCGAGCCGCCCACGGTGAACATGTCGTCTACATAGAGCTCGTAGTAGCCGTCCTCATCGGTTCCACCATCGACGTTGACTGGATGGGCGAGCTCGGGATAGACGGTTAACAGGCCGTCTTTCTCATCCTCAAGCCACGAATATAGCGGGGCGCCGCTCTCGCAGTAGCGCGAGATCCAGGCAGCTACGACGCGGTTGCCCTCCACCTGGTGCACCAGCTTGAAGACGTCGCCGGGGTAGGGCTCGCCGTTCCTCAGTACGAAAGACGAGCGATCGGCTGAGTCGGACAGGTTCCAGTCCTTCCAGGTAGCGCCGTCATCCAGGCTCAGGGCTGCGAAAGCGTCGCGTTTGCCGAAGCCGGCGCCGGTCTCGATGCCGCTCATGCCTTCAGGCACCACCAGCTCCTCTTCGATGCCGTCGTTGTAGGTAGCGATCAGCGGCCTGGCCTCCGGGCGGGTGTAGATCAGCGTGCATTCGGAGGTGGTTGAGTTGGTGCAGTCGCCGGCGTAGTATTCGAGTTCGCCGGTCTCAGTATCGGGCGGTTCGCCCTGGGTATTCTGGGCGGGCACATACAGCGGCATGTGGCTGAGCTGAGCCGCGCCAGTCATCGTATCGGGTGTGCGCGACAGGTTGCGGGTGAACAGCGGCCCGTCGTCGTGCGCAAACACCAGACCGCCGACCAGGCTGATGGACAAAACCAGCACGGCCAGCACAACAAATACAGTTCGCTTGATCTTCATTATCATATCCTCCTCATTCTCACAGGGTTTGCGGTTATGGAAAATGCTTTGCTACGTGGTGTATCCAACTCGACCTCCTCTTTGTATCTGGCCCCGTTGCGCTGGGTACGGTGTGGCGGGGTTGGGCAGCGGGGTGGTAAAAATGAACTTTATGAGCCCTGATGGATGAATGCCGGTCAAACTTTGACCAGTGGTGATCTGGAAACCGCCGTAAGCTCTCCATCGCAGTCCTCCGGCGTTTGCTCCAGGAAGTGATACAGCTCGACCAGATTGGCAAAGTATTTAAATTCGCCGCTGGCGATATCCTGGACCGAAGCCCGCCACTCTGCCTCGGTTGTTTCTCTCCAGATGCGCAGTAGATAGGAATGGTAGTTGCGGTGCTGGGCTTTCATAATCCTCACACATCGTTGCGGGCATAGTGATTTGTACGGATTATTACAAATGGCTGTTACACAGCTGTTATGTGCGCGTTATAAATGCGTTATAACTATTATTGAAATATTTCAAAGTGTAATATATTTGTTACACTTAATTTGATTTGGGAACTATATCTTCCGGTCGGCACTTCGCCGGGAAAATTGCCTGTGCACACTGGATAATTCGCGCGAAATTCGAGGGGATATGATCTTCTCAAGCCCCCTGATGACAGCACAGCCCGGACCGTTAGTGTGGTCCGGGCTGTGTTGGTGTCAACCAATGATACTGGTGGGTGAGCGCTCGGAGCGAGGCGTATTCCTTTATTGATCTGTCATCCTGAACGAAGTGAAGGATTTAGATCCTTCGCTCCGCTCAGGATGACATGCGCCGCTCAGGATGACATGCTTATGCGCGGCCCACTACGTGCGGCCGGCTTTTCGATGCTTGCTGCGTTAAGGCTCCGGCGTTACCCGTACGGTAGGCACGTCGCTATCCGGCACGGGGGTTGCGCGCAGGTCCGGCTCCTCGTCGGAAGGCAGCTCCGGGCGCACGTAGCGCTCTTCCTGCACCACTGGCGTGGCAGGCAGCAGGACCGCGGGCGTGGGGGTTGCGATGATCCAGGTGTCGGTGGTGTGGCAGTTGGAGCACTGCCCGCGCGGGTGTCCGGCAGGGCGAGCGTGGCAGGCCTTGCAGATGGTGTAGGTGGTGTGGTCGAAGGTGATATCCAGCCAGTCTGCGGAGCC
>JBGSTO010000477.1:0-1605 GCA_041736465.1 Anaerolineales bacterium | reverse complement strand
CCCGTTGACCGCCAGGAGCGCCTGCCGGCACCAGGCAGGGATGCGCACAGAGAACGCAAACTCCACCGGAGTTTGCGGATCGACGGAGAACTCGATCGCCTGCTCAAAGGGGTAGCGTGTGCGCGCCGTGATCGTCACCGGCGTCCGTTCAGCTCCGATGCTGGTCTGCAGCGACCCGGGGCCGTACAGGGCAGCCACGATCCCGCCTTCGGTGGATTGCATCCACATCTTCGAGATGTAATTGGGCATCGCCCGGTGTACGTTGCCCGGGCAGCACTGCACCTCGTGGTCCGGGCGGTAGCTCAGCCAGTTCAGCCCGCGCATAAACAGGTTGTGGTTCGAGCTGCTGTCGGCCACCACCTGGTTGGGGCACGAGAAATATTGCAGGGCGTGGAAGTCCTTGCTCACCGAGCCCGGCAGGGCGTTGAAGATCACCTGCTCTATGCGGTCGGCGTAGCGCGCCTCCCCGGTGGCTTGCAGCAGGTAGGCCAACGCCCATGTGTGGTCGGTGATATCGCAGGTTTCGTGCATATCGCGCTCGGTCTTGCCGTGGATGTGCTCCGAACACGAATGCAGACCATCCGCCAGCCGGGCCTGGTCTTCCAGCTTGGCGTAACCGTGTACAACCGCCTCCCGGTAGGTTTCCTTGCCCGTGGCGCAGTACAGCATGGCTGCCAGCTTGGCTTCTTCATTAAAAGTGACGCCGTGTTCGCTCTGGGGTTTGTCGGAAAGCAGGCTGGGGATGGCCGCATCGATCCCGGGCCACTGCTGGTTGAACCGCGCATACAGTTCCTCGGCCAGCTCCAGCATATCCTCCTGCCCGCTCTCCTGGTACAGGTGCAGCAGGATTTCCACGCCGGTCACATCCCGGTCCCAACCCATCGGGTGGGGGGTGGAGCGGTAATGGCGCAGCATGGCATCGATGTAACGCCGGTCGCCGCTGATCTCATACTGCGCCAGCACGGCGCGGAAGAACACCGCGTGCGGCCAGCGGTCTTTCTCCCGCAGACTGTCGGGTCCGATAAAGCCGTCACCGGCGGCATGCTCGATCGCAAAATCCACCTCGTCCAGCGCCTGCTGGTACAGCCCCTCATCGCCTGCCAGGTAACCGCATTTCAGCGCCCCATCGATCCAGTAGGCGGTCTGTTCGTAGGGCCACCAGGCAGCATAAGCACCTTTGGTATCGTCCGCTTTGCTGCCCCAGAACTTGTAGCCGTAGGGATAACCAGAGACGGCTACGTTGCCGGTGAGACCGCTTGCCTGGCGCACCAGGAAATCCTGCAGCCAGCCTGCAGGACGGATGCCGCGCAGCGGCATGGGTTGAAAATGGGTGTAGGGAAGCGTATGCAAAGTTTTTTTGCTCCTTCGGTAGCACATCATTTACTCGTGGCGCTGCTTCTTCTGGTTGAGATATTTGCGGCTAGTTTATCATGGAACTCGAACGATGTAACCGGGATGGACAGGCTTCAGCTCTGTCCAGCATAAGACCCTTCGTCGCGAAGGCAACATCTGGCCTCCCCCCTTTTCAAGCTTACTTTAGGACACAACTTTGTTGCGATACGCAAAAAAAGATCAATTCTGCTTGAAAAGCGTATCAACATGCTC
>JBGSTO010000473.1:0-19879 GCA_041736465.1 Anaerolineales bacterium | reverse complement strand
CCATGCCATCGCCCGAGGCCTCGATCTCGACCCGGGCGCAGATGGCGCCGAGCTGCCGTACTATGGCGCCGAACTGCCGTACGATGGCAGCCGCTCCCCCAGCGGCCCGTCCCACGTCATCTTTCTGGAAAATATCTGGGCAACAGGCACAGAAGAGCCTGGCATCACAACTTCCACGGAGTCCACCGCCTCTCCCGAAGACCGAACCGCGATCGAAATCCGTTGCCAGAGTACTTCCAACCCCTCCCACCTCACCACCCCGGACCACCTGGCGTACGTCATCTACACCTCCGGCTCCACCGGCAGGCCTAAGGGCGTGCTCATCCAGCACCAGGGGCTGAGCAACGTGGTACAGGCCTACCTCCAAGAAATGCACATCTACCCGGAGACACGCGTCCTGCAGATCTTCTCCTTCTGCTTCGATGGATCGCTGATTGAGATTTTTCCCTGCCTGTGCGCCGGTGGCGAGCTGGTCATGGCGGATGCGCAAACCCTGAAATCTGCCCCAGATATTCATGGGATACTGCAAAGCGAGCGGATTCAAGTCATCATCGCGCCCCCTTCGCTGCTGGCAGTCCTTCCGGAGGATGACCTCCCGCACCTGCATACCGTGGTTTCAGGAGGCGAGCGCTGTGATCGCGCGATCGCCTCTCGTTGGAGCAAGCGCCCCGCTGCGCCGGGCTGCCGTTTTTTCAACGCCTACGGACCGACCGAGATCTCCATCGCCAGCCATTGGTATCAGGTAGAAAACCTCGATGATTTGAACTGCGTTCTTCCCGCCAGCCTGCAGGATGAAATCCCCATCGGCCAGCCGATTGCCAACATGCAGGCCTTCATACTCAACCAGCATCTGCGCCCCGTCCCCATTGGCGTGCCTGGCGAACTGTTCATCACAGGCACCGGGCTGGCGCGCGGCTACCTCGACCGCCCCGACCTGACCGCCGAGCGCTTCATCCCCAACCCATTTTATGAGCACAGACCGGCCTTGTCCCTGCACTCCTCCCCATACCCCAGGCTCTACCGTACTGGCGACCAGGTTCTGCGCCTGCCGGGCGGGAATACCCTCTTCTTGGGGCGCATCGATCACCAGGTCAAACTGCGCGGCTACCGCATCGAACTGAGCGAGATCGAAACCGCCTTGAATGCCCTGCCGGAAGTGTCGCAGTCGGTCGTCTTGCTGCGAACCGATGGCTCAGCCCCTCACCTGGCAGCGTACATCATCCCTGTACTAGGCGAATCACCCCCCCCAGCCCGGCTTCGAGCCGCGCTGCAAAAGACGCTGCCGGAATACATGCTGCCATCTCTCTACATAACCCTGGAAGCATTCCCCCTCACGGCATCTGGCAAGATCGACCGCAAGCAGCTACAAGCTGCCCCATTGCAAGCCGGCGCCGGGCGGTACGCGCAGCAGCGGGAATACTCCCCGCCGGCAGACCCGCTCGAGCACACCCTGGCTCAAATCTGGGAAGAAATACTAAATATCCATCCGGTTGGCGTACGGGATAACTTCTTCGAGCTGGGTGGGCACTCACTGCTGGCAGTGCGTTTGATCGGGCGCGTGCAGCGAGATCTGCGCCTCGATCTGCCCCTGGTAACCATCTTCAAACATCCCACCATCCGCGAGCTGGCAGACCACCTCCGCCAGCAGGATGGCGGCGTGCCGCTCTCTTTGCTCTTGCCGCTCCAGCCGGATGGAGATCGCAACCCGCTCTTCTTTGTCCACCCTTCCGGCGGCAGTGTGCACTGGTATCTTGAACTTTCCCACCTGCTGAGGGAAGACCAGCCCTTCTACGGCATCCAGGCCCAGGGATTGAACGCTCAAAGCCAGCCGCACGATGACATCGAAACGATGGCCGCGCATTATGTCCGTGCCATACGCAGCTTCCAACCGCAGGGACCCTATTATCTGGGTAGTTGGTCGATGGGCGTGGTAATTGCCTACGAGATGGCATGCCAGCTGGTAGAAGCCGGCGAACAGGTGGGATTGCTGGCAATGCTGGACCAGGGCCCGGAGCTGCCTTTCGAAGAGCCAGAAGATCAAGCCGCCTACCTGGTGGAGACTTTTGGAAAGCAGATCAACCTGTCGCTTGAAGGGCTGCGCAAACAAGATCCATCGGAGCAGGTGCGAACTGTGTGGCAAATAGGACAGGCGTCCGGATTTATCCTTCCGGATATCACGCTTGCTCATTTCCAGACGTGGGTGAATATTATGACCGCTCACACCCAGGCCTGGCGCAAATACCGGCCTCGCCCGTATGCAGGCCGCGTAACACTCTTCCGTGCAGTCGACGAAACCCATGCTGCCAGCCTGCCTGCAGACATGGGCTGGGGCAAGCTGGCTCTCGAAGGTGTGGAAATCGTAGATGTCCCCGGCGACCACCTGACCATGATCCATGAGCCACACGTCAATGAGCTGGCACAGGCGCTGCGCAAGCATTTAGATGCAGCCCTGATGCCAATGTAGGAACAGGCCATGAACCGTTTACCTCGCAGCTCCGCTTTCGACCGACCGGCTACAGATCAGGATGCTTGAGCATGCAACCTCCGACTAAACTTATGAATCGCAATTTCCTGCTCTTATGGCAGGCGCAGACCATCAGCAGGCTGGGCTACCAGGGATTCCTGGTAGCCATGCTTTTCTGGATCAAACACGCCACAGGCTCTGCAGCCATGGTGGGGCTGCTGCAGATGCTCTCGACGCTGCCTGCTGTACTGGTCGGGCCGCTAGCCGGCGCAGTGGTGGATCGCTTCTCGCGCCGCAGTATCCTGATCTTCAGCGATTTGGCGCGCGGTCTGGCGGTGCTTTCCCTGGCAGGGCTGCTCTTCTGGCAGCCTGAAGCGACCCAGGTGATCATCATCTGGCTGTTCGTGGTATCGATCGTCAGTACAACGATTGGTACCTTCTTCGAACCGGCGGTCACGGCGTCAATTCCTTCGCTGGTTCAGGAGGATAAAATTGCCAGTGCAAACTCTGTAGTGCAGAGCACGGTGCAGCTCTCGGTGTTCATTGGTCAGGGCATAGGGGGAACGCTGTTCCGTCTGCTTGGCGCGCCGGCGCTGTTTCTAATCAACGCCTTTACACACCTGTACGCCTCAGCCAGCGAAACGTTAATCACTATTCCTCAGACGCTGCGCCCGGGGCCGCCTGCCACCTGGCGCGCTCAGTTGGCTGAGTTCACAGGGGACATTCGCGAAGGCTTCAGATATATCTGGAACATGGCCGGCCTGCGAGAGATGGTACTGGTCAGCGCGCTGCTGGTTTTCTTTACCACGCCGATCATCGTATTGCTGCCCTTCTACATCGAAGATGTGCTCAAGGTTCCCGTAGATTGGTACGGATTTCTGCTGGCTGCTTATGGAATCGGGACACTGGTGGGTTATTTGCTTGCGGGGGTGGTCAAGTTGAGCGCCAATCTGCGCCGCCAGGTGCTCATCCTGATGATCATTGTGGAAGCCAGCGGCTACGGCGCACTGGGGATGGTCACCAATCCCTACATGGCGTTCGCGCTGGCGCTGCTTGGCGGCTTTACCAGCGGTTTCTTCACTATCAACATCACAACCATCTTACAGGTCAGAATTTCAAGCGAGATGCGCGGGCGCGTGTTTGCTTTGTTGGGCACCATCTCCGCCGCGCTCTCGCCGCTGGCGATGGGGCTGGCAGGCGTGCTGGCGGACCTGGTCGGAGGCAATATTCCCTTGATTTACATCGGCTGCGGCATCTTGATGACCGTATCGTCGCTGTTGATTTGCCGCAACCACGACTTCCGTAACTTCCTGACCTATGATTACCGTAGCGTTCAAAATCTCCTTCCAGATCAGGCTGTGACGACGCCTTAACGAATGCGAGGTGCGGCGTGAACGGTTCAACTTCAGGGCATAACTCACCACAAGCCGCATACAGCGGCATGAACACTGGGTGGCTTGCGCCTATTTGCACCCGAAAAGATTTTCGTGGAGATCCCCACCCCAGGCTGCGCCTGTTTTGCTTTCCGCATTCAGGAGCAGCCGCGTCCATATTCTATTCCTGGAACCGCTATTTACCCGATAGCATCGAGCTGAACCCTGTTCAGTACCCCGGGCGCGGCCCGCGCCTGGCAGAACCGCTGTATACCCGGCTCGAGCCACTGGTCGAGGCGCTCGCCTGTGTGCTGCCCGCCTATCTGGATATACCCTATGCCTTTTTCGGTCACAGCCTGGGTGCCCTGCTGGGATTCGAGCTGGCTCGCAGGCTCGCCCGGGAGAGCATCCCGCAGCCTGTTCACCTGTTCGTATCCGGACATCCTGCTCCCCACCTTCCCGCCACCCATCCGCCGACTTATGATTTGCCGGAAAGTCAATTTGTCGACAAACTGCTCGAGATGAACGGCATGGCTCAAGAGATGCTGCAGGAAGCCGAGCTGATGGCGATGCTGCTGCCGATCCTGCGAGCAGATTTCGAAGTCTGCGAGACGTATACGTACGCTGCCGGTCCTGCGCTGCCTTGTGCGATAACCGCGTTGGGTGGCCTGCGAGATCTATATGTTACGCGCCAGGGTCTGGAGTCCTGGGGGCAGCATACCCGGGGCGCTTTTGCCGTCCGGGTTTTTCCTGGGGATCATTTCTATTTGAAGGATGCACAGCATCTGTTACTGGAAACCATCGTTCGAACACTTCTCCCGGTTCTCAGCGCGCCTTTGCTGCCAACAGAACCGCGCGAGAGAGGTTGAATAAGGGAGCGTATGTACACTCCGTTTTATTGGCAGCCGCCGGCTGGACCAATCCAGCTCTCCCATCGTGACGTTCACGTATGGAGGGTTTTCCTCGATGCACCGGCGGCGCAGACTCCGGAAGCCATGCGACAATCGGAGGCGTGTCTCTCGCTGTCAGAGTTGATCAAAGCCAACCGCTTCTACTTTCCAAAGGATCGAGAGCGATACATCACCGCTCACGCGGCGCTGCGCTGTGTGCTGGCTGAATACTTGAAGATCGAACCTCGCCAAATAGAATTCGTTACCAATCCGTATGGCAAGCCCATGCTCAGCAATCACAGCAGGGACACGCTGGAATTCAATTTAAGTCATTCCAACAGCATGGCGCTGATCGCTGTCTCACGATCCAGAGCTGTGGGAGTAGATATCGAATACATGCGCAGCGATCTTGCCAGCCTCCAGATTGCAGAAAAATTCTTCTCCCGGCGCGAAGTCGAGGTGTTACGCGCCTTGATGCTCGATGTTCGCGAAGAGGCGTTCTTCAACTGCTGGACGAGAAAAGAAGCTTACTTGAAAGCCAGGGGCAGGGGTCTTTCGCTTGCATTGGACCAGTTCGACGTGTCCATGCTGCCCGGCGAGCCGGTCATCTTGCTAAACGTTTACGGGAACGCAGAAGAAACCCAGCGCTGGCGGCTGCGAGAGCTTCTGCCTGGCGCCGGATACGCGGCAAGCCTGGCGGTTGAGGGTCATGATTGGGATTTGAAATGCTGGCAGTGGCGTGAAAAGGCGGCGCCAGCACAGGTTGATCGATCGGCAGGAGTGACATTCGCAGATCCTGAGCGTTCTATATTATGAAAGGTCCGCGCTTGTGAGCAAAGCTTCAGGGGCGATTGAGATTTAGTAAAGGAGGATAGCATGACCATATTGAGTCCCACCAAGACAAGCCAATCGATCCATAATGGCCGGATGATCCTATGGGTTTCACTGATGCTCGTTTCCATCGTAGCCTGGCTTGTAATGCCAGTAAACTACTCAAATCTCAGTGCAATCACTCAAACCCAACCCATTGATCTTAGCCAGCTACCGCTGGCGTTTGTCCCCAATGCGGGGCAAACCGCCTCTCCGGTTCTTTTCCAGGCTAACGGGCTGGACAGCACAATGTTCTTCACCATCGACCAGGTGGCGCTGGTCCTGCCGGGTATTAACCAGATGCCCCTGGTGCTGCGCATCGAGTTCGAAGCATCCTCGGCAGCTGGGGCGTCCGGAGAGCAGCTGCTTCCGGGCATTGCCAGTTACTTCGCCGGGTCCGATCCACAATCCTGGCACACCAATATCCCAACCTACGCCGGCATCGTGTACCAGCAGCTTTACCCCGGAATCGACCTGCACTACACCGGCAAAAACGGCTCTCTGAAGGGCACGTACACCATCGCGCCTCGCGCCGACCCGGGTGCCATCCAGTGGCGGCACAGTGGCGTGGCAAATGTCCGCCTTGATGAGACCAGCGGCAATCTGGTAATCCGGACCACCGGTGCGAGCCAGACACTGGTCGAACAATCCCCCATTGCATGGCAGGTAATCGCCGGTGCGCGCATCCCTGTAGAAGTCAGCTACGTCCAGCACGCCGATAACAGCTATGGATTTGCCGTCGGGCGCTACAACCCGGCCTACGCGCTGGTGATTGACCCCACTCTGCTGTACGCCACGTATCTTGGCGGCGGCAGTTACGAAGATGCTGAAGGCATCGCTGTGGACAGCGGTGGAAACATCTATCTGACCGGCACGACCAATTCCATCGACTTCCCCACCGAAGCAGCCTTGTATGCTGGCAAGCAGGGCTGGGATGACGCCTATGTGCTGAAGCTGAACGCTGCCGGCGACAGCTTGCTGTTCAGCACCTACCTGGGCGGCAGCGAAGACGACGCGGCCAATGCCATCGGTATCGACAACGCCATGAATATCTACCTGGTTGGCAATACCACCTCAGCAGATTTTCCAGTGCAGAATGCCTACCAGGATGAATGCGCAGTCTTCTTTGGAGGCTGTACCGGTGATGCATTCCTGGCGCGGCTGAGCCCTGACGGCGCGGCCCTGGACTACAGCACCTACCTGGGCGGCAGCAACCCGGACAGTGCCGAAGCCCTGGCAGTTACCCAGGATGGGAAAGCCTACCTGGCAGGCACCACCTTCTCGAGCAACTTCCCCACCCTGGCTGCCTTGCAGGCTGCTCTCCACGGTCCATCGGATGCGTTCGTAGCCATTGTTGATACTGCACTGGTTGGAAATGCATCTCTGGTCTACAGCACGTTCTTCGGCGGCAGCGCGACCGATGATGGTTTTGGAATCGCCCTGGGTAGCAGCATATACCTGGCGGGAACAACGACTTCGACCAATCTGCCAACCTTCACCCCGTTCCAGGCGGCTATTGGCGGCTCCAGCGACGCATTCTTTGCCAGGATGAGCGCTGACGGGCAGGCTCTGGAATACGGCACCTACCTCGGCGGCAGCGGCGCGGATGTGTGCTACGATCTCGCCATCGACAGCGCCGGTAGGGCTTACCTGGTTGGCAGCACCGAGTCAGCAAACTTCCCCACCCAGGATCCATTACAAAGCAACCTGCAAGGTAGCAGCGATGCTTTTGTCGCGCGCTTCAATCCCGGCGGCAGCACCCTGGAATACAGCACTTACCTGGGCGGCGGCAGCTACGACTATGGTTATGCGATCGCGGTGGATGGCATTGGGCAGGCTTACCTGACGGGCAGCACGCACTCGACCAACTTCCCGCTCCAGGATCACCTGCAGTATTATGCCGGCAACGGTGACGCCTTCGCTGCCAGGCTCGCGGCCGATGGAGGTTCGCTGCTTTACAGCACTTACCTGGGCGGCGACGAGTCAGACACCGGCACTGCCATCACACTGGATGGGCTCGGGCACGCCTATATCACCGGTCTGACCTTCTCAGCGAACTTCCCAACCCAGGATCCGCTGCAAGCTGCATATGCTGGCGGGGGCGATGTTTTCATTGCCAAACTGCACGATGACAGCAGCACGCCGCCTCCCCCACCTCCGCCTACCGCAAACCTGAGCGGCTCCAGCAAGAGCGCATCGCAGCCCGTGCTAAGCCCCGGACAGACGCTTACTTACACCATCCAGCTGATCAACAGCGGCGGCGCCGATGCCAGCATCCAGGTAACCGATCCGGTGCCGGTTGAGCTGGCTTACATCGCCGGCTCAGCAACCGGGGGCGGGGTGTATGACTCTGCTACGGCAACGCTCGCCTGGTCTAGCATCAACGTTCCTGCCGGCACATCCACCGACCTGACCTTCCAGGTGGAGCCCGCCATCCAGGTAAGCAAGGCTACGGCAATCACCAATACCGCCACCATAAGCTCTTCTGGTACCAGCCTCGAGCGCCACGCCTGGATTGCACTGGCGCCTCAAGCCATCAACGAACCGATCCTGACCGGTTCCATCAAATACCCATCGCAGCTGGCGTTGGCTCCCGGGCAAAAGCTGGCATACACCATCCAGCTGATTAACAGCGGTACGGTTAGCGCCAGTGTGGATGTTACCGATCCGGTGCCCGGGGAACTGGCGTACATAGATGGTTCGGTTAAAGGCGGTGGCGTCTACGATCCCGTCGCGGCTGCCATCACCTGGTCGGGCATCGAGGTGCCTCCCGGCTCGACGACCGCTTTGAGCTTCGAAGTCGAGCCAGCTCTCACCGTCGTCGCTCCGACCGTGGTCACCAATACTGCCATCATCAGCGCCTCGGGCAGCAGCTTCGAGCGCCATGCCTGGATCGCGCTGGTGCCTGAACTGCTCGAAGAGGACACCGCCCGACCGGTAATAAATAGCCTGGTGATCGGTGAGCAAGATGTGCTTTACAGCCCCGAGGTTACCCTGCATATCTCTGCCACCGATAACGTGAAGGTTTCCTGGATGTACCTAGCAGAGCTAGAAGTTGTGACTGCACCCGTCCCCCACTGGAGTCTGGTGCAAACCAGCGGCTGGGTGCCTTTCCAGCAGGATTACGCCTGGACGCTGGGCGAGCACAACGGTCCGCACTTCATCGGCGCCTGGGTGGCTGACGATGCCTTGAACCTATCGCTGTTCGATCGCGGCGCCATCGACTTCGCCAGCCTGATTCAACCGGATGACACAGCGTCGCTAGGCGAGCTCATCCCCTACCTGGTTTACTACCCCGAAGGCGTCGACGTGCACGCTGTGGTTACTCCTACAGTAGGCAATGTCGACCTGCTGGTCTGGTACCCGAACAATTTCTTGCTGCCGGACCAGTTCAGCCTCAAGCCGGGACCTGCAGTGGATGAAGTTCAATTCACCACCCCGGAAACTGGCGTCTACATCTTCCTGCTATATGGTCAGAGTGAGACCAACCATACTCTAACCATTACTCCAGGAGGCGGACCGGCAGCCTGGACATCCGTCCGCGCCTCCGCGCCCGCCTCAGCGCCCGCCTCGCCGTTCGTAAACCAGACTGCTACCACGCCGGTTCTGCAAGCCGGGCTGATCAACGAGCCAATTTTCAGCCTGATTGGTCTGGACCCACTCGGCTTTGCCGCCGAGCTGCAGCCCGAGGGTCCTTATGTGATCCACATGCCGCTGATCATTCATTAGGTCCAGCGGCGCATTGCCGGGCAAACGCCCAGCCATAAAGGAGCAGCGTTGTTGGGGCTTTCTTCCGCCAAACCAGATCCGGCTCCCAGCCTGTGATCTGGACCACCACCCTGGTAGAAGGAAGCCCTCCCCGGCAGCGAGTTTAAGGCATCCGAGTATGCAGGTGATACCGATGAACGACAAAGAGCTGCTGGAAAGGTATCACGGGGGCGAGCGTGACTTCCAATACGCCAGGCTGGCCTATGCATCCTTGGATGAGGCCGATTTGAGCGGTGCAGTATTGAGCGGTGTGAATCTGTTTGCCGCTCGCCTGAACCGGGCTACATTATCCAGCGCCGATCTGAGCCAGGCCAACCTGACCGGCGCAGACCTGCGCGAAGCCTGCCTGGAAGGCGCGAACCTGAGTAATGCCAGCATGAGCGGAGCTAATCTCCAGCGCGCGCGGGGCAAAACAACCAACTTGCAGTCTGCCAATCTCACCTGGGCGAATCTGGAGCAGAGCGATCTGCAGCAGGCATTACTGGAAAAGGCTGTGTTGACCGGAGCGCGACTGGTGCGGGCAAACCTGAGCGGCGCTGATCTGAGAGGTGCAGACCTGACAGATGCTCAACTGCAAGATGCTGATCTGAGCGGCGCAGACTTGACCAATGCAAAGCTGACCGCAGCCAACCTGTGCGGGGCTATCTTGCCCAATGGAAGGAAGCACGCCTGATTGTCAGCGTGCAGCGAAGTGCGCTCGCGTACCGGCGCTGCAAGGAGTAAAAGACTTGTCTTTCGTCCAGGATGACGTGGCTGAGTCCGAGCTGGTAGAGCTTGCAGCCGCAGGTGACAGCGGAGCGTTCGGCGAGCTGTACCTCCGCTACCTGGATGTAATCTACCGGTATGTTTATTTCCGTGTAGGTGATGTTCATGATGCCGAAGATCTGACGGAGATGACCTTCTTGAGAGCTTGGGAGTCTTTACCATCCTATAAAAACCAGGGCAGCCCTTTCACAAGCTGGTTGTACCGCATTGCGCACAACCTGGTGGTGGACCATCACCGGCGCATGAGACCATACCAGCCGATCTCCCAGGTGGATCAACTTGACAGATTGGATGATGCGCAGGCAGGGCTGATCCACAGGCTGATCGCCAGTGAGGAGGTTGAGGAGCTAACGCAGGCACTATCCCGGCTGACCGAAGAGCAGCAGCAGGTGATCATCCTGCGCTTCATCCAGGGTCTCAATCATGCTGAAGTTGCAAGGCTGCTGAACAAGAGCGATGGCGCCTGCCGCATGCTCCAGTTTCGCGCCCTGACCACATTGAACCAGATCTTGTCGCATCATCGGGAATGAGGCCGACATGCGTACACAACCAACTCCAATCGAATCTATCCTACAGGTCTGCGTCACCGGGATGCTGGAAAATAACTTGTCGTTGGAACATTGCCTTGCGCAGTATCCCGGGCAGCGCGCAGAGCTGGAACCGCTGCTAAAGCTGGCTTCGCGGTTGCAGGCAGCGCGCAGTTTGCGGGCATCTTCGGATTTTCGCATGTCAGCCCCCGCCCGGATGAGAAGCTTGATCGCAGCAAGAGCCGGCGATATGAACGCAGGTGCTGTGCACCCGCGCCGAGCCGCCCATAGCGGTGGAGGTCATGCAGCGGATGCGCGGCGGGCTGCCAACTCGTTCACCGCAATTCTGCAGCGCCTCTGGCCTGACTGGGCGCTCCCAACACACCGGCAGCTTGCCATCGGCCGCGCCGCTGCGGCGCTGTTCATCTTGCTGCTGCTCACCTTCTCGATGGCTTCTGTACAGGCATCCGTCCAGGCTTTACCCGGCGACCGTCTGTATACGCTGAAGACGAGCATGGAGGCTATCCGCTTGAATTTATCCTGGCACGATTTCCAGGATGCCGAGCTTCATATGGAGTATGCCGGCACTCGCATTCAGGAGGCTGATCGCCTCAGGCAGCACAACCGTGCATCCAGGGCAGTTGAACCGTTACAGCAGTACAACATTGAGATCAACACCCTCAGCAGCTACTACGAGACATCCACTCCATTGACAATGGATGAACAAACTGTACTCGCCGGGCGGATACTGGCGATGCTGGACTCACAGGAACACCAGCTGATGAATTGGCTGCCGGATGCACCCTCAGAATTACAGCAGGCTCTCCGGGATTCGCTGTCAATGATTCAAGCGGCGCATCAGGCTGTTTTGAAGTACCTGCAGACGGTTCCCAATCATCCAATTCGCCTGACGCTCACCCCACCTGTGATTCCAACGCCTCCGGCCTCAACGCCTGTCCCCCCCACGAAGGGCATACCGGGATGGCTGCCAACCGGTTTACCAGAGGCAATACCCACCGTGCTTACCCGGACATTGCCCACGCCGTTCCCGTGGGATCTATGGAAGTGGGCAACAACTTACCCGGTACCCGGGCAGGGCACCTACCTCCCACCACCACTGCCCACTAACTGGCAAGAATATATTCCAACATACCTGCCCACCTATCTGCCAACCCTGTGGCCCGATCTGATCAGCACGCCGGTCGTTCCAACACTGCCGGTTGGCTGGCCTACCGATTGGGAAGAGTTCCCAACTCCTTCCTGGCCGACGGGAGTACCCGATACAGGCGATGACCCCGATCCACCACGGTGGTTGCCACTCTTCCCCACACCCAAACCACCATCGATACAACTCCCGTGACACCCTGGAAACGAGGTGTCCGGCCAGGCATTGAAAACCAGCAGCGGGCCGCTAAACCGGCAGAAAGCGAGAGAATGATATGAAAACGAATATTTTTGCTCGTTGCCTTCTGCTGCTATCCCTGGTAACTGCGCTCACCGGAATTGCAGCCGTACCTGCCCAGCAGGACTCCGCCTCGTACTGCTACCCTGACGGGCTCCAGTCAAGCGGCGCCGTATACCGCATTTGTTTGCCGGCGAACACTCCCTGGAACGGCGACCTGGTGGTCTATGCACACGGGTATGTGGCATTCAACGAGCCAATCGCCATCCCAGAAGACCAGCTTGCTGTGGCAGGTGAGTTCTCAATTCCAGAAATCATCAACGGGCTGGGTTACGCTTTCGCCACTACCAGCTACAGCGTCAATGGACTGGCAATCAAGCAAGGCTCGGCAGATTTGCTAGAGCTGGTAGATATCTTTGCCGCCTCGATTGGCACGCCCGAACATGTATTCCTGGTTGGACCATCCGAGGGGGGCCTGATCACGGCGCTGGTCGTCGAGCAGCATCCCGAGATTTTCGACGGCGGCATCTCCGCGTGTGGGCCGATTGGAAAATTCGATGCCGAGATCAACTATTGGGGCGATGTGCGCGTGCTGTTTGATTATTTCTTCCCTGGCGTTATCCCATTCAGCCCGATTGCCATCCCTGCTGCCGTGATCGATGGTTGGGAAACGATCTTCGAACCCCAGGTCGAAGCGGCGCTGCGCGCCAATCCCGGGAAGGCGCTCCAACTGCTCAAAGTCGCACGGGTGCTCACCAATCCATTCGACCCCGAGTCAGGCATCCAGGCTTTGCTGCAGCTGCTGTGGTACAACGTTTTCGCCACCAATGATGGCATCGACAAGCTGGGAGGGCAGCCTTTCAATAACCTCAAGCGGCTTTACATAGGCTCAAGCAACGATCTGCTGCTCAACCGGACGGTTGCACGTTTCTCAGCCAATCCACTGGCTGTGGCAGAAATCAACGCCTACTACCAGACTTCTGGTGCGCTCTCAGTGCCGCTCATCACCCTGCACACGCTGCGGGATCCCGTGGTGCCGCAGTGGCACCAGGCGCTGTACACCCAGAAAGCCATTGCTGCGGGCAGCCAGCCATTGTACACTGCCATCACCACTCTGGGCTACGGACACTGCGCTTTCTCGGAAGTCGATGTCGTAGCCAGCTTCGCTATCCTGGTCTACCGGGCAACCGGGAAGCTGCCTTTGAATGTACAGGGGGTGCTATCTCAGCCGGGAGAACTGCTGGTGTATTCAAAAATTCTCAAAGACTACCTCTCAGGGCCATAGAAAACGCCCTGCTACCCTCCGCATTCCCCGGTCCAAACCTGGTTTGGACCGGGGAGTATTTGCGGTGAAATTATTCATCGAAGCGCACGACCACCGCCATGTTCCAGTACAGGCGCGGATCGACATTTTCGACCTGCAGACGTACTTGATTTTCTGGGAGTTAATTTCCTGGATAAAAGTATAATGTGGACATGAGCCTCTTCGACCACGCTCATCGACAACACAAGCGCCACTGCGAACTCTTTTTTCTACTGTATATGGATGGGGAGAAAACGGCTCAAGCAGGCGTACGTAAGAGATAGCGATGACAAATACCCGCAAAACCTCCCACAAGCGCCTGGCGCACATCTGCGCTTACCTGGAGAAGAAAAACAAGTCTGAATTAGTTGCCCTTCTTCTTGAGCTTGTGGAAGGCATGGATGAGCCAACCCGCCAGCGCTTCTGGGAACATCTGGCTCCACCAGGGATGGCCACTGCGGACCTACGCTACCCCACGTCCGAAGATTTCTTGTGTGAGTTAGAAGCTTTCACCGAAGAAGTCTCGGAAGGGGAATATTACGATGAAGACGCCGCAACATATTACAGCGAGGATAATTACAATGACTATGAGGATTACGATCCGGATGATCATCCGGCCATAAAGGCGCTGCGTAACTTCTTTCATGAAGCTGACTCATATTTCGATGCCGGGCAATATGCGATAGCAGCGGAAGCATATAACAGGCTGCTCGACCTGGTATTGAGTGAGACGTACGAAACCCTGGGGATCCCCTCGCCATTGAAATTCTTGGAACAAGACGAACATCAGGTGGTCAGCCGCTATCTTGCTACTTTGCAGGCCAGCCGAACGCAAGAGGAGTTTTTTGAGCAGGCGCTGCATTTCCTGGTATATCACGAGCAACCCTGTGACCTGGATCGCTTCCTGGAACTGGTGGGGAATGAACGCCATGCTCTACAGGCGTATCTGGAGACCTGGGCAGACCAGCGCGCTCAGGCATCTGTATCAATGCCTGCGTATGGACTGCCATTTCAGTTGCGTTTGCTGCTGAGTTTCTATGAGCAGGATGGGCGATTGGACGACATGCGTAGCTTGTGGGCGCGTTTTCGCCGCATGTATCCAGCCTGCTACACCCCGTTATTAGCTGACCGGCAAGCGGCAGGTGATTGGAAAGCAATGCTTATTTATGCCCAGGAAGCTCTTGAAATCGCTCGACCTCCACGACCTTCCTATTACCTGCGCGAAGAATGGGATAGCCCCGACACACTTTCGTTGCGCGGCTACCTGGCGCGGGCATATTCTGCTACTGGCGACACGATCAAGGCGTTTGAGCTCTACCGTCCAGCCTTTGAAGAAAAGCCTTGTTTTGAGACCTATGCTCAAGCCCGGCGGCTGGCTGGCGCAATTTCCACTGAAAAAGCCTCTGCGTTTACAAGAGAGGCAATTGCTCGGCTGCGTCATATGGGAGAGCTACAAAGATATCTGCTGTGCCAGATCTATCTAAGTGAAGGCCAATTCGATGAAGCCTACTCGCTGGTAGCGTCATTAACGGGTTATCAGGGGATGGAGGAAAGCAAACTGGTTGCCAAGGCGCACCTGTTGGCTGCATTTGGTCCTTCGGCAGATGAGGGCATGGGGCGAAACCTGCATGATCTGTATGCCAGGGTTGAGCAAGGCGAAAAAGAGCCGCTGCGCTTCTTGCGCGACGCTTTACCCCAGTCCTTGGCTGTGGCGCGAAACACCGCCCTCGGAAGGGTCGAGGGCATTTACCACCGCCTGATGCAGGCACATATTGACAATGGGCGTAAGACCTACGCCACTGGCGCGTATTACTGTGCCTTTTTGGGTGAAATTGCCCTCCATGAAGGCCGGCTGGCAGCATTCAAGCAGTGGTATGACAAGTATATGGAAGCTTATAAACGTTTCCGGGCTCTGAGAGCTGAGATGGATAGGAAAGTGGGGCCGGTATTGCGCAGCCGGCAGTGAGAAGACAATGAACTGTAATAAGGACAGGCAGGTTTATAGCTCTACCAGAGCCAATTGGGTCGGTTTACCTGAATCTATTAACTCAATCTCGTACCCCAATGCCTTATAACCAGTCCGTCGCCTGGAATGCATTTTAGCCAAAACAGGCACTTCAAAATCCACGTAATCGTAAATGATCACTTCTTTCTTGGCTTCGTTCAGTCGATGCAGGCGGCCAGCATACTGTGTCAACGTGCCGCGCCAGGAAATCGGCAAGGCCAGAAACAAGGTGTCCAGTCGTTCATCATCGAAGCCTTCACCCAGGTAACGTCCAGTTGCCAGGATTACTCGCGACTGATTTTCCGGGACGCTGTTGAAATGATTTGCCAATTGCCTGCGCTGCTTTTTGCCCATACCACCTTTCATCACAAAAACATGCGCAACTTTTCCAGCTAACAGACCTGCCAGTACTTCCAGGTGTTCTCGGCGCTCAGTTAGCAACACAGGGAATCGATGGGATTGAACTGCGGCGACAACATCTTCGACGATCATCCGATTTCGTAAGTCATCATTGGCCAATAAAGTATAGACCTCCTGTATAGATTGATCTGTCGAGTTCTGCAAATGAGAAGGCATCCGGAAGATGGTTGGACGAACAATCACCTTGTGATCGAAGGGGCGTTTCTCCGCTTGGGAGCGATCACTGATCTTATATCGCACTGGACCGCACTGCATAAAGATAATCGGATGATGCCCATCTTTGCGTGTGACAGTGGCTGATAAACCGGTAAGATATCTGGCTTTACTCTGCCGGACCACCTGCTCAAAACTGACCGCCGAAATGTGATGGCACTCGTCAACCACCACATGACCGTAATTGCCGACGATATCATCTACTGCTCCAGCTCGGCTTAGGCTTTGAATCATGGCGACATCAAGCTGCCCGTTCGGCTTGTGTCTGCCTCCGCCTACCTGGCCAATCTCTTTCAGCGAAAGCCCAAGAAACTGACTCAAAGACTGGATCCATTGATCGAGCAATTGGCGACGATGTACGATCACCAAGGTATTTACCCGGCGCTGAGCTATTAAATATGCAGCCACTACCGTTTTACCAAAAGCGGTCGAAGCAGCCAGCACACCCATCTCGTGCTTAAGCAAAGCATCGGCTGCCTGTTGTTGTTCCTCACGCAATGCACCGTGAAACATCACATCCAATATTGATCCAATACAGCGTTCGTCGGTTAGGCTTACCTTAATGCTCAATGACGCCAACAAGTCAAACAATTCATCCTGGCAGCCCCTCGGCAGCCCCAAATGGCTCGGAAAATCCTCACAGCAACTGATAATGCGCGGCTTACCGAAAGTGGATAGCCGCATTCCTTGAGCCTGGTAGAATTCTGGATTTTGAAATGCAGCCAGGCGAATCAGGCGATTGCGCAGAGAAGGCGTTAAATCCGCTTTGGGAATATAGATTTGATTGCCCAGCACCAGGTCAAGGTGCTCAGGCAGCGGTCCAACGACTGGCTGTTCAGCGCGCTTTCTGGATGGAGGCGCAGCCCAGGGACGGTAATCGTCTTCGTCGGTAACTGGCAGCCGAATGCCCTGCAGTTCATCCTGTTTCTCAATTTGCCTGACAACGGCATCTACCTCTGATCTGCTCATTCGACGCAAAGCAGCAAGAAAAGCCCATTGATCAGGGTATGGGATTAACTGCTCGTCCACAAATACGCTGTTGCCATTCTCGCGTGGCTTCTTTTGCAGCGGCAGTGCAATCAGGTTGCCAAAGCCGCCTCTGGGCAGAGTATCCTGGTTAGGAAAGAAACGATCATAGGAATCCAACCCAATCTCTGGTCGCCGCTCTGCGGTTTCGGAAAGTAAGAATGTCCCCATTTGACGAGCCATGGCTGCTGGAATTTGCTCGGCGAAGAATATCCAAACATGCCCGCCGTTACCAGAACGCGAACGCTCGAGAGCGGAAGGAACACTGAATAATGAGCAGGTTTCCAAAAAAGCACGAGCATCCTCCTGCCAGGATGCTTTATCGAAATCCACTGCCAGAAACCAGCAAGTTTCATTGGGCAGCATCGGATAGACACCGATTGTAAAGTCACGCCCCGCCCTCTCTTGAGGATCGAAGCCTTGAAGGTGGTTGCGGACAACGATATCTGTGATGGGTAGAAATTCGCGATGGGCACAGTTCTCGCAACGAATCTTTGGTTTCTCGCAAATCCCACTAACCCACTCGTTTCGACAAACCGGCTGATAGCCTTTCCTACCCGTCTTTATACTTTCAAAGCGCCTGGGATACACATCCTCACGCCCGCGACATAAGCCGCGGAAGAGAGCAATCTTCTCATCTTGAGAAGATTGATTGGTGACAATTGACTGGCCATCGTCAATACGCGTCGCTTCAATTGGCGGGAGCAGGTTCGTTCTTAATTGTTGTAATTGCGCTAATCGCGCTTTGAGTTCAGCCTGGCGGGTGTTCAGTTCTGAAAGTTCTGCTTCGGTTGCCGCAATCAAAGTGTCAAGGTCGCTTAGATTTCTCATCTATCCTATTCATAAGTTGGCAACGGCGTCATTCGAATTCGCGTATCTTCAATGACACTGAAGTGCCCTGCCCAATCTTGACGCTGATTGAATGCGGCGACTGCAACGCGAGCGACATGCGCGGAGGATGGATTAGAGATGCGAAACAGAATAATCCCGCATTGAGCAGGCAAACCATATCGAAATGCCAGCTCGCCGAAATCTTTGTCAAATGTAATCAAAATGCGTCCTTCGTTTTGGGCGCGTTCTAACACCTGAATATCGGAGCTGCCGGGAGTATCCTCCCTGACCCAGGCAACATCATAACCTTTCAGCCGTAACGAATTAACGGCTTCACCCGGGAAGTTTTCATTTGCCAGAAAAAGCATATCTTATTTACCGGCCAGTGGAAAGGTATAAACTTTTTCTACCCTCAGAATCTCACTGGCATAGGCTAAGCAAGCCTGAATATCTTCGCGGGTGATACCTGGGTAATTTCGTAAGATCTCCTGCTCAGTCCATCCCTGGGCAAGCAAGTCGATGATAAATTCAACCGCCAATCGCGTGCCTTTGATTACCGGCTTGCCAACAAGAATGTTCGCATCGACCACAATGTGTTCTTTCCAGTCCATAGCAATCTCCAGAAATTCGATATCATTTGCCAACATACACCCGTCATTATAAGTCATGTAGTAGCAATCTTTACAATGTCAAGCGGGCGATATACATTTTGCTGCCTGATAGAAATTATATGCCAAAAAGGGAACCGGAAGAGGTTTACAAGCAGCTTCAAAAAATGATACTGGTAAAGCATAATCTTAGCGCTTCTCCAGCGAATAAGAATGCCCTTGCCATAGCGCGTCGCCATCCGCTCGAATGCGGTACAGCATACATGAATAAGCCTCATGTGCTTGGCTGTTCTAATCGACTTGCAGAGGAGAGCTGGCGGCTTCGGTATTGCTTAGCACATTCAATACGCGAGAAAGCGTAAATAGTTCACCCATCACTCATCAAAAACAGATGAATAGCCACCTTTCTTTTAGGGAGACTCAGATGAAAAACAAACGTGGGCAGAATCAAGGCTCGATATACCAGCGCGGAAGCGACAAACGCTGGGTCGGACAGATCACCATTCAAAAGAAGCATTATATAAAATACTTCCATTCCAAATCAGAAGCGGAAGCCTGGTTGAACCAGGCTCTTCTGCTCGTTGGTCAGGGATTGCCTCTGGCAGGGACACGGGTAACGCTGGCGGTGTATTTCACCTCCTGGCTGGAAAGCATATCTCCTTCGCTCAGACCCAAAACCCACATGCAATATGAGCAGCTCGTAATTAAGCATATTCTGCCTTACTTGGGCCATCTCTCGCTTCAAGAATTGAAGGCCGATAAGATCCTCGATTTCTATCAAATGAAGCGACAAGCTGGGTGCGGTCAACGCACACTCAAGCTCATCAACGGCATCTTGCACCATGCTCTGGAGGATGCTGTTACACATGGGCTCATTTTCCGTAATCCGGTAAAGGAGGTTCCGAAATTCAGGCAGCCTTATCATGAGCAAAAAGTGCTCTGCCTGGATCAGGTGAAAGCGTTCTTATTAGTTTGCCGAGGAACGCGTTGGGAAGCAGTATTTTGTCTGGCGATCACCAGCGGGATGCGAGCTGGAGAGCTTTTAGGATTGAGGTGGACAGACATTAATTGGGAGCGGGGGCAATTACAGATTCTGAGGCAGGTACAGCGCGTCCCACGGCAAGGCCTGATCTTCTCCGAACCCAAGACGGCTTCCAGTCGGCGTTGCATCAGTCTGGGCAGAGAAATGTTGGACAGGCTGCGTGTGCATGCCGAAGCCCAACAGCAGGAAAAATGTTTGGTTGGTGAAAGGTGGCAGGAGAACAACCTGGTGTTTCCCAGTGGGATCGGAACCCCCATGGATCCACATCGCCTCCTTAATGTTTTCAAAAGATTTTTGGAACAAGCCGGGTTGCCGGATTGCCGTCTGCATGACTTACGCCATACTGCGGCGACTCTGATGCTGGGGTGGGGT
>JBGSTO010000431.1:0-12237 GCA_041736465.1 Anaerolineales bacterium | reverse complement strand
CGATAGCAGATCTACCTCACCCTCCCGCAGCAGGCATAACCTCAATCGTCCATCGGCGGTCAGGCGAGCGCGCGTGCAGGCAGCGCAGAACGGCACGGTTACTGAGGAAATGAAGCCCACTTCGCCGGCTGCTCCGGGTATGTGGTACAGGCGCGCTTCACCGTCCAGCTCGCCCCCGTTGGCGATTTCGAGCGGGCCGTATACGGCTTCGATCTGCTCCTGGATGTGCTGGGCAGTCACCACCTGGTTGAGCTGCAGCTCGGTCGCGCCGGCGAACGGCATCATCTCGATGAAACGCACCTGCCAGGGATGATCGATCGTCAGACCTGCCAGGTCGGCTGCCTCGCCCTCATTATATCCGCTCACCACCACGGCATTCAGCTTGATCGGGGTCAGGCCTGCCTGTTCCGCCGCTAGAATACCATCCCACACATTCTCCAGGGAACCCCAGCGGGTGATGCGGCGGAATTTATCCGGGTTGAGTGTGTCGATGCTCACATTGACACGCTGCAAGCCGGCGGCTTTCAGAGGAGCCGCCAGGCGATTGAGCAGAACCCCGTTGGTGGTCATGGAAAGCGAGCGCACACCGGGGACCCGGGCGATTTCTCCAACCAGGTCAACAATGTGAGCGCGCACGGTTGGCTCGCCGCCGGTCAAGCGGTATTTATCGAAACCCAGCCCTGCAAACATATTGACCAGCAAGATCAGCTCATCGTCCTGCATCAGTGCCGCATTCGGGCGGAAGGTCATGTCTTCCGGCATGCAGTACACACAGCGCAAGTTGCAGTGGTCGGTCAGGCTGATGCGCAGATAATGAATGTTGCGTCCGAATCGATCGATTGCCATTGTCTTTTCATCCAAAAATGCCGCTAATATTTACGATAATTCTTATCATAATTATACCAAATATTAAACGCCCATCGTTGATATTTTCCATTTCAATTCTCATTGTCAAGGCTGGCGCGGCTGGGCAATATCCACTACCTGTCCACCGGTAATCTCCACCAGCTCTTGAGGGGTAAGGCGAAAAACGGCATGCGGCGTTCCGGCGGCAGCCCAGATCTCCCCATACTGCAGCAGATCCTGGTCAATGAAGGTCAATATCGGGTTGGCATGCGCTACCGGCGGCACACCCCCGATAGCAAAGCCGGTCTGCTCGCGCACAAAATCGGCATCCGCTTTACCCAGGGGCTCTGCGATCAGCGCCTGGATGCGCGCCTCGTTCACGCGATTGGCGCCACTGGCAAGCACCAGAACCGCCCGCCCGCTGTGTCTGGCGCGAAATATCAACGACTTGACGATCTGCCCTACGTGGCAGCCGACTGCCTGGGCAGCTTCCGGCGCGGTGCGGGTCGAGGCCGGCAGTTCTACCACCTGCAAATCTAATCCCCTGGCTTTCAAATAGCCCTGCACCCTTTGAGCGCTGCTGCTGAGGTCCTGACTCATTGAAATACCTCCGGCGATTTGTCTTCCCTCACCCTTTCGCCACGCCTATCCATCACATCCAACCCTTGCGGCGTATCCACAAGAACATGGCGGCCGGGAATGCTAATGTCAGCAGGATGGTTGCAGCAAAAACTGGCAGTGAGGTCCATTCGGGCAGGGGCGCAGTCGGCGCAAAGAAATTCATGCCAAAAAAGCCCGACAGGAAAGATATGGGCATGAACATGGTAGTTATGATCGTAAGGGTTTTCATAATATCATTCATGCGGTTATTGATCACTGAGAGATAGGTGTCCAGTGTACCGCCGATTAAGTCGCGCAGGCTCTCGGTGATATCGTGCAGGCGCACCAGGTGGTCGTACACATCCCGGAAATATACCCGGGCGCGGCTGTCGATCACGGCGTAGTCGTCGCGCGCCAGCTTGTTCAGCACTTCACGCTGCGGACCAACGATGCGGCGCAGATGTAATGCGGCGCGTTTGAGAGCAAACACATGCTCCAATATCTCCGGGCGAGGTTGGTTGAACAAGTGGTCTTCCAGATGATCGATCTCATCGTCCATTTCTTCAACCGCCGGCATGTAGCTGGCAACCACCTCATCCGTCAGCCGGTACAGCAGGTGGTCTGCCCCACTTTTCAAATGTCGTTCGTCACGGTGGCAGGCGCTCCAGGTGCGCTCGACCGCGGCGATGGGGTGGTCGTGGTGCGTAACCATGAAGTTGGGGCCCAGGAATACATCCAGCTCCAGGGTGGTGATCTCGTGCCGGTCGTTCCCACCATAAGTCACCGCGTGAAGCACGATGTATAAAAAGCTCCCCCAGTCATCTATTTTGGGAACATGAGACTCCTGAAGGGCATCATCCACTGCCAGGGGGTGAAAGTGGAATATCTCCCGCAGCAGCGGCTCATCTTGTTCGGGAGGCGAACCCTCGAAGTCCACCCATAGAACACCCTGTGCCGCGCTGAGAATAGCAGTAATTTGCTCCCATGAGAGATCCACCTGCAGCTCTTGATTGACCGAGTAATACATCGTGCGGACCATGACAAATCGCCTCCTCTAATTCAGCTCGACTGGGTCTGCTTGTGCAAATGAGCCAGCACAGCGGCGCGCAGCGCAGGGTAATCTACCCGCGAGAATTCTGTCGTTTCTATTTCGATCAGCGGACCAGGCAGCGCCAACGGCGCCTGCCGCCCCTGGCGCAGCGTCTCCTGCAGATCGCTCAAGGCGAGATGATCGACATGTCCCGGATGGCGCTCATCAGTGCTCAAACGCTGTGCGAAGCGCTCGATCAATTGCTCGCCCTGCGACCAGCACAATATCTGTACAGCTCCATAGGCATACTGTGCCAACATGCGGCGGAAGCGTGCCGAATGCTGGTCTGCCTTGAAATTGCTTTCAGCGATAAATGCGGTGCCGGTCTGGAGCATTATTTCCAGGAAGTAAAACATAAGCTCATAAGTAGCCTGCCCCAACCTGCGAGACCATTCGCGATCCTGCCAGCCAAGTGTATCAAAGAGCAGCTCTTTGATGCCATCTTTGTGCAGGAACGGCAGGCCCAGGTCGGCTGAAAGCCTGCGACCCAGGGTGGTTTTGCCGGTGGACGGGAGTCCGGTGATAATTACGAGCGTGGAGAGGTACATAGGTGGAATGCCAGCAATTGTATCGCACTTTTGATGCCTGATCGTCCGCTGCAAATCCCCGCTGTGCAGGATAGGGCTGTGATAAAATCATTGTTTGCTGATCCACAAGGATCGTTCATTTTGAGGAATGATTTTATATGAGCGTTCGCACAACTTTAGAAAATCCTGATGAAGGGCCGGTGCTGCTTTACAGCGACCCGGAATTTCAACCGCCGCGCAGCTTTCGCACCTGGCTGATTGGGCGCCCGCTGGCAACCGCTGACGCGCCGCACCAGACGATTGGTAAATTAATCGGATTAGCCGTCTTCGCATCCGATGCGCTGTCTTCTACAGCCTACGCCACCCAGGAAATCCTGGTCATCCTGGCAGCCGCCGGTACCGCCGCCTTTGGCTATGCTTTTCCCATCTCGATTGCCATTGTCGCGCTGTTAGCCATCGTGACGATTTCTTACGAACAAACCATTCACGCCTACCCCGGCGGCGGCGGTGCGTATATTGTCTCACGCGACAACCTGGGTGAATTCCCGGCGCAAATCGCAGGGGCAGCCCTGCTGACGGACTACATCCTGACCGTCTCGGTTTCCATTGCCTCGGGCGTAGCGCAGCTGACATCGGCTTTTCCCGATTTGTCAGCTTACCGCGTGCATATCGCCATTGTCATGGTTGGTTTCATCATGCTGATTAACCTGCGCGGCGTGAAAGAATCCGGCGCCACCTTTGCCCTTCCAACCTATTTCTTTATCGCCATGATGATCACCACCATCATCGCTGGATTCATACGCCTGGCGACGGGCAGCCTGGGGATGGTGATCGACCCACCCGCGCTGGAACAGCACGCCACCCAGGCGATCGGCCTGTTCTTGATCCTGCACGCTTTTTCAAGCGGGACGACCGCCCTGACCGGTGTGGAAGCCATCTCCAACGGCATCACTGCGTTCAAAAAGCCTGCCAGCCGCAATGCAGGCATCACCCTGATCTGGATGTCGTTAATTCTGGGCACACTCTTTCTGAGCATCACTTACCTGAGCGGGCAAATCGGCGCCATTCCCTCCGAGTCGGAGACGGTCATCTCCCAACTGGTGCGCACGGTCTACGGCGGGCGCAACCTGTTCTATCTTCTGACCATCGCGGCTACCACCGTCATCTTGATCATGGCAGCCAACACTGCTTTTGCTGACTTCCCGCGATTGAGCGCCCTGACCGCCAGCGATGGCTACCTGCCCAGGCAGTTGGCCTTTCGCGGCAGCCGGCTGGTGTACTCGCGCGGCATCGGCACGCTGGCATTAATGGCATCTATCTTGCTGGTTATCTTCAATGCCAGCGTGACACTGCTGATCCCGCTGTACGCCATCGGCGTTTTCCTATCGTTTTCACTTTCCCAGTCTGGTATGGCGCACCGCTGGTGGAAATCGGGCCGTATCAAGCCAGGTGAAGAGGTCAAGGAGCGCGGCTCGGTCCTGGTTCACGACAAAAACTGGAAAGTAAAGATGGCTGTCAATGGCTTTGGGGCCGTGCTTACCTCAATCGTCATGATGGTCTTCGCGGTGACCAAATTTGCAGACGGGGCCTGGTTAGTGCTGGTGTTACTGCCAATTCTGGTGTTTATTTTTAGCTCCATCCATCAGCATTACAAAGACCTGGCAGGCAAACTGACGCTCGAGAATTATGACACCCCCGCGAGCATCAAACGCAACCGGGTGATTATCCCGGTTTCTGGCGTGCACCGCGGCTCTTTACAGGCGCTAAATTATGCCCGTTCGCTCTCCAGCGACGTGACCGCCGTACACGTCTCGATCGATCCGGCTGATACTGATAAGGTGCGCACGAAATGGGATACCTGGGGCAACGGCGTGCGCCTGGTCATCCTGGATTCCCCCTATCGCCTGCTGCTAGAGCCGCTGCTGGATTATGTCGAACGCATCTCCCGCTCGCGCCAGCCGGATGAGATCATCACCATCGTGGTGCCCCAATTTGTGCCGCGCCGCAGCTGGCACAATATCCTCCATACGCAAACGGCTTTCTGGCTGCGCCTGGCGCTGCTCTTCAAGAAGAATATCGTCATCACTGAAGTACCTTACCAGATCGAGTGAGCCAGCCAGCAGGGGATTATGCCTTATCCCGTACTCACATCTTAATAAAAAAGGCCCGCTCTGGTGAGCGGGCCTGCACGTTTAGAACCGCAACATCACCGGTTCGGATTATAAACCAGGGTGCAGTACTCTTTATCCGTTTTCACATCGCGGATGCAAACCTGCAAAATTGGTTTATTGCGCAGTGCTGTCGGGATCTGGAACTTTCGCTCGATCGATCCCAGCTTCTTGGTGCGCAGATTGCCAAGCTTCACGAATTTGTCTAGATTCCGGAAGGGATCTCGAATCTTGACGTAGTAGAAAGTCTTGTTCGGCAGGTTCTGGGTGGTCACAAATAGCTGTCTGTCGGTTCGCACCGCGGTAATACCCGGGTCTTTGGTTGTTGAAGTGCCGGTTCCGGTGGTTGGTGTGGTCGTAGAAGACGGGATGCACAGCACCTGCCCCACGAAGATGGTGTAGGGCGTAGTAAGGCTGTTCGCCGCGGCGATCTCTTCGACAGAGACATCATAGGTGAAGGCAATGCCGCTCAATGTGTCGCCCGATTTGACCGTGTAGCGCGTAGAACAGGCAACCGTCTGCGCCGGGGAAGCAGCGAACGCTCCCTGGGGCAGCGCCCCCGCCAGGATGACCAGCGCCAGGAGCAGGCTGAACATCCGGGTGAACAGGTTCTTTGATACTTTATTATCGTCCATTACAGTTATCTCTCCTTACTAACTTACTCAAGCACGACGCTTGGCTTACTGATTTACCGGCAGACAATCTTTCTACAAAAGATTTGACCTGACCCACCGGTCACGACCCATTATAGCGCAGAATGCGCTGGTCAAATTCAAGATTCGGTGGTGATTTCGACCCAAATCACGATCGAGCCATCCTGGTTGGTATGCGCTTCGAAGCGCCGCCCGTCTGCTTTCAGCATTACCCGGTATCCGGGGATGCTGGCGATATCGCAGATTTCATCAGGCTCTTCCAGGCCCAGGCAGGTATCGGTCCAGGTTACTGTCTGCCAGCTATCAACCAGCACGTTCGCCTGGTTAAGTCCCAGATCACTGGCGAGCCTGGCAACCGCTGCCTTCACTGCAGCCGGGTTCTCATCCGGTGGAGCTACCTGGCGCACGGATGGCACCAACCAGACAGCATCTGCCTCAGCCGGTCTGCCCCGGTTGGTCACGGTCAGGATGAGTTTCACCGACTTGCCCGCCAGAGATGTAAGATCGATATTGATCAGACGCATCTTGCCATCGTTCACCTCAGTCCACTCGCCCAGGTTGCGAGTTGATCCACCCACTTCCTGGTAATCCAGGGAGAAGATGACCTCGCACTCATCGCTATTCTCGAGACAGCCGATTTCCGCAAGGAAGTGATCGTTGGCTTTCACCGTATAGGCGGGGTAGACGCCGGAGATCCAGCCATTGCGCACAGTCTCAGGTCGCGTCCACAAGGTTGGTTCGTTCTCCTGCCGGTCACCTTCCAGCAGCGGGTAGGTCAAGAGCGCAATCGATCCATCTGCACTACCGGTATTTCCGGGGCAGGTTAAGGTACCAGCGCTGCTGCGCCAGCTAGCCATGCACATATTGGCAGCCAGATCGTAGGCGAACCGGGAGTCGGCAGCCAGTACGCGTATCTCAACCCAGAATGCTCCAGATGCATCCGTGCCGATGCCAAAACGTTGACCGGAGGCATTCGCCAGCATCCAGTAGCCTGTATAGCGACCGCTGCGGTCTGGCGCCACCAGATCTACAGAAAGGTCCACGCGCTCACCTGGGGCTACATTCTTGGGCATGGGCACAACCCGGGCGCCGCTCATGCGATCGCCGCTAACGTACACCAGGGAGTAGCTGCCCGTCCAGGCGCAAATACCCACGTTTTCCAGGCGCCAGGACTTCCGAAACCCGGCGTCAGGAGTGAACGCCGTGCCATCCGGAACGCTCAAATCCGCCACAAAACGAGCCGCATCACATGGGCGCAGATCGGGCGTAGGGGTAGGAGGCGCCGGGGTAAAGGTAGGCAGCGGCAGGGTGGGTGTTGAGGTGGGCAGCATGCTGGTAGGCGTAGCTGGCACCAGCGTATTCACCGCGGGCGTGCTGGTTGGAGCCGGTTGGGTGGGTAGGGTATCGCCTGGGCTTTGGGTAACCTGCGCTTCCGCAGCTCGCTGTGTAAGCTGGGCCGAAACGGTCTGAGCAGCCTGCGTATACAGCAAATCAGGGGTAATGTCCTCAGCCTGCGGCGCCAGCAGCCCGCAGGCGCTGACCATCAACCAGATGAAGACGACGAACAGGATCATACGAACGTTGGTGTTTTTCATAGAACCTACTCCGGATGCTTTGTTCTTTCACCGGACAGCAAAGGCTGGCTGGGAGTCTGCCTTGTCCAGTATCATAACATAGACGCACAGTGCCGCCGGATGGTTCCAATCAAAATCAAATTTACAGCACCATTCCTACAAAACCATGCTGCTTTTAGAAAACCATCGGGGCATTTGCCGTAAGCTTACGGCAAATGCCCCGATGGTTTCGTCACGACCAGAACAAAATGTATTAAAATGAAAATGGGTGTTTCCCCTCCACCCACTTTCCAAAATTCCAGCCTGGGGTATTACAGTACTATGTATACCCCCAAACGATGAAAACATCTATCTACATTTATCTAAAACCGGTAGGCATATGTACGATTTTGCACACCAACATTGTGTCATTTATACACAAACGGGCATAAAGAGAAGCACATGGCGAAAACCATCCGTATCGCGATCCTGGACGACCACCAACCCATCATCGATGGCTATCTATACCGCCTGGATAAAACGCCCGACATCAAAATCGTGGGCACGGCATTAAGCGGTCTGGAGTTGGAAGCGCTGCTTTCCAGGCACCCGGTCGACGTATTGATCCTGGATATCAGTGTGCCGATCAGCGCTGAAAATTCCAACCCTTATCCGGTACAGCATGCCATCCCCCAACTGCTGGAGCTTTACCCTGAGCTAATTATCCTGGTCATTTCCATGTACCCCCAGCGATCACTGATCCAGTCCATTATGGAGACCGGCGTCAGCGGGTATATTTTGAAAGATGATCATGCTTCCATACGCGAGCTGGCATCCATTATTCGCGGTCTATCCGAGGGCGGGGTCTACCTGAGCCAACAGGCCTACAATGTGCTCATCAACAGCCTGCACACGCACGACGAACCACTGCTTGCTGTACGGCAGATCGAAGCCCTGTCGTTATGCGCTGCGTACCCAGATGCCAGCCAAAGCGAACTTGCCCAGCGCATGAAATTGGCAAACTCGACCATGCGCAACCTGCTTTCCGAAACCTACATGCGCCTGGGAGTGCGCACTCGCCAGGCGGCGGTAGCGAAAGCGCGCCAGCTCGGTCTGCTCCAGCCCGAGATTCCCAGCCTCCCCGGTGCCGGGGAAGAGCCACAATCGCGAGAGCCCAGATGAGCGCCAATTCACTTCTCACCCCATCTGAGCCGGCTGAGAATCGGCCCACCATCCTTCAACGCCTGCGATTGGTAATAGCCCTGGCGGTTTTCGGCGTGCTGTTGATGTATTCGTATGTCAAACTGGTAGTAATACCCTACATGGGATTCAAGCACCACCCTACCCTGGGAACTGTGGGAGACGTATTCGAGGAGGTAGATCCCGAAGCTTCAGTCATGACCGGAGACCTGCTGCTGATGGCTGGCTCCGTCACCTGGCAGGATTATCGCAATGATGCCAGGCTGCCTTTCTTCTTAGAAGCCAGGCACCAAGAGGTGATATTGCTGCAGGTACAGCGCGGCGACCAGGTGCTCACCATCCCATGGCGTGTTATTGGACCAACGCTGGAAGAAATATCTGACAGGTTTACCCTGCTGTGGGTACCCTATGTTTTCTGGTTGATGGGAACGATCGTGTTGTTTACTCGCCAGGGGTGGGACAGCCGCCGCACGATGTACGTCGCCTTCACGTACCTGACCGCCATTTGGGTGATGGCAGGGTTGGTTTCCAGTGCAAAAATCTTTTACAGCTCGATCTTGCTGCACATGGGGGTGTGGATGAGCGTGCCGGTTTACTGGCATTTTCACTGGTTGTTTCCCCAGCCGCTGCCTCGCTTTAACCGCCGTGCATTCCTGCTGCTCTACCTGGTATTTGCTCTTTTGGCTGCAGCCGAATGGTTCGCCTGGCTGCCTACGACTGCATTTGTTATTGGCGTGCTGCTGGCGCTGCTCGGCAGCATGATCCTGCTTTTTGCCCATCTGATATCGAACCCGGAACAACGGCGCACACTGGGGGCGCTTGTATTGGCAGTGGCAATCTCCATCGCACCCGGCAGCTTGATTATGATTTCTTACTTCACAAACTCGCAGATATGGAGCGGTGCAAGCGCGCTGTTAATAGTTCCCGCGATCCCGGTAGCGTACTACTACGCGGTCTTTGCCCCCTCACGAGGTGGCGTGGGCACGAACACCAATCGCATGATTACCCCGATCTTTTTTGCCACGATTACGTACAGTTTCCTGGCTTTGGGTATGCTGGCAGCCCAAATCTGGCAGCCCACTACCGGTAGAGAAGTTCCCCTGGCGGTGGATATCAGCGTCATGGTTGGGTTGTTCACTGCCATCCTGTACCCGATTGTACAAGAGACTATAGACCGGCGCATCTTAGGCATCTCCATACCCCCCACCCAGGTGCTGGAGACATATTCAGCGCGCATCACCACCAGCCTGGAAATCAAGCGCCTGGCAGCTGTGCTGCGAGATGAAGTGCTGCCGTCGCTATCAATTCACCAGGCGGCTTTAGTAGCGATCCAGCCAGGCAGCAGCACATCTGAAATCCTGTTCGAGATGGGCATACCGCGCGATCAGACTTGCGAGCCAGACCATTACCTGGCCCTAAAGCAAGAAGCAGGGCGCTGGCGAGGCAGCGAGCACTCAGGCGAATTACACGAACCCTGCCCCTGGGCGCACCTGATCTTACCCCTCAGCCTGCAGGATCAAGAAATCGGACTGCTGCTGTTGGGGCGCCGCGACCTGGGTGGCTCTTATTCGCAGGCGGATATCTCCGCCCTGCAGGCGCTGGCTGATCAAACCGCCCTGGCGCTGGTCAACATCCGCCAGGCTGAGCAGCTGCATGCCCTGTACCAGCACGATGTGCTCAATCAAGAAGCCATGCAGCTTCACCTGGCGCGTGAGCTCCACGACCAGGTGCTCAACCAGTTGGCTGCGCTGGCAAACCAGCTCGACGACCAGCGTTTTACCCCAGAACTTCAGTCGGCCTACCAACAGACTGTAAAGAGCATCCGCGACATGATCAGCGGGCTGCGTCCGAGTATGCTCAACTACGGTTTATACTCTGCGCTTCTGGAGCTGGTGGACGATCTGAATGCACAAGCTGCGGGGAAGACAAGCATCCACCTGAACTTGCCAGCCAGCTCAGAGCGTTACCCGCCTGAGGTTGAATTACAATTATTCCGCATTGTCCAGCAGGCAGCCCAAAATGCGCTGCAGCACAGCGGAGCTTCTCGCGTGGAAATCTCCGGGAGGCTGTCGCCTGACGCAGCCGAATTTTTCGTCCACGACAACGGGAAGGGCCTGGATATCCCCTCCCCGTTCGACGTGATCAGCCTGCTGGAAAAACAGCATTTTGGCCTGGCGGGTATGTACGAGCGAGCCGCGATTATCAATGCGAACTTAGATATCGGTTCTACGCACGGCACAGGTACCCAGATCTCAGTTCGATGGCTGACAACTCAAGAACCATCCTCATAAAGGTAACGGAAAAGCTTGCCAATACAGCCCAAACCCATCACCATTCTGCTTGTAACTTCCGGCTGGTTTCATCCTAGCTGGTTGGCGCGACTGTCTCTGGCGTGGAGTCTGAGCGCCCTACCCGGGTGCCGATTTCATCGCACCCCGTCTCTGGAGAGCCTGCCCGATGCAGCCGCCGACCACTATGCTGGCATCGTGCTGTACCTTCACCAGCAGAAAGTCAGCCAGGCGGCACTAGACCGCCTGGGCGACTTTATTCAAGCAGGCGGTGGATTGCTGGCAGTTCATTCCGCCTCCGCCTCTTTTAAACAGGAGAAACGCTTCACAGAGCTTTTAGGCGGGCGCTTCGTCAGCCATGGGCCTATCCAAACTTTTCCCGTGCAGCCTGTGCTGAAAAACGATCCCGTTTTCGGGCGAATGGACAGCTTCCAGGTGCGGGATGAGCTTTACCGGCACGAGTGGGATGCTGGCAATCAGATTCATTTTGGCACCCCGGTTGGAGATGATGGGCCTCTTGAACCGGTGGTGTGGACACGCCAGCATGGCGCAGGACGGGTATGCTACTGTTCTTTGGGGCACCGCGCCGCTGTGCTGGTGCAGCCCCCCGCAGCAGCCATCCTGCGCCGCGGCCTTGCCTGGGTTTGCTCTCCAGCAAACGGGGAGCAGGCGTGAGTTTGCGGCTGCGGCTGGGTATCGTGGGCTGCGGAGATATTGCCGGCTATACTGCACTGCTGGCGCGTTTGAATCCCAAAATCACCCTGGCGGCTTGCTGTGATATCGATGCAGGCAAAGCGCAGCGTTTTGCCCGGCGATTTCGTATCGCGCAGTCATTTCACAGCTACGAATCCATGTTGGACGAGTCGGGCCTGGATGCAGTCTACCTGGCAGTCCCGCATCACCTGCATGCGGTTATGCTGCAGCAGGCGATTACACGCCAGCTGCCCGTGCTGGTGGAAAAGCCCATCACCCGCACCCTGGCGGAAGCACAACAGGTTACCCGCCTGGCGCAGGAGCGAGGCGTCAAAGTAGGCGTGAACTACCAATACCGCTACGACAGCGGCTGCTATGCCCTGGCGCGCGCTGTGCAGCAAGGAGATCTGGGGCGCATCTATCACGCCCGTATTAACCTGGCCTGGCGCCGGGAAGCAGACTACTTCCATAATTCAGCCTGGCACGCCCGAGTGGAAACTTCCGGCGGAGGCACCTTGATCACCCAGGGCAGCCATATGCTGGATATCGTCTTATGGGCCCTGGGAACCTCACCTCAGTCTGCATTCGGCAGCACGAGGCGCTTGAAGTTCACTCAAGT
>JBGSTO010000366.1:0-3214 GCA_041736465.1 Anaerolineales bacterium | reverse complement strand
GCGGCTCACCGCTCTGCGGGCCGGGGCCGGGCGGCGGATCAAGCATTTCCAGGTTGTGGCGCGTAAACGCCGAACCGGGTGCATCTTCCAGGCGGTTGCGAATCTGCAGAGCGCGCTTCAACAGATCCACTGCCTGGCTGCGCTCGCCCAATCCGGCAGCCCGGCTGCCCAACTGGTGCAGCGCCCAGGCCTGCGCCGCCAGGTCTCCGGCGGATTTTGCTGCGGTCAGCACCTGCTCCAACGATGACTGCCAGGCAGACCACAGCCCGCCCAGCGTCAGCAGCGGATCCAGCGCGCGTCCCAGCGCGATCACATCCTGCCAGTGCCCCTTCTCCGCCGCCCAACGCATCAGGCCCAGCAGGTTGCCAAGCTCTGCGCGCAGGAAGTGGAAATCCAGCGACTGGATTTGCAGCCGCTCGCGCACCCAGTCCATTAATTCTGCCCGTAAGGCATCCGGGTCGAAGCTCTCCAGGGCAAACGCAGCGTACTCCGGATGCAGGCGCAGCCGCGGGCTGTTGGCCTGCAATAGCTGCAGGGATTCCAGCCGCTGACTGGCGATCTCGCCATTGGCGCTGCTCGCTTCCAGCCACGGACGGCTGGCAGAGATGCCCGGCGCCGCCGCCGCCATCGCCAGCATGCGCTGCTCACCTTCGCTCAGTACGGCCTGGGCAATCCGGAAGCTGCGCTCCAGGGCTGCCTGGATGGCGTTTTCCTGGCGAACCTCCGCCTGCTTCAAGGCAGCCAAAACCGCTTCCGGCGAAAGCTCTTTCTCCCGCGCCACGTTGCCGGTCGTGGTCAGCGCCAGCGGCACTCCTGCCAGCAGGCTGCAGATCTCAGTCACAACAGAACGATCCGCACTTTCCAGATCGATCCCCGCTTTGGCAGCCAATAATTGAGCAGCTTCTTCCGTGGGCAGCGGTTTGAGCTTGATGGTTTCAAAGGCATTCCCGCTGCCCGCCCGGTCTGCACTTACCACCACCGGGGCATTGGGAAACAGATCGATCAGGCTCTCCATTGCGCTGGCGCTCAACTGCAAGCCATCCAGCAGCACCAGCGGTTGGGTATTGCTCAGGTAAGTGCGCGCCGATGCCAGCGAAACCTTCAGGTGCGGGTCGGATTCGAACAGCGCATCGAACAGCATCTGCAGCACATCGTCCCACGCCAGCAAGCGTCCTTCCGGATCGACGCCTTCCAGGAAGACCACCCCGTTCAACTGCGCCAGGGCGGCCTCGCCGTTGGAAGCCTTCTTGAGCAGGCTGGTTTTTCCAATGCCTGCGCCGCCGTGCACCAGCACTGCCTCGCGCCCGGCAATACGCCCGTCCAATTCTGCCAGGGTTTGCCCTCGCCCAACAAAACCGCGCGGGGCGCGCGGCGCTCTGGGCATCAGGTCACGCACGCGCACCTGGGGCGCAGCCTGTTTATAAATGATCGTGCCGTGATTGGTATTCACCACAAAATTGTTGTCGCCGACGACGATGCTCCCCTCTACATTTCCGGCGACTTGAATAGCGGGTGCAGGGGCCAAATTTGACATCCTGCTGGTTACCTCCCCGTGATCCTGGTGCGGCTGCATCCTGGCATGCTCCCCAGAAAAATCTGCCGCGTGGAAACTCCCGTTGCCACATAAATCGGGCAATTCGTAGCACAATTATCATGTTTATTTAAATACTTGTTCCACCAATCGAATTACAGGATGCTTGCGGTTCGCAATGGAGATTACCCGTTACCCGATTCTCTTTCCATGATATACATCTCATAACCCTGTACGTGTTACTTAATGCCCCGAACCCTCACTATTGGAGTGATCGACCTTTTCATAATCTCATAAGTATCGCTATCAGCTGGTCGCACGTAGTGGACCACGCAAAGGATGTCATCCCTTCATTACCATTCAGGGCAAGCGCTGAGAGCCAATCCTGCGGATTGGGCAGCGAAGGATCTAGATCCTTCACTTCGTTCAGGATGACAGATCAAATAAGGAGGAAATCATGCAACAAAAACTTAGCCGGTGGAAATTTTTATGGAGCGCAGTGCTTGCGCTCGCGATGCTGCTTCCGGCAACTTTCAATGTGTTAGCAGACGAATATACCTGCACCGGCTCAACCGGTCCGGTTACCGTGGATAACCTGCGCGTGCCCCAAAATGCCACCTGCACCCTCAACGGCACCCGGGTAGAAGGCAACATCTTCGTGGAAACCAACGCCGCCCTGCACGCCTACGATGTGCACGTGGACGGCAACATCCAGGCAGAAAACGCAGCCCGGGTGAATGTGTATCCCGGATCTTTCGTGGGCGGCAGCATCCAGATCGTGCAGTCTGGCTCAGCCGACATACAGGGCGTACAGATTAACAGCGACCTGTACTTCGATGACAACGACCTCTATTTAAATGCGGCGGACAATACCATCGGCGGCAACCTGCAGGCTTTCCAGAACACCGGCGGGGTGTCCATCACCGGCAATACCATCGATGGCAATCTGCAGTGCAAAGAAAACTACCCAGCTCCCACCGGCGGCGGCAATATCGTCATGGGCAGTATGGAAGACCAGTGTGCCAACTTTGATGGCAACCCACCCCCACCGCCGCCTTTGCCGCAGCCCGGCGACGACTTCATGTGCACCGGCCCGGTCGGCGCGATCACGGTGGAAAACCTGCGCGTGCCCCAATACGCGGCCTGCACCTTGAACGGCACCCTGGTGCAGGGCAATATCGTGGTTGAAGCCAACGCCGCCCTGTATGCCCTGACCGTTCACGTGGATGGCAACATCCAGGCGGAATTCGCCGCCAGGGTGAATGTGTATCCCGGCTCATTCGTGGGCGGCAGCATTCAGATCGTGCAGTCTGGCGCCGCCGATATCTTCGGTGTACAAATAGAAGGCGACCTGTACTTCGATGACAATAATCTCTTCTTGAATGCAGCTTACAACAAGATCGGCGGCAACCTGCAGGCTTTCCAAAACACCGGCGGAGTTTCCATCATCAGCAATACGATCGATGGCAACCTGCAGTGCAAAGAGAATTTCCCTGCCCCCACCGGCGGCGGCAATGTCGTCATGGGCAGCATGGAGGACCAGTGCGCAAATTTTGACAGCGCTGCGCCGTCCGTGCCCGCCTCCAGCCCTCCCCTGAACCCGAGGGTCGATCTGCCATTTCGATCCTTCCTGCCAATGATGGCGAGATAACCGTGAATGTTTGAGGGTGCAGCGCGTGGGGG
>JBGSTO010000043.1:0-19413 GCA_041736465.1 Anaerolineales bacterium | reverse complement strand
GGGATCAGAAGTATGGCAGCGCCCAATGGCGCACTGTCGCCGGAAAACCGCACCTGCGGCGCGGCATCGGCGCGGCGCTGGTCATGCAGGGCACGGCAATCCCATACCTGGATATGGGCGCCGCCAGCATCAAGATGAACGACGACGGCTCGTTCAATTTATTGGTCGGCGCGACCGACCTGGGTACCGGCTCGGACACTGTGCTGGCGCAGATGGCTGCCGAGGTGCTGGGCGTGCCGCTGGAAGATATGATCACCTATTCATCGGATACCGATTTCACGCCCTTCGATAAAGGCGCGTATGCCTCCAGCACCACGTACATCTCTGGGGCGGCGGCGGTCAAGGCGGCGCAAATCGTCGCCGAACGCATCCGCATCCGCGCGGCGGGTATGCTTTCAGGCGATGGGCAGGCGGTCGAGCCGCAAGATATCCGCCTGGTAGATCGCATGGCGGTGGCGCCCGATGGCCGCTTTGTCAGCCTGGAAGCGGTCGCCCATCACAGCCTGCACCACGCCGACCAGGAGCAGATCATGGGCGTTGCCTCCTATATGTCGCCGGTATCGCCGCCGCCGTTTGCCGCCCAGTTCGCTGAAGTGACGGTGGACATCGAAACCGGGCAGGTGAAGGTAGACCGTCTGGTGATGGCGGTTGATTCAGGCGTGATCGTCAATCCAGTCACCGCCTCCGGGCAGATCGAGGGCGGCATGACCCAGGCGCTGGGCTACGCCGTATGCGAGGAGATGGTCTACGACCAGCACGGTGTGGCGCGCGAAATCGACTTCAAGAACTACCACATCTTCCAGGCGCACGAGATGCCGGTCCTGGATACAATCTTTGTAGAGACCTTCGAGCCTTCGCATCCCTTCGGGGTGAAAGCCGCCGCCGAGATCCCGATGGATGGCGTTGCGCCTGCGGTAGGCAATGCCGTGTTGGACGCCTGCGGGGTGCAGGTGGATGACAACCCGGTGACGCCGGAGAAAGTCTGGAGAGGGCTGCGCAGTCTGGATGTGAGAAAATAGTATCAAAGTAGTTGCCATATTGAGGAGACCGGACTTGCTTATCCGGAATAACATTTCTATAATTACCTTAATGAGATCACCAGGAATCGTCGTGAGAGCTGGATCTCAGAGAAGAGCGAATTTTCTGATATGAGCCCCACTTATGTGATTGGACACGTAAACCCTGATACCGATTCGATTGCCTCGGCAATGGGCTATGCCTGGCTGCTGCAAGAACGCGATGAGGGAGAGTTCATCGCTGCCAGGGCAGGACCCACCAACCCGCAGACTTCCTGGGTGTTGAAACACCTGGGTTTGGAAGCGCCGCTTCTGCTGACGGATGCATCGCCCACATTTTCTTCCGTGACGCGCCGCCTGGATACCGTACTCCCGGAAAATCAACTGCGCGAAGCCTGGGCAATCACCAGCCGCACAGGCGGTATCGCCCCGGTGGTGAATGATGACGGCACGCCAAAGGGGCTGATCACCGGCAGCAGCCTGTTCAACCTGTTCGGTGAGCTGGTGGGTCCCCATCCGCGCCGCCAGGAAATCAGCATCGGTGAAATCCTGGACCTGCCGTGTGAGCAGGCCTGCGATACCAGCGTGCCGCGCTTCACTGCCGAAACGCGCATCCGCGATATGCTCAACCGCATCCTGCGCGAAGAGCAGAATGAATTTTTGATCGTGGATGATGACGGGCAGTATTTGGGAGTCACCCGCCAGCGGGATGTGCTCAACCCACCCAGACTGCGCCTGATCCTGGTAGATCATAACGAGCCGAACCAGGCTGTCGGGGCGCTGGATGAAGCGGAATTGGTGGAAATCCTGGATCACCACCGGCTGGGCAACCCCTCAACCCATATGCCGATCAAGTTCACGGTAGATGTAGTGGGCAGCACTAGCACGCTGGTAACCGAGCAGATCGAAGAAGCAGGTCTGAGCGCGCCGCCTGCGCTGGCAAGCATGTTGCTGGCAGGTATGCTTTCGGATACCTTGGTCCTCACCTCACCGACGACCACCGACCGCGATCACCGCGCAGCCGAGCGCCTGGGTCGCTGGGCATTTGTGCGCAACAGCCCGCTGAACGGGGAGACGATCCAATCATTCGGGAAAAAGGTGGTGGAAGCCGGCGCAGGTCTGACTACTCGCGACCCGCAGGATATCGTCAGCACTGACTTGAAGCTTTACGAGGCTGGCGGTTACACCTTTGCAATTGCCCAGGCTGAGGTGACCAGCTTACTGCAGTTGAAAGACTACCTGGAGCCGCTGAGAGAGGCATTGAAGGTGCTGCAGGAGCGGCGTGCCGCCGACTTTGCCATGCTGATGGTCACCGATGTGGTCAGTGGATCGAGCCGCCTGATTTTTTCTCAGGAGCCGCCGGTGCTCAGCGGGCTGCCCTACCCCAGGCAGCCGGATGGCACACGCCTGGCGGAGGGTGTGGTGTCGCGTAAGAAGCAGCTGCTGCCCACCGTGTTGGGTTTGTTGGAATCTTGATTGCGGAAGGTGGATGGTATGACATCGATTTACCGGTCATTGGCCGAAAGCGTCGATCGGAATGAGGCGATTGCGCTGTGCACCGTGGTGCACAGCCAGGGATCGACCCCCCGCCGGGCAACCAGCAAGATGCTCGTTTTCCTGGATGGGCATATCCAGGGTACGGTTGGCGGCGGCGAGATGGAAAACCGCGTTATCGCGGCTGCCCTGCAGTCGCTCCAGGATGGCAGCTCGCAGCTTCTGAGCTACAACATGGCAGATCCGAGCCGGGGCGACCCGGGCGTGTGCGGGGGGCAGGTGGAGGTGTTTGTGGAGCCGATACTACCCAAACCGGTGCTGGTGGTCATTGGCGCCGGTCACGTTGGTAAAGCAGTTGCCCACCTGGCCAAGTGGCTGGGTTTTCGTGTGGTGGTAAATGACGATCGCCCGGGCTTCTGCACACCGGAGATGGTCCCGGATGGGGACGAATTTCTCGACGTGCCTCTGGAGAAACTGACGGATAAGCTTCAGATTACTCCCTGGACTTACCTGGTGCTGACCACCCGGGGCGTAAATGTAGATGTGCCCGGGCTGCCGGCGCTGCTGGAATCGCCTGCCGCATATATCGGCGTGATTGGCTCGCGGCGCCGCTGGACGACGACCCGCAAGCAGCTCCAGCAGGCTGGTATCGCCGAAGGGAAGCTCGACCGTGTCCGTTCTCCGATGGGACTGGAATTAAACGCCGAAACTCCCGAAGAGATCGCCGTCAGCATCCTGGCAGAGATCATCATGCTGCGCCAGGGCGGCACGGGTCAAGAAATGGCATTGAGTAACAACAGTTCCGAAAATACTGAGGACTAGTCTTGTTGGGTGGATGGTATCCGCTCGACGACTCCTACAGCGATTTCGGCTAGATATAACCGAGAAGGATGAAACAGATAATGTGGCGTGAATATTTGAGCGTAACTCGCATCGCAGACGCACTGCAGGTGCTGTCCGAGCAGGGACAGCGGGCGCGCATCGTGGCTGGCGCTACGGATCTGATCCTGGAGATCGAGCGCGGCGTGCGCCGCGGCATTGAAACCGTGGTAGATATCACGCGGGTGCCGGGTCTTGACACGATCACCATGGATGAGGATGGAGTCATCCATCTGGGCCCCCTGGTGACGCACAATCATTGTGTGGCTTCCAAGCTGGTGGTCGAGCGTGGATTCCCGCTGGCGCAGGCTGCCTGGGAGGTGGGCGCCCCGCAAATTCGCAACCGGGGTACAGTAGCTGGCAACTTAATCACTGCTTCTCCGGCGAACGACACGATCACACCGCTGATGGCGATGGGGGCGTGGGTAACGTTGGCTTCTGTGCACGGCGAACGCCAGGTGAAGCTGGAAGATTTCTATACCGGTGTGCGCAAGACAGTGATGCGCCCGGATGAGATGCTGGTGGATATCGCCTTCCCCGGGCTGAAGCAAAACCAGCGCGGCGCATTCATCAAGCTGGGTCTGCGCCGCTCGCAGGCGATTTCGGTGATCAACGTGGCTGTGGTGATTACCCTGGAAGACGAGCGGGTGCAGGGCGCTGCAATTACTCTCGGGGCGGTGGCTCCGAAGATCATCCATGCTGCTGAAGCGGAGGCGTACCTGCAGGGGCGCAGCCTGGATGAGGAGGTGATCACTCAGGTCGCGGCGCTGGCGATGCAGGCTGCCCACCCAATCGATGACGTGCGCAGCCCGGCAGATTACCGCAGCGAGATGGTGCGGGTGTGCACCCGCCGTGCCCTGCGTATGATCCATACCGGAAAAGAGAAAGCGGAATTCCCGCAGCACCCACCCATGCTGTGGGGCGATCATAACAGCAAGGAGACGCCCCTGCGCGTTTCGCCCCTGCCCCACATGGTTCGTCACAGCGGCGCCGAAGCGATCATCACCCAGGTCAATGGGGTCGAATACCGCATCGAAAACGCGCACGAGAAGACGCTGCTGCGCATGCTGCGCGAAGACGTGGGTCTGACAGGCACGAAAGAGGGCTGTGCTGAAGGCGAGTGCGGCGCTTGCACGGTTTTCCTGGACGGAGCTGCGGTGATGAGCTGCATGGTGCCGGCGCCACGCGCCCATGGGGCTCAAATCGTGACCATCGAAGGCGTGGCGCAGGATGGGCAGCTGCATCCGGTGCAGAGCGCGTTTATTGAAGAAGGCGCAGTGCAGTGCGGGTACTGCACCCCCGGTTTCATCATGTCGGCGGTGAAACTGCTGGAAGAAGAACCCCATCCGTCGCATGAAACGATCAAGCAAGCCATAACCGGCAACCTTTGCCGCTGTACGGGCTACTATTCGATCGTCAAGGCTATCGAACTTGCGGCAAGCACGCCGCGGGGAGAGGTGTCTGATGGCAAAATACGATAAATACAGCATTCGCAGCCGCCAGGCTGAGCGTCCCTGGAAAATACACCCGGTTTGGAGAGGCATCGGGTGTTTGATGATCGTGCTCATCCCGATTATGTCGTACGCAGGCGCGGTACTGCTGGTGCAGGCCAATTTGACGTACAAATGGCTACCGACGCCGCGCGACCTGGCCCAAACCGTCAGCATTCCATATCTGGGCGAATTTCCATATCTGTTTGCCAACCTGCTGGTCACAGTGATATTAATGCTGGCGGGATTTGGCGTGCTGACCATCTTCTACTCAATCATGTACCGGATGATCGGCCCGCCGCGCTATGGTCCCATGGACGCTCCGCCCGATGCCTACCGCCCGCGCAAGAGGAGGTAGCCAGTTTTGGAACGCACAGTACCGCGCACTGCTTCGGAAGAGGTCGAGCTCTACCTGCGCACCTATTATTCCTTGCTGCGATCTACCGCCACCGTGCAGATTCGCACGCTGGAAGAGGCGCACGCCGGAATGGGTTCGCTGCTGCACCTGGGGGCGCGGCAGGAGCGACCGGATATGTCGGCTTTTATCTACTCTCTGCTGCGATTACCCACCTGCATGCCGCAGGTGAATCTGGTGGTGATGGGACAGAGCATCCAGGTGCTCTTGCGAGAAGGCTATGATGTGGAGTCTGGCTGGTTGACGGTTGCTGCACCAGCCAGGCGCCGGCGAAGCTTTTATGATGGGCACAGCACATTGGCGCAGATCATCGCCAGCCGCTCGGATATCGATGACCTCGTTCCCCTGCTGACTGCCTACCAGATCGAATGGAATAAGCTGCATGTGCTGCTGCAGCTGACGCCCATCGCCCGGCAAGTAGAGCGTTTGGTAGATGACGCTGCGCTTCGCCAGGAGCTGGCAGACGCGCTGGATATATCCCTCGAGGATTTAGAGAGACTGCAATCGGTATGGGGATCGCAGTTTGTGGATAATATGCGCCGCATCGCCAGTGCGCCATGCGCATTGGGGATGCGCCTGCTCAGCGGCTCTTTGAGCGATTACCGCCGGGCAACGCGCTCGTGGTGGGAGAATATCGAAGCCTATTTTCCGGAGCTGCGCAGCCGCCCGGTTTACTTCATCTCCAGCAATACGCACAGCATCGTGAACCTGCTGTCAAGCTTTGCCCTGCGTAAAAGCGATGAGCTGCTTGGTTACCTGGACAGCCTGGGCAACGCCGAGCTGCAGCAGGAATGGCAGGATATTCAAGCCTCTCAGGTGCCCTCCAGCCGGGAGAACTTCCTGTATTACTTGCTCAAGAAATTCCAGCAAACGGAGCAGGGACGCAGTCTGGTGGAAGAGCAAAACGCTTTCGACCAGCAGCTGGGCATCCAACGCTTTCGCAGCGCGCATTATTTCGATGTGGAAGCCCAGGTGATCGATCTGGCGCGCCTTAGCTCCGACAGCCTTGACCCGCGGCTGCTGCAGGGAGTGCTCGCCGGATGTCCGGCGCAGCTGCTGCGCAGCGATGCGCTGCTGCTAAATATTGATTACCCGCTCGGAATGGCGGCCTACCATATCCTGTCGGTGGTTGCGGAAAGCGTCGGGTCGATTCTGGGTGTCTATGTCATGGGCAAAGCCGCCACATTGAATGGGGTCATCGGGGATGCAATGATATCCAACGTGGTGCATGACGAGCATTCCCAGAATACCTATCTTTTCGGCAACTGTTTTACTGCCGCGGACGTCTCGCCGTACCTGACATATGGCACCGTGCTGGATAATCAAAAATCCGTATCGGTGCAGGGCACGTTCCTGCAAAATGCGCATTATATGCAGGTGTTTTACCGCGAGGGGTACACCGATATCGAGATGGAAGCCGGCCCGTACCTTTCGGCAGTGTATGAGATGTACCGCCCAAAACGCCATCCCATTAACGAAATCGTGAATCTGTATGGGGTGCCGTTTGAGTTGGGTCTCCTGCACTATGCTTCCGATACCCCCCTGGGAAAGGGGAAAAACCTGGGCGCAGGCAGCCTTTCCTACTACGGTCTGGACTCGACCTACGCCGTGAGCATTGCGATCTTGCGCCGGATTTTTTGCCGGGAACAGGCGCGTTTGACCAAACCCGGCTAGATAGAAGGGCAGTGGATCCATTGGCAGAAAAGCCGCTCGGTGCAGCCACGGCGCAGCAGCCTGCCCAGAGAATGGCAGGTATCGATAAAAACCGCCTGCTGGAAAGCATGGCTCAGGAAATTCGCTCACCGCTGAACGCCATCCTGGGGATGATCGAGCTGCTGATTGACTCTCCGCTCAGCCCAGGGCAGCAGGAATATGCCAGGATGATCCAAAACAGCGGCGATGCGCTGTTGGTGCTGGTAAATGACTTGCTGGACTACGCCCACCTCGAGTCTGGAGAGCTGGAGCTGACCGAGACCGCAGTGGATTTGAGAAGCTGCATGGATGACGCCCTGGAGATGGTAGCCTCCCACGGCGCGGGCAGAACCGCTAATGTCGCCTTTTTTATCGAATCCGGCGTTCCGGAAGTGATCCATACGGACCCGATCCGTCTTAGGCAGGTATTGGGAAGGCTGCTGAGCTATGCCGTGCAGCATGCCGAGGGCAGCGAGATCGTCGTTTCAGTAAAAGCCCGGCCTCAAGGTCTGGAGCAGTACGAGATCCAGTTTGTTCTGCGGGAATATAGCCCCGCGGTTGTTTATGCGCGCATCGATCCCCTGCTGAGGGAATCGCAGGAAAATGAAAGCACCCGGTTGGGTCTTGAGATTTGCCATCTACTGGTAAAAAAAATGGGCGGGAGCCTGAGCACGGGGCGCCAGCAGGGCAAGGGAGTGCTGTTTACTTTCACCCTGCAGGCAGAAGCTGGTTCCAGGCTGCCATCCAGGCGGCGGCAGCGCAGCACGCAGCCGCTTATGGGCGGCAAGCGGGTATTGGTAGCGGTTGCAGGCGAACAGCAGCGCGGCGATCTGGCGCAGCAGCTGCTCTATTGGCAGCTCAAGCCAGTGCCGGTCAGGTCGGCAGGCCAGGTGCTGCAGGCTCTTGAGTCTGGCGAAACGCTCGACGCAGCCATTTTGGAGCACCAACTCCCCGAGCTGGATGTGTACAGCCTATCGAAACAGATCCGCCAGCGCGCGGCAGGTCGCAGCCTGCCTCTGATCTTGATCGTGCCACCCGGTTCGGAGCAGGTGGAGCCGCCGGTACAATATTGTGTGCTGGTCGCCGGTCCTGCTAAGCCGTACCAATTGTATGAGGCTATGAGCCGGATGCTTGCGGAGCAGCTGCGCATCCAGCCTGCAGCGGTTACGTCTACACTGCTGGATCCTGGCATGGCGCAGCGCCACCCACTGCGCATCTTACTGGCAGACCCGGATGCGGGCGAACAGAAAATTGCTTTGCGTTTTATGGAGCGCCTGGGATACCGGCCCGAACAGGTGGACAATTCTGGCGGTGTATTGCAAGCCTTACTCCGCCAATCCTATGATGTGCTGATCATCGATGAGGAGCTTCTTTTTGATGATGTGGCTGTGCTGGAGAAAATTGAACAGCTGCTGCCGCCTATCGCCCGCCCTGCCGTTTTAGCGCTGGCTTCTCCGGATCTGCGCGCCGATAGAAGCGCATCGCTTGCCGGCGGTTTGCAGGATTTTGTGCTCAAACCGGTGCGCGCCGGTGAATTGATCCGCTCCCTGGAAGAATGCAGGCCGCTGCGTCTGTCGCAAGCCGAGACCGAAGCCTACGGTCTGCCTGGGGCGGCAGCTCTAGCGCCGGTACCCGGCCTCGCCGCCATTACCGGCGAGCGCGTCAAGCAAGGAGAGCAGCCTGCGATCGATCTTGCTTTTCTCAGCCAGTTTTCCAGCATGGCTAGCGGTGAGATGGCGCCGCTGCTGGCGCAGTTGGTGGACTTGTTCACCGCCAATGCAGCCCGGCTGCTGGTGCGGATGCGGCAAGCGATCGACAGCCAGGAAGCAGCCGCTTTGCAGCAGGCGGCAGCAGAGCTGAGAGCGAGCAGCGAGAATTTGGGCGCCAGAAACCTGTCAGAATTATGCGCCGGGATCGGCAGGCAAGCCCGGCAAAGTGGGGCGCCAGATGTGCAAGAGCAGTTTCGCCTGCTGCTGGCAGAGTACAACCGGGTACGTGCCAGCCTGGAGCAGCTGAGGAAAGATACCGAACGTTAGACAGCAGGTGTGCGCAAGCCGCGCGGGTAATGGTTGTTCACCCTGCCTGAAGTGCATTTCCCCCAACCCAGTGTGTAGCCATTGAAATTCACCAGCAGCCAGCCTTCCTCGCCCGGCTGAACTGCCAGCATTTCTCCTTGAAGATAGCGCTGCGCCTGAGGGTAATCAACCGGCAGGCTGCGCTGGCAGCCGGCTGGCTGCAGGCCCAGCGCCAGGGCGTGAGAGGGCTCCACGCGGGGGAGGCCTGAGCGGGCTGAGTGCGCCAGCCTGCCCAACCACCACCCGGGGTGGATGAGTTTTAGACTGCCAAAGGCGGGGGTATCTTCTGGTAGTGCATACAGGTAAGAGCCAACCTGGGCGACTCGACCGGCATCCAGCTCGTAACGCAGGTTTTCGTAGGCAAAGCGCTGCCAGGCTTTACCGGATTCGCCCGGCAGCGAGCGGGGAAAGATGCTGGTTTTCAGGCTTGGCTGTGTACCATCCATGCGCTGCAGTAAAGCGATGAAATGCCCTTCTGCACAGCTGAGGTGCGGCCAGATGCGGGCGAGTGAGCGCGCTTCGAGCTTGCTGGCCATGCCCGGCGGGTGTGCGGCAGCGGAGGGTGAAAGCCACTCCGGTCTGCCAGGGGAAAGACCCGGCGCCACGGCAATCTGGGCAAGCTGGAAGCCAGGATGCCGCTGCAGGAAAGCGGCGATCACGCCTTCATTTTCTTCGGGCGAGAAGGTGCAGGTAGAGTAAGCCAGCCTGCCGCCCGGCCGCACCAACCTGGCGGCTTGATCCAGGATGGCTGATTGGCGCAACGCGCAGCTCTGCACCACAGCCAGCGACCACTCTTTGCGGCTGGCGGGCGTCTTGCGAAACAGCCCTTCTCCTGAACAAGGCGCATCGACCAGGACGCGGTCAAAAAAGCCTGGGAAGTGAGACGCCAGGCGCTCGGGTGTTTCGTTGCAGACAATGGCATTGTGCGCCCCCCAGCGCTCCAGGTTCTGAGCCAGCTCCCAGATGCGGGAGGGGTGAATCTCGTTGCATACCAGCAGTCCGCGCTGCTGCAAGCGGGCGGCGATGTGTGTGCTCTTGCCTCCCGGGGCAGCAGCCAGATCCAGGATGCGCTCGCCCGGCTGAGGATCGAGCACCTCCACCACTGCCATGGCAGAGGGATCATGGAGGTAGTACAGCCCGGCGGCGTGGAAGGGGTGCTTGCCGGGCGCCGGCAGCGGTGTTTCTTGCCCACCGGACGAGAGAGAAAACCCCTCTGCACACCAGGGCACCGGCTGGAGCGCATAAGGCAGCAGCGTTTGCAGCCGCTCTAGGCTCACTTTCAGGGTGTTGGCGCGCAGACCGCTCCAGGCGGGCAGGTCGTAGCTGCTCAAGAAGTCATCAAATTCGCCTGCCAGCAGGCGCTGCATGCGCTGCAGGAAGGCTTCTGGCAGCGGCGGCTGCGCAGCCGTTTTTGCACTCATTGCCGCGGTCAACCGCCGGCGGCGCGGTCGGTGATCTCCAGCGCACGGTCGATCAGCGCAAAGCCTTCCGCCAGCTGGGCTTCGGTGATGATCAAAGGTGGGATGATTAGAATGGTGTGCCAGTGCGTGTACAGGTAGACGCCGTTATCCAGCAGGTACTGCCGCAGGGCGTTCATCGCCGGGCTGGAGGTATTGAAAGGCGTAATGGGCTCGCGCGTACGGCGGTCTTTCACCAGCTCGATGACGCCAAAAAGGCCGATCGAACGCACTTCTCCCACCGAAGGGTGCTGCTCGCCAAGGTCGTTGAGCATGCGGTGCAATACCGGTCCCATAGCCGCCGCTCGCTCCACCAGGCCATCCTGCTGGATGACGTTGATATTGGCGATGGCGGCTGCCAGCGAGATGGGGTGCGCGTTGTAGGTAAGCCCGCTCTGGTAGGCGCGCTGGTTGAAGGCTGCGGCGATCTCCGGGCGCATTGCCACGGCTCCCAGCGGGGCATAGCCGGAGGTCAGCCCCTTTGCCATGGTGATCATGTCTGGAACCACATTCCAGTGATCGACGGCAAACCAGCGCCCCGTGCGCCCAAAACCGCTCATCACCTCGTCGGCAATCAACAGGATGCCGTGGTGGTCGCAGATCTGGCGCACGCCCTGCAGGTAGCCTTCCGGTGGGATGATCACACCGTTGGTGCCGGTCACGGTTTCCATGAGCACCGCGGCGATGGTTTGCGGCCCCTCGTACAGGATGATCTCCTCCAGGTGGTCGAGGTAATCCTGGGCGAACTCGGCTTCGGGCAGGTCGGGCTGGGTGCGGTGAAAGGTCGAGCGGTAGCGGTAGGGATCGAGGAAGTGAACCACGCCGGGCATGAGGTTGGGTTCCCAGGCGAAGCGGCGCGGGTCGCCGGTGGCAGCCATCGCGCCGGCGGAGGCGCCGTGATACGAGCGATAGCGGGTCAGTATCTTGTGCTTGCCGGTGTAGGCACGCGCCAGTTTGATGGCATTTTCGTTGGCGTCTGCCCCGCCCAATGTAAACAGGAATTTATTCAGATTGCCGGGTGTGATTTCTGCCAGCAGCTTACCCAGTGCGGCGCGCGGGCGGGTTGCCATCGGCGGACCGGCAAACGGCAGCTCCCGGGCTTGATCGACGATGGCCTGAATCACACGCGGATCGCCGTGCCCGATGTTCACGCACATCACCATGGAGTTGAAGTCCAGGTAGCGCTTACCGGCAGCATCCCAGAAGTACACGCCTTCGGCGCGGGTGACGGGGACCGGATGCACGCTGCCCTGGGCAGACCAGGTCCAGAAGCTGTGCTCAAGGGAGAGAGGCAAGATATCTGCGTCGGAAATATCGTACATGGTTTTCTCGATTTATGGACAAGGTGTATTTTTTAATAATCTGATCTCGAGCGGCAGACCACTCGATCTGGTTGATTTGTGATGGGTGAATCTTAACATAAATCTCGGCGCTTGACAGGCGTGATCTTGGCTGATAAACTTCTTACCGGTCGGTAAGTTCGAGAAAATCTCCATAAAGGAGGCATTATGCCGGCATCCGCTCAAATGTGGATGGAAATCACCTTCAATATTGCCTATTTGATCGTGATATGGGGGTTGGTCATCAAAATGTTCCAGCGCATGCCGGAGCTGCCGCAGGAAAACCAGCGGCTGGCAAAGCTGGCAGCCTGGGCTTTCGGCTTACTGGCGCTGGGGGACAGCGGTCATGTCGGCTTTCGCGTGCTGGCGTATGCCCTGGGTGGGCTGGAAACTCAGGTGCAGGTGGTGGGGCAGAGCGTGAGCCTGGTGGGAGTGGGCGCACTTTCCACCGCAATCACAGTCACCTTTTTCTACATGCTGGTGCTCGAGGCGTGGCGGGTGAGGTTCAAGCAAGCTTATGGGGGCTTTGCTTATCTTCTGTTGGCGGCAGGCTTCGTGCGCCTGGCGCTGATGATCCCGGCAATCAACGCCTGGAACAGCGTGGTGCCGCCACAGCCGTGGTCAACGATCCGCAACCTGCCGCTCGTGCTGCAAGGTCTGGGTGTGGCGTATTTGATCTTGCGGGATGCGGCTCGAAACCGCGACCAGACCTTCCTGCGTATCGGAGCGATGATTCTGGTATCATATGCCTGCTACATACCGGTGATCCTGTGGGTGCAGCAGAATCCGCTGTTAGGTATGCTGATGATTCCCAAAACCCTGGCATACGTCGCTATTGGTTTCTTGATCTATTTCGATCTCTACCGTTCACCTGAAGTTCGCCCAACGCGGGCGGCGGCAGGAACATCGTAAGTCATCTCAAATAGGAGCATCTAAGGGGCAGCTATGGCTTATCCAATCGTACTGGCAGTTCATAATGTAGTTCGCTGGGTGGTGCTGATTCTCGGCATCCTGGCGCTTTACCGCTCGTTTTCGGGTTTGCTGGGCAATAAAGAGTGGTCGGATACCGACCGCAAAGTGGGTGTGTTCTTTGCTTCCGCCATCGATACCCAGCTCCTGGTGGGGCTGATCCTGTATTTCTTGCTCAGTCCGATCACCCGTGGGGCGCTGGGTGATTTCGGCGCCGCCATGGGGGTGGCTGGCGTACGTTTCTTCGCCGTGGAACATACCTTTTTCATGCTGCTGGCAGTTGTGTTTGCCCACCTGGGCACCATGCTGCCCAAACGGGCGGCGGGTTCGAAAGCCAAATTCCAGCGTGCAGCCATCTGGCTGGGCCTGGCGGTGGTGGTGGTGCTGTTGGGTATGCCTTGGATGCGGCCCTTGTTCCCCGGGCTGTAATCCAGGCTATCCTGTGAAGTGCATGGATGAAGCGCTCGCGGCAGACTGCATCCCCCGATTCGCATGCCTCTTCGGGAGATCTGCGCCAACTCATCTTGAATGCAGCCCGGCGCCTGTTCATCCTGCACGGCTACCACGGTTTGGCGATGCGGCAGATTGCCGAAGCCGTGGGCGTGACCAAGCCGGCCCTGTACTATCATTTCACCGATAAAGAAGCGCTGTTCCTGAGTGTTCTGGAAGAATACCTGGACGCCATGCAGCCGCTCCTGGATGGGCTGTTAAGGTCTGCCTGGGACACCCGTACTCGCATTGCAAAGTTCATCGAGGCGCTGCTCAGCCAACCGGCTGAGCAGCGGGCTTTAATCCACCTCGCCAGCCAGGAAGCGGCCCATCTGAGCCCCGACGCGCGCCAGCGCCTGCTCCAATCTTATGACGAGCATTTTCTGAGCAAAATCCGCCTGATGCTGGAGCAGGGCATGCAGCAGGGCGAGCTGCGCCGGTTGGACGTCCAGGTGGCAGCCTGGGTGCTGCTGGGAATTCTCTACCCGTACTTTTCCACTGGCAGCGCGGCGCAGCTTTCGCCTGAGCACATGAGTGAGGTGCTCGTAGCGATCTTTTTCCACGGTATGGAAGCAGGGCAATGAAGACGCCAACTTTCTCTGCCTACCTTGGCGTCATCCTGGCCGTGGTGGCATGGGGGGGCTCATTCATCGCCACCAAGGTGGCGCTGCGCCAGATTTCGCCGGTCACTGTTATCTGGCTGCGCTTCGGTATCGGCGTGCTCATCTTAGGGCTGGCTGCCTGGATGGGAGGTCAGCTTGCCTGGCCGCGCCGCAAAGACCTGGCATACTTCGGTTTGCTGGGTCTTATTGGGATCACCCTTCACCAGGGGCTGCAGGCTACCGGTCTGGAAACTTCCCAGGCATCTACCACGGCCTGGATCGTTGCCAGCACGCCAATATTTATGGCGATATTGGGATGGCTGGTGTTGAAAGAGCGGCTGGCAGCCGGGCAAATATTCGGCATCGCGTTGGCAGCCAGCGGTGTGCTGGCGGTGGTCACCCAGGGTAATCTTGCCCAGCTTCTACAAGGTCGCTTCGGCAGGCCGGGTGATTTCTTGATCCTGCTCAGCGCGCCGAATTGGGCGGTGTTCTCGGCGTTATCGCGCCGCGGCCTGCAGCGCTTTCCAGCGATCCAGATGATGTTTTACGTCATGACCAGCGGCTGGCTGCTGAGCACGATTTTCCTGATTGCCGGGCCGGGCTTTGGCGAGATTGCGCTGCTGCAGGGTGATGGTTGGACGGGGATATTGTTCCTGGGCATCGCTTGCTCCGGTCTGGCATATATCGGCTGGTACAGTGCACTGCAGGTGCTGCCTGCCTCGCAGGCAGGAGCGTTCATCTATTTGGAGCCGCTGGTGACGGTGGTGGTATCGGCGGCAATTCTATCCGAGCCAGTTGGACTGGCCTCGCTGCTTGGCGGGGCGACGATCTTAGCCGGTGTGTGGCTGGTTAATCGTGCGCCAGCGCCCAAGGATATGCAGCGCGAATAAAGCCGCTGTGTGCGCGGCTGGCGCACGTGTCGAGTGTATAATGGTACTGGTGAGTGTTTTTCATCGGGACATCATTAGAAAATCCGGAGCTGACCAGATGCAAACCTTAGGAAAAACTACACGGCGGGTCGATGCCGTGGGCAAGGTGACCGGAGAAGCGCGCTATCCCGGCGATATCGATATGCCCGGGCAGCTGCATTTGAAGATCTTGTTCGCCAATCGCCCGCATGCCTTGATCCGCAGTATCGATACCTCAGAAGCAGAAGCCCTGGAAGGCGTGGTGGCGGTTTTTACCGCCAAAGACGTGCCGGTGAACGAGTACGGGCTGATCATGCCAGACCAGCCGGTGTTGTGCGGACCGGGCTCGAATAAGCCGTATGCCGACCGGGTGCGCTTTGTCGGCGATCAGGTGGCGCTGGTGGTCGCCGAGAGCGAGGCCATCGCCTCCCGGGGGCGCGACCTGATCCAGGTGGAATATGAGGATCTGGCAGTGGTTACCGACCCGCTCCAGTCCATGCAGGATGGCGGCGTGCAGCTTCACCCGGACCACGGATCGAATGTGTTCTGCCACTACCGCATCCGCAAGGGAGAGGTGGAGAAAGCGTTTGCCTCGGCGGATGTGATTGTAGAGGGAGAGTACCGCACACCGGCTCAGGAGCATGCCTACCTGCAGCCGGAAGCGGGTATCAGTTATATCGACGATGAAGGGCGGGTCACCGTGCAGGTGGCGGGTCAATGGACGCACGAAGACCAGGAACAAATCGCCCATGCGCTGGGTCTGCCCCTGGAGCAGGTGCGCGTCATCTACCCGGCAATCGGGGGCGCTTTTGGGGGCCGGGAGGATATGTCGGTGCAGATCGTCCTGGCGCTGGCAGCCTGGCGTTTGCAGCAGCGCGGCATCCTGCGCCCGGTAAAGATCATCTGGAGCCGGGAAGAGTCGATCATTGGGCACCATAAACGCCACCCCTACATTATTCGGACGCGCTGGGGAGCCACCCGCCAGGGAAAGATTACTGCCGCAGAAGTCGAGGTGATCGCCGATGGGGGCGCGTATGCCTACACATCTACCAAGGTGCTGGGCAATGCCACCCTGATGTGCACCGGGCCTTATGAAATCCCCAATGTCAAGGTGGATTCCTACGCGGTTTATACCAATAATTTGCCCAACGGTGCTTTCCGCGGCTTTGGCGGCCCACAGGGGGCGTTTGCAGCCGAGATGCAGGTGAACCGCCTGGCGGAGGCGCTGGGTATGGATGCGGTTGAAATGCGCATGCGCAATGTGCTGCGGGAGGGTGCGCTGCTCTCGGTTGGGACTCCGCTGCCGAAGGGCGTCAGCCTTCCCCAGGTGGTGGAAAAAGCAGCCCAGGAGGGCGGCTGGCAGCATGGCGCTGGTGGATGGCAGCGCAGCGAGCTTACCCAGCCGGCGGAGAGTCATAAGCGGCGCGGCACAGGCTTCGCCTGTGCCTACAAAAATGTGGGCTTTTCGTTCGGCGCGCCGGAAAATTGCTGGGCGATCGTCGAGCTGTACGGAGATGTCGCCATCGAGCGTGCCGTGCTGCGCCATGCGGGCGCAGAAGTGGGGCAGGGCTCGCACACCGTGTTTGCCCAAATGGCGGCGGAGGCGCTGGGGCTGCCGCTGGAACGCATCGAGCTGGTGGTTTCCGACACCGCCCATACGCTCAACTCTGGCAGCGTATCGGCCTCGCGCATGACGTTTATGGCGGGCAACGCTATCAAAGGCGCCTGCGAGCAGGCATTGGAACGCTGGCACGCCGAGGATCGCCCCGCCAAAGCCACGTACCAGTATCGCCCGCCGCGCACCACGCCTTTCGACCCCCAGACGGGCAAATCCGACCCCAACTTCGCCTATGGCTATGTAGCCCAGGTTGCAGAAGTGGAGGTCGATCTGGAAACTGGGCATGTGAAAATTCTCAACCTGATCTCTGCCGATGACGTCGGCAAGGCTTTGAATCCGCAGCAGGTGCTTGGACAAATCGAGGGCGCCGTCGTGCAGGCGGCGGGGTACGCCGTACTGGAAAATTTCGTCCAGCAAGGGGGCTACGTTCAAACCCAGCATCTCTCGACTTACCTGATCCCCACGGTGTTGGACGTCCCCGAGCGAGTGCAGGCGGTGATCCTGGAATACCCTGATCCGATCGGTCCATGGGGGGCGCGCGGCATGGCAGAGATGCCTTTCTTGCCGGTGGCGCCGGCGGTGATCGCCGCGGTCAAGAATGCTACCGGGGTGTGGTTCTTTGACTTCCCGCTGACGCCGGAGCGGGTGCTGCGCGGCCTCGGTACCTTGAACGCGCTGCCGCGCCAGGCTTGAGATCAGCAAGCCGCTGAGGTGTAAACCTAACGGGTCAAGCTCCTCGCACTTTGCAGATCACGCGAATAGGCGTCATCCTGAACGCAGTGAAGGATCTAGATCCTTCGCTGCGTTCAGGATGACAGATCAAAAGAGGTAAAACCGTATGAGTCTGGTCTTGATACGCGGTGCAGGAGATCTTGCCAGCGGGGTGGCGCTGCGGCTGCGGCGCACCGGCTTGCGCGTGGTGATGTGCGAGCTGCCCGAGCCGCTGGCAGTCCGCCGCCTGGTAAGTTTCTCGGAGGCTATTTACGATGGGGAGTGCAGCGTGGAGGGTGTGTCAGCGCGGCGGGTGAACGATCCCACCGACACGCTGCGCATCTTGCAATTGCTGGCAAAAGGCGCTATCCCTGTACTGGTGGATCCACAGGGGGCGGCAGTGAAAGCCTTGCACCCAACCGTGGTGGTGGATGGGCGCATGCAGAAAATCCCGGCGGCATTAGACCCGACGCCCGTGCCCTTGTTGATCGGATTAGGCCCCGGCTTTACTGCGGGTGAAAACTGCCATGCGGTGGTGGAAACCAATCGCGGGCACTACCTGGGGCGGGTGCTGTGGCAGGGCAGTGCGCAGGCAGACACCGGCATCCCGGAGGGGGTGGGCGAGCATGATGCCGATCGCGTCCTGCGAGCGCCGCAGGATGGCACGCTGCGGGTGCATGCCGGAATCGGGGATGTGCTCCAGACCGGGCAGGTGATTGCCGAGCTTCAACCCGCGGATGGCTCCGCAGTGCTGTCTTATATCGCAGCTTTCCCAGGCGTGCTGCGTGGCCTGCTGCGGGATGGTTCTCCGGTGCAGGCTGGGATGAAATTCGGGGACCTCGACCCGCGCTGTGATCCGGCTTACGCCAGACTGGTTTCCGATAAGTCACTGGCAATCGGAGGGGGTGTGCTGGAGGCGATCCTTTCTCGCCCCGAGCTGCGCAAGCAGCTGTGGAGCTGAAATGCTGGCCCACAAGGCCGAGCTGAACCTGGTGCGTGCCTTGCGGGTGGCGAAGACCACCTGCCTGGCTCTGGTTGGCGCGGGTGGTAAAAGCAGCGCCATGTTCACCTTGGCGCGCCAGCTTCCCAAACCGGTCTTTCTGACGACCACCACCCACCTGGCAGCGGAACAGGCGCAGCTTGCCGGAAGGCATATCATCTGGGATGCCGCAGACGGCTGGTCCCTCGAAGAAGTACCTCAGGAAGTGCTGCTGTTTACCAGCCCGGCGGTCGCGCCAGATCGCCTGGGAGGGCTGCAGGAAGAGGCATTGGAGATTGTGCGCCGCGAAGCCGCCCGCCTGCAGATTCCGCTGCTCATCGAAGCGGATGGCTCCCGCCGCTTACCGCTGAAAGCCCCGGCAGAATATGAGCCCGTTATCCCGGATTTTGCCGACCTGGTGGTGGTGACCGCCGGTATGTCGGGCCTGGATAAGCCCCTGGATGGTGCCACCGTTCACCGCCCCGAGCGTTTTGCAGCCCTGTCTGGGCTGGCGCCCGGGGAGCGGGTGACGTCTGCCGCACTAGCGAAGGTGCTGCTCCATCCTCAGGGCGGTATGAAAGGCATACCCGCACGGGCGCGGCGGGTGGTTTTGTTAAACCAGGCAGATACGGCCCCGCTTCAGGCGCAGTCTCGCCTGCTGGCAGAGCGCCTGCTGCCGGAATACGAGGCGGTGGTGATTGCCAGCCTGGCGCCAGGCAAGGAGGAGGCGCACGATCGAGCATCACGGCATGATCGCCCGGGGGTGTTCGCTGTGATGGAGCGGGTAGCGGGCGTCATCCTGGCTGCCGGGGCGGCGCAGCGCTTCAAATCTCCCAAGCAGCTTCTGGAGTGGCATGGCGAAGCGATGGTGCGGCATATCGCCCGCACTGCGCTGGACGCCGGTTTGGATCCGGTGCTGGTGGTGACCGGCGCACATGCTGCCCAGGTAGAAGCCGCTCTGCAAGATCTTCTCCTGTTAGAGAGGAGGTTGAAGGTGGTGCACAACCCGGATTGGGAGCAGGGCCAGGGGACTTCTGTGCGTGTTGGGACGCTAGCGCTGCCTCCCGGCTGCGGCGCCGCCATCATGCTGCTGGTGGACCAACCGCAGACGCCGCCCAACCTGCTGCGCGCCCTGTGCGAGGCGCACAGCACCAGCCTGGCAGCGATCATTGCCCCGCTGGTGCAGGGAGAGCGCGCCAACCCGGTGCTGTTCGACAGGGATGTGTTCGCTGATCTCACCCAACTGGCAGGAGAGGAAGGCGGGCGGGCATTGTTCAAG
>JBGSTO010000040.1:0-12560 GCA_041736465.1 Anaerolineales bacterium | reverse complement strand
CAGAGAGTTACCGCCAACCCCACGTAGTCGCGAAAGATTTGAAAACGACCATCTTGTTCATCCCCATCGGATGGCTCCTATGGTTGTGGAATGCCTTGCAGTGGCGGATGCGTTGGTGACGTTTTCTCCTGCCAGAATGGTACGTGCGATCATGAGTTTTTTTCGGAAATACAAGACGTGCCACCAGAAGCTCGGTGGTTTTACGGCAATGAATACCAATAGCGAGAGACTGGATGAGTTTTCTACTGCCGATATTTCCTCACGTACTGCTCGCAAACCGCCAAAATCCCTGGATATGTGAAAGCAGAGCCTTTCCGTTGTGATTTTGGTTTGAAGGGCAGGCAATGAAAAAAATATCGCGCTCTCCCGCGATGATGACCTGGCTAGCCCTTGGAGTGCGCTTGGGCGGTTTTGCGCTGCTGCTGCCCTTGGTGCTTGCCGATTTTACCGATGCGGAAGTCTCAGTCTGGCTGCTGTTTTCTGCGATTGCCGGTTTCCAGACCGTCGCAGATTTCGGATTTGGGCCAACCTTTTCGCGTGAGATCGCCTACGGCTTTGCCGGGCACTCGCTCGTTAAGTTGCAAAGCCCAGCGGCGCTTCAGCAGGCAGACGATGCCGATGCAACGGCAAACCCCAACTGGGCTGCCATTGCATCTGCAACGGCGACCATGCTCTGGCTGTATCGGCGGATCGCCCTGGCAACCTTGTTTCTACTAGCAATATTCGGCACTTGGGCGGCCATGTTGCCGATCGGCCGTATCGCCCAATCGCAAACTGCCTGGATTGCCTGGGGCGCTGTCGCCCTGACTACGACAGCCACGATCTATGGCAACGCGTATGCATCTTTCCTGATTGGCGCAAACCGGATCGAGTTGCAGAAGCGCTGGGAGGCTGTAATCAGCGGAATCAGCCTGTTTGCCCAGTCAATGGCCGTGGTGCTGGATACAGGGCTACTGGGGCTCGTGCTGGTCGCGCAGGCCGGTCTTTGGGTGCAGCTTCTGGTCAATCGCATACTGGCCTTTCAAGTATCGGAAGGACGTTTCGTAAATGCGGGGCAAAGCGGACTCAATCGGCAGGTGTTGCAGTCGATGTGGCCTGCCGCCTGGCGCACCGCCATCGGCGCAATCATGAGCCTGGGCGTATCGCAGGGCATGTCTGTGGCCATGGCCAACTTGCTTGCCGCAGCCCAGGCTGCCAGCGTGCAGCTTGCCTTGCGTGTCATGCAAATCATCAGCCAGTTCTCGCAGGTTCCCTACTACACCCGAATTCCTGAACTCAACCGCCTGCGCGCCGGCGGTCGAACCGCACAGCTCTATGCTGCGGCAGCGGGTGCCATGCGGGCCAGCCTGTGGATCTTTGTTGCCGGCGCGATAATGGTTGATTTGGGAGCTAGGCAACTGCTTGTGCTGATCGGCAGCCAGACACAGTTTCCGGACAAACTGTTTTGGCTGGTGCTGATGCTCGCAGTCTTTGCGGAGCGCTACGGCGCCATGCACATCCAGCTTCTGCTGACCAGCAATAAAGCCATTGCGCATGTGGCGAACGGGGTGACGGGGCTGGTCTGGATCGTGGGCATGTTCCTGCTTTTCCCATTGATGGGATCGCTGGCGCTACCGGCAAGCATGCTCATCGCCTACGCTGGGTTTTATGCATGGTACTCAGCCATCCACTCCCACCGAAGCATGCCAGGGATCGACTTCCGGAGATTCGAGGGTGGGGTGGCTGCATTACCATCGGTCATGGCAGCTATTTGGGCAATTTATATAATCTTGAAGCGCAATTAATGAGGCACCACAACGTGCGCATATTTAATTGGGGATCTTCTACGGGCTTACTGCATTTTCATCAGAAGCTAGACACCCTGTAATTTTGAACATATTCTCCCAGTGAAGTCTTCCTGATAAAGCGTGCCATCTTGTGAATTTTCTTGTGCCTAAATGGTTTATATGAATGAGCCAGACTGATATTGAAGACCCAAGCCTAACCAGCCGCCCAACGTTAAACCCTTACCTGACTGCAGCTTACGAAATAATCAATCGGTTTAAGTGGGACATTCAGCCTGAATCATGGCGCTCACGGTCGAAGTTGCATCGTCGCAAAGATGAATATGCGGGGCAAAAAGCTGTCATTCTTTGTAATGGCCCCAGTTTATTAAGAACTGATTTCGAACTGATTCAGTCTTCTGGTGTATTCACCTTCGGCCTGAACAAGATCAACTTGCTGTTTGACAAAACCAACTTTCGCCCTTCCTTTATTGTTGCGGTCAATCCATTTGTAATTGAGCAAAACGCTCAATACTTTGAGAACACCAATATTCCATTGTTTCTTGACACCTATGCATTGAAGTATGTGAAAAGCCGACCAAACACCATCTTTTTACATTCTTCGAGTAACAACAAATTTGCTCGGGACTGCTCTATCAGTATTTATCAAGGCTATACGGTGACTTTTGTTGCACTACAGCTAGCTTTTCACATGGGATTCAAGTCCGTTGCCCTAGTTGGTTGCGATCATAATTTTGCGGTAAAGGGACCAGCGAATAAAACCGTCATATCAGCTGAAAAAGACGATAGTCATTTTGATCCAAACTATTTCGCCGGTGGGGTTAAATGGCAATTACCTGATCTTTTCCAGAGTGAAGTTTCCTATCTTATGGCCAAGAATATTTATGAAGCCGATGGTAGATCGATTATTAACGCAACTCACGGAGGAAGACTCGAAATATTTAAGAGGCAATCACTTGAGGAGTTCTTATAGGGAACATGCTTGGCAACTGTGGTCGCCTGTGGCGGCGGTGCGCAGTACTTTCAAGTTTATAAGGAAGTTATACGGTCACAGGGTGCTGTTTAGTGAATTCAAGTATTTCTATAATTACGGTCACATATAACGCTGCCCCGGTTTTGCTTGGGCTGATCGAAAGTTTGCGTGCGCAGACCGATCAGGATTTTGAGTGGGTGGTTGTCGATGGGGCATCAACAGATGGCACTGTCGAGATGGTAAAATCCGGTGGGGATGTTGTAAGCACCTGGATTTCAGAGCCTGACTGCGGCATCTATGACGCTATGAACAAGGCGGTCAGACTGGCAAGCGGGCAATATTATCTTGTGTGTGGTGCCGATGACCGTCTCTATCCGAATTCGATTTCGGAATACCGGCGAGTCGCTTCGCAAACATCAGCGGATATCATAACTGCTTGTGTCGACTCTAACGCGGGAGTAGTACGTCCGCTTCGCGGAAAGCCATGGTGGCGTGGGCAGTCCGCATTTGTTTCGCATCACTCAGTGGGAACTTTAATTAAGAAGAGTCTTCATCTGGAGTTTGGTGAATACTGTGGTCGCTTTCCAATCGCAGCCGATCATTATTTTCTGAAACGTGTCTGCCAGTCACCGGACATCAAGATTGCTGCAGCAGATTTTCACGCAGGGCATTACTCTACTGAAGGTGTTTCTGGTTCGGATATTCCGGCTACATTGGCCGATTTTTTTCGTGTCCAACTAGAGACGGAGCGATTTGCAAGTTTGCAATTGCTCTTCTATGGCTTGCGCTTGATACGCCGTCACAGGAGCATTGTGGCCTATGCAAAACTCAAGCGAACTGGTTCAGCTTAGAAGTAACGAAGACATACATAACCCGCATGAGTAATCCCGGCATCCTTTTCATAACTGCATTTCATCCGGGTGGTAAGGGGGTTGTTGGCGCAGGCGAGGCAATCTGTGAAGACAATTTAAGAACTTTGCACTCGTCAGGCAAAGCTGTATATGTATTGTGCCTGGCTCCGAAGAGTCAGGTAGCGAATCCAGACGTGGTATCCCTTTGCCGATCTTATCTTACGCTAACCCAAACACGGAGCCAGACTGGCTTGGGTATTTTGCGTGGGTGTGCCTTGGGATCGCTGTGTGCTCCTTGGCTGTTTGCGTGTGTGAGCCATAGGAACATCAAGGCGGCTCGCGAAATCATCTTGCGAAATGAGATTGATGAAGTCTGGCTCGATTTTCCACCGGCGCTGGGCTTTGCCCCCCATCTTCATGGGCTGCCTATTGAATATTTTGCTCATGACGTGGTTGCCCAGAATATTGGACGCCGTAGGCTACTTGGCGTTCTGAGTCCTTTGGTGCGAAAGGTTGAGCAGAACCTATTAACCTTTGTAAGGCGGTGTTTTGTACTGTCTCAGAAGGATGAGGACCTTTTACGGGAAATGGGATTTCGCGGGCAAATTGTTCTTCAGCCACCCTCGCAGATTAGGGTTGCACAGGTGAGTAACGCAGTACCCGTTTCACAGATTTTAGGTGAGTTCGCTGGGCGAAAGAACTTGGTGTTCTTTGGAAAAATGAAGCGACCGGAGAACCACTGGTCAATTGTTCATTTTCTGCTCTTTACTTATCCAAGAATTCGGCGGTGTCACAAAAATGTCCAATTTTGGGTTATCGGGCTATTACCCCGCTTGACCATGCGGTTACTGGGACGTTTGATTCCAGGTGTCCGAGTTGTGGGTGCAGTGGACGATCCTTATCCAGCGTTTCGAGCGTCTTCGGTCTGTGTCGCCCCCTTATTATTGGGCGCGGGTGTGAAGATAAAAGTTCTCCAGATGCTGGATGCGGGGGCAAAGGTCGTCGCATCTCCCGTGGGTGGCGAAGGGATTGCCCCTAACCCGAATCTCATCATCGTTCCAAATGAGGATATCGCTGAAACGGTGTGCAAAATACTGTCCAACCCATTGTGAAATGAACGACCGAACGGATACTTCCAGGAGTATGTTGCTTCGAAACTGAATTCGATGAGAGTTGGACTAACCGGCAGGGACGACACGGACCTGCTCGCGTGTTACTCCTTGCAGGCCACGCAAATACCCCTAAAGAATTTGAGCGATTTTAGGCGTGGCAATTCTGTACTTGGCCGTGGAACTTCGGATGCCTGCGCGCATGAATTTTTATTGAAGTACTTGGTGAGTCGATATTTGAGTCGTGGCGTCTTCTCAACGCAACTGCGCAGATACTGAATCCGGCCGGCAGATAATATCAATCGTGATGCCCAGCCGTGCACAACAGCCCTGTCGTCTTCAATATCGCCTATCGCGGTGTAATCGACCAATGACTTGACGAACCCAACCATACCAAGATTATGACTACGCATTGCCTTGGGGATTCGCTTGGCTGCTGATGGGGCTTCACTGCATGCGAAACGGCCACCATCAATCCAGGTTTCCCAATATCCAGTTCCCCAATCCTCAACAATATAGAGGCCACCGCTATTTACGAATGGAAAGACGTAGTCGAAGGTAAGCTTGGAAAAGTATCCGATATGAGAGGCGTCGTCGATCACAAGATCCACGCCGCTCGGGAAATGCTCTTTGCACATGGATTCAAGCTGGGTTCTATCCGTTTGATCGCACTGAAGATAGTGAACATTTTCGTAATTGGAGAAGTCGATGTTTCTCGGCCTCAAGTCTACGGCCACAATATGCGCGGAGGGGAAGCGCCTAGCGAGGAGTTTTGTGCTTTCACCTTGGTATACACCGATCTCCAAAATCGATTTTGGGGACAACCTTTCTTCAAGCAATGCCTGCTCGTAAATCTCGTAATAACGCAACGGCTTGGTTACAGGATCACCGGAGTGTTGGGCTTGAGCGAGTTCGGGCAAGGTTGCCATGGCATGCAAATTGGCGCTGAGGTGAGGATTTCGAGAATACCATACGGCCTTTTCTGAATGGAGACTGGGCCACGGTCAGGGCGATTCAACGCATTGAACCCTGGATTTAAGAATGAACATAAAAACGCTGAAGTCTCTCATGCAAATTCATGGTTACCTCTGCGGGATGAAATGACTCCTTCGCAAAAGCCTGTGTTGCAAGGCGATGCTTGCTTAATTGTTTGGGGTTGCGGGCCAGACTGGCCAAGGTCTCAGCAAGTCCCTTGGCATCCCCCGGCTGAACATAGTAAGCATGGTCCTGAAACATCCTCCTCTGTGGCGGCGTGTCCGAAGTTACGACCACGCAACCAGCGGAGGCACCAAGAAAAAGCTTTTGGGGAACAACTCGCTGGCTTTTGGCGTTTGATCCAAAAATGCCCAAGCATACGTGGTGCATCCTCACGCACGCCAGAAGCTCGGCTTCTTCCAGCCAATCTGTCCATGCGATTTCTTCAAGTTCGCCAAGTAATTGCTTGGCCTTTAAATAGTCCTGGCCGCGCCCAACCATCATCACGCTGAATTGGAGCCCGCGCTCTTTCAATATCAGAAACGATCGGGCAATCGTCTCAATACCTTGTAGTGGCGTAAAAAGGCCGAAGAAAATGATATGCAGTGAATCTCCATCAGCCTTCAATATGTGTGATTGATCCGACGATAGCCACAGTTCGGGAGCACCTATGGGTACAACCACGCTGCGGCTGCGCAACCCAGGCGGCACAAGTTCTTCATGCTCAAGCGTATCCAAAATGATGACATCGGCCAGTCGCAATGCCATCCTGTCGAGGTAACGCAACGCGTAGGCGATAATCTTGGAAGCGCGTCTATCGTGCGCGGTGTCCTCTGCGAAAATCATGTGATCGAGCAGGATGGGCAGGTCCGGGAAGCGAAGTTTTGCCAAAATAACGTCGAAATGGCCCATGTAGGGGACCAATACAAAAGATGGCTTTTGGAGGTTTTTTGATTTGCGCCATAGCTTGGCCCATGCCCGGCATATATGCAAAATCAAGGTAAAGGCACGCCAAGGCTTTTTCAGTAAACTTACCTTGACTTCATGGGGAATTCCCAAAGGCTCGTTACATTCATAGACGCCGTAACCATGAGCCCGCAGACCTTGTAGAAGAACCTCGATGCGGGTGACCCGATTCCGCTCGTAAGTGCCAAAGAAGCAAACTAGACAGTCAGCCGATCCTGAAGAACTCTTCTTTTCAGAAACAATATTATGGCCAATATCTACGGGCCGCTGCTCATCCGGGATCATGTGAACTGGAATTGTTGCCGTCGATAGTCTGTAAAAGACGGGCGCTTTTAGTGCTGTTTAGCGCAACCAGCATCACCCCAATCAAGCCTATGGATAGCACCTGGACGCCTACTGTCAGGAAAAGTATACCAATGGCAAGTGCGGCAATATGTTGCTGAAACGGATTTCCATGAAGTTTCTGGATTAGAACATAGGCTTCGATCCCGCCCCCCAGGATTAAAAACATCAATGCGATGCCGCCAAATATATGCAGCGGCTTTTCCATGAAGGAAACCGTGAAGCGTAACGCAAGAATATCGAGCAATCCCGTCAAAAAACGCCTGGGCCCATATTTGCTCTTTCCATACTGGCGCTGCCGATGATTTACAGGAGCTTCAGATACCCTGAATCCCTGCAGATGCGCCAGCTGCGGCAAGAAACGGTAATTGTCTCCATACAGGTTAATGCTTTTAGCCAATTCCGCCGTCATGACTCTAAAGCCGCTATTGGTGTCTCGTAGGCTGAGACCAAACAACCTGCAGACAATGCCATTGAATACCTTTGACGGGAGGGCTTTTACAGCTTCGTTCTGCAAACGATTGCGCTTCCATCCGATTACAAGATCGAAGCCTTCGCGAAGGCGTGATAGAAGGTTACGGATTTCGGACGGGTCATCCTGCAAATCTGCATCCATTGTGATGATGACCTCGCCCCGTGTTTCTTTGAAGCCAGCTGTGTAAACCGCGGACTTACCCTGGTTTCGTGGGAACCTGAAGACTCTAACAAGCGGATCATTGCGAGCGAGTTCCTGCATTTTTTGCGTGCTTCCATCAGTTGACCCGTCGTCAACCATCAGAATCTCGTAGCCCTCATGAAAATCCGCAAGGGCAAGTTTGATCTGGGCATGCAACGCTTCGAGTGAATCTTTTTCGTTATATACCGGGATCAGGATAGATAGTTTTATCAATTGTTAACCCCCTGACTGAGAACCTTCCAAACAGATACGCCATTATTTGAATAAACCTTAACAAGCTCAGGCTGGCGTGAAAATCGCAGATAATTCTGATCGTAACTAACTGGGTCGATAGAGCGGCTCAAATATAGGTAGTCAATTTCTAAGGAGTTAGCCAATTTGCCGACTTCCACATTGTCATTTGGATCAAATAACGATCTCACCTGGCTCAATAGCCAAGGCGTAGTATTGGTTCCCCGCTGCGATGCGAGTACTACCCTTCCCGCGAAGACGGGTACCCAAACGTCACGCCCGCCTGCAAGATAGCCCGGTTCCGGGAGTTGCTGAAAACGTGCATTAAGAGGAGTGTGTTTGTGGACCCAGTCCATTGCACGAATATCAGCCATAGGTATGTTTATGGCATGCCCGTTTGCATTGTCACAGTTATATTTTGGGCAACTATGCCAGATCATGTCATGTATTGGCGTGAGCATTCCGAAGAAGCCAAAAGGAATAAGGCCAAACAATATTAACTTGGCAGACCTTTGATATTGCGTTTTCTTCATCAACAACCCAAAAAACACGGATGCCCCAAGCATGTTGGTCATTCCTGCCACGAAGCTCAATTTCAATTCGGTTTCTTCACGGAGCCTCCCTAGTGGAAGAAAGCCTTCTGCTGCTACATAGCCACCAATTGAAACGAGCAACATGGCTGACAACAAATAGGCAGCCCACCTATCATTGGACTTTCTCCAAAGCCACCAGAAACCGTATAAACATAGAATTGCCAATGGGCCAAAAGATGTAATCCACTGAGCAGGTAGCCAGGTGAGTCTGTGAAGAAGTTCCGGCTCTGACTTTATCCAAATTTCCCCATTTATAACTCGGCTAGCTGAAGATGTTTCGAGCATGCCCGTAGCAAACAGCAGGACCATCCCAAGGGCAATTGCCAGAAAAACATGTACGACATCGAATGAGCGGTCTAGCAAGAATTTAATGACCGATAGAGCTAGCACAATCCCGAGAAGTGGAATGCCTATCAGAATACTTGTGGGGAGGAGTGCCACAAGCAATGCGAATTTTGGGAGAAAGGGGCTGTGCTTCTCTTGTCCGTAATCTTTATCTATTAATACATAAGCGAGAAAAAAACATGTGCTCAGTAGATGCTGTGGGTGATATAGAAGTATTCGATAGAAATTGCTTGCCCAAAATCTATATTGAGCCCCATGTCCCCTGGTGAAGTCCAGTGGATCAAGATGCACTGTTTTCATAATCTCTAACCAGCCATAAGTTAGGGAAGAAAGTTGCGCAGTTAAGCCATCCAAAGAGAGTGAGAGGATGCCCAGCAATACCGCTATGAATGCTGAACTGCCATAGCCACTAAGTCTCCGGGCTACCCCATAAAGAAGCACAACCAAAAGCAGTGTTTGGAATATGCCGATGGACAGGATTACATCCATGGGCCGATCGAATGGCAGTCCTGTGGCTAAGACTGTCGCTGGAAGTATATTCTGTAGCCAGTAGTAATGAAGTGGACCTGTCGCACCAAATGGATCAATCGGTGGTGTTTGTCCTGAGAGGAAAGCATTGGCAATGCCAAGGTTCTTAAATAAGTCTGCGCAGAAGAATGGGCGATAGGTCTCTCCTCGATCCGTCATGGTGCCAACTCCCGAGAGCGGAAGTGAAATGACTGCGAGAACAATGACTACTGTGAGCCATAAAAACAGAATGTCTGGCAATGCTGGTTCTTGAGAGTTGATGTTTGAAAATTTCGTTAGCAATCCCCCTTTCTTTTGACCCAGATTCCGTATATAGGAAATTAGCGCGGCAAAGGCCAGACTGATAGTTAAGGCAAAAATAATGCTGTAGTGATTGAGAAGACTGCCTAGTGAAGCAATCCCAACCATTGTTATTGCGAGACCTGCCAAAAGAGTTACAGCGTATCTTTCTGGATTGGAGAGCGGTCCACGATATCCAAATACAGCGAAACCAGGTGCACCAAGCAAAATGATGACAACCCAAGTAGAAATGGTTGCAATCATTCCTGCTATTAGAGAGCTGTATATCAAGATTGCAACAATCGCAGCTAGGCTGTAGCGGGCCTTGATGTCCATTTTCTCTTAAGCCTCTATTCCATTATTTTTTGTGATGCGCGGCCAATTGGACGTTGACTCCCAATCACTGTTCTTGGCTGTCAAAAAGCCTTCGGATAGTTGCGGTGCTGAATTATCGACTTTGCATGAAACGTATTTGTCTAGACTTATCCCATGCATTTATAGGTGACGTACCGAATTTTCTGAACCAAATCTCATTGGCGCGTTCAATTTCACCTTCGCTGACTTCTTCTATTACGGATTCAATTACCTCTTTATTGATACCCCGTTTGCTTAATTCATAAGCGAGTTTTGCGGATCTTGGCTTCGATTTCCTGCGCGAATTCCGGGTGCTCCTTCAGGTATTCGCGCGCGTTGTCCTTGCCCTGGCCGATCTTCTCGACGTTGTAGGGATGCCAGGCGCCGGACTTGTCGACGAACTTGTGGGTGACGCCGAGTTCGATGATCTCGCCTTCGTGCGAGATGCCTTGGCCGTAGAGGATGCGGTGGTTGATTGATTCGTGGGGAAACCTCAGGGTCTCAGACGATTTATTCAAATGGATTGATCAATTCGATGCCGCAATCCTCAAAATCCTTGATGTTTCGGGTGGCCAGGGCAAACCCATGGGCGAGGGCGATGCTGGCGATTTGCCCGTCCGGCAGGCTCATGGCGCGCCCTGATTCCTTGCGATGCCCCATGATTTCGGCATAGGCGTGAGCGGCCGGTGCGGTAAAGTCGAGCACCCGTTCTTCAAATGCCTGTGCAATGAATTGTTCAAACCGGGTTTGCAACTGCCGTCGGCGCAGGCCATCCGGCAAAACGCGCAGGCCGTATCCGATTTCGGCCAGCGTAACCGTAGTGACGAATAGCAGATTGCTTTCCTGGGAATTCAGCCAATTCAGAACAGCCGGTGAAGGCTGCGGGCGCATGACTTCAGATATCACATTGGTGTCAACGACGATCATCAGGCGAAACTCTGCGGGTCGTGTGGCGCATGTTGCGGGAGTTCCAACTCAACTCCGGATTCGGACCCAAAGAACTGTATGGAAAGGTCGCCCAGCCGTTTGGATGGGGTGACCGCTTGACGAAGGATGCGCCGGGCTTCTTCTTCCATCGATACGCGGTGATAGGCGGCGCGGATACGCAGACGCGCGATCGTGTCGTCGTCCAGTTTGCGGATGCTTAGATTGGCCATGATTCATTTCCCTGTGTGCAGTCACATGCTGGCATTGTATGCTCGTGACTGCATATGGGCAACGCAGGAAAACAAGGTCGGACACGATTTATCCCAAAAAATCCATCAGGGCCAAACCCCGCTGTGGGAGCGGCTCCTTTATGCCCATCAGGGTGCTTGCGGGTGCTCCTTGCACGATTTTCCAAATGGACAATCTCGGATAACCAATCGTTTGCCGGTGGCAAGGTGCAACACGCGATTCGGCGTGGAACACGCACTGCCGCGTACAGTGTCGGTAACGCACCTATGCCATTTCGATCGGGAGCTCCGTTTTTCTACTCGTCGATTGCGCGCCGAATAATATCGGATGTGAAGCCCCGACTTTGCATGAAGCGCACTTGCCTGGCCTTTTCGGTCCTATCGGCAGGCATTGTGCCGAATTTCTTCTTCCACACTTCGCGCGCCCGATCGATTTCGCTGTCGCGGTTCTCACTCAGCACGGCTTCGACAATGCTGTCGCTCACGCCGCGCTGGCGCAGATCGTGGGCCAGCTTGACGCTGCCGGCGCGCGCGCGGTGGTCGGCGACATAGCTCTCGGCAAAACGGCGATCCGAGAGCCAGTTTTTCTGCTCGAATTCATCGAGCAAGGGTTTGATGTCGCTCGTATCAAAGCCCGCCTGTTCCAGTTTGCGGACAAGTTCGGACCGGCTGTGCTCGCGCCGCGCCAGCAGGCGCAGGGCGCGTTCACGCAGGTCGCCGGGTTCAGGCTTCGACTTCACTTTCGGCGGCGGCAGTCGGGTTGTTGACGCCGACGGCGGCGCGGATCTTGGCTTCAATTTCCTGCGCGATTTCCGGGTGCTCCTTCAGGTATTCACGCGCGTTGTCCTTGCCCTGGCCGATCTTCTCGCCGTTGTAGGCATACCAGGCGCCGGACTTGTCGATGAACTTGTGGGTGACGCCGAGTTCGATGATCTCGCCTTCGTGCGAGATGCCCTGGCCGTAGAGGATGTCGAAGAAGGCTTCCTTGAACGGCGGCGAGACCTTGTTCTTGACGACTTTGACCTTGGTCTCGTTGCCGATGATCTCGTCGCCTTTCTTGATCGCGCCGATGCGGCGGATGTCGAGGCGGACCGAGGCGTAGAACTTGAGCGCGTTGCCGCCGGTGGTGGTTTCGGGGTTGCCGAACATGACGCCGATTTTCATGCGGATCTGGTTGATGAAGATGACCAGGGTGTTGGTGCGCTTGATGTTGGCGGTGAGTTTCCTGAGCGCCTGGCTCATCAGGCGGGCCTGCAGGCCCATGTGCGAATCGCCCATCTCGCCTTCGATTTCGGCCTTGGGGGTGAGCGCGGCGACGGAGTCGATCACCACCACGTCGACGCTGCCGGAGCGCACCAGCATGTCGGCGATTTCCAGCG
>JBGSTO010000035.1:0-3745 GCA_041736465.1 Anaerolineales bacterium | reverse complement strand
TGTGGAGCGACGGCGGCTTCGTCGCGGCGCAGGGCGCTATCGCCTACGCTCCCCCCGCCGCGCCATCCACCTTCACCCTCAGCGGACCTGCCGGTCTGGTTGTAACCGCTCAATGGAATGAGATCAACGCCTCCGATCTGTGGCGCTACCGGCTCGAATACCGCCTGCAGGGCAGCCCGAGTTGGCAGTCCCTGGATGCCGGGCGCGGCACCACGCACAGCTTGCTGCTGACGGGCGCCGGCACCTGGGAGCTGCGGGTATTTTCTCAAGACGCCATGGGTATTCTAAGCAGCCCCAGCACCGTGAAAACTGTCACCATCAGCGCCGATGCGCACAGCATTTACCTGCCCCTGCTGCGCCGTTGAGAAAAAAGCAAACACAAACAACCCGAAGGAGACGCCAGGGCGTAATATTTTTCCTCCTCTCATCCTGCCAGTTTCGGGTATAATCGCCCAAATTTCTACACTACCCATTCTCGACTCATTTACTCGGCTTATGGTCATTTCTCGCACCATCCCCACATGTCCAGCAGCCGGTGAGCTGACCCTCATTCCCACTACCACTACGAATTGAGCCAGGCCCACCAGGTTGGTGGTCCGACGTGTATCCAGACACGTACGTTTCGCACACCTGCGAAACGCTTTGCCTAACCTTAAGCAGGTCAGGATGCACCATGAAGAACATCCGCACCGACACACCCGATCATGCACCGGATGGCATTGAGAAGGACTCCTGCGCCATTTACATCAGCGCGCGCAAGCAGGGGCAGAGCACCTTTGGAACCCTCAAGCGCGCCCTGGGCGCGCTAGTGAACATGGGCCACCGTACGGGCTTCGTCAACGGCGAGGGGGATGGCGCCGGCGTGCAAACCGACATCCCCCGGCGCATATGGGCGAAAAAGCTCAGCCTCGCCGGGCTGCCTTCTTACCTGGCGACCCAAAACGGGTTCTGGGTGGGGCACTTCTTCGTCCCCGCACAGGCTGGTATGCCTGCACTGCGCGAGGAGATCACCGCCTGCTTCGAAAAAGTCGGGCTGAGTGTGCTGCTCATGCAGCCCGGGCGCGTCCGCAAAGAAGCGCTGGGGCAGAGCGCCCGCCTGGAACCGCCAACTTTCTGGCAGGTCGCCGGCTATGCCGAAATTCCCAACCTGGATCGCCAGCTTCTGGCGGTTCAAACCGCAATTGAAGAACGCTATCCGCTTTCCTTTGCTTCGCTAAGCTCGCATAGCGTGGTGTATAAGATCCGCGGCTCGGTGGAGACGCTGGCGCACTACTACCCGGATTTGCAGGATCATACCTACAACACCTCCATGGTGCTGTGCCACGCCCGCTACTCGACCAACACCGTCTCTACCTTCGAGCGCGCCCAGCCCTTCGCGCTGCTCGGTCACAACGGTGAGATCAACACCATCCAGAGGCTGCGGCTGGAAGGGGTGCAGATCGGCGCCGCGCTGCCCAGGGATGGCTCCGATTCCCAGGATATGGACCGCATCCTGCACACGCTGTGCGCCGATTACGGGCTGGATTTGATCGAGGCGATGGAGATGCTCTTCCCGCCGGTGCCGTATGAGATCGCCATGTTCCCGCCCAGCCAGCGCATCGCTTACCAGCGCCTGCGCCAGGCTTTCGGACCCTACGCCCAGGGTCCTGCGGCGGTGGTTGCCCGCTACGGCAGCACCATCGTCGCCAGCGTAGATGCGCTCGGCCTGCGACCGTTGTGGTTCGTCGAAACCGAAAAAGAGTATATCTTCAGCTCGGAGCGCGGCGCAATTCCATTAGAGATCATGGTAACCGATGCCCGCCCGATCGCCCCAGGCGAGAAGATTGCCATCGTCTGCTCGCGCGGCGAGAACCCACTGGTCTTGAGCCAGGCGCAAATCCGCCAGCACGTGATGGTGCAGACTTTTCAGCGCGAAGCGCCGCAGCTTGCCAGCCAGTACTGGAGCGGCTGGATCCAGCGCGCGCCGGGGCGTGTGGATTACGCACCGGTCTTCGAGCGCGGCCCGGGTGCAGCCAGGCTGGCAGCTCAGCCCGCTGCCGCTGAAACTGCCGTGGAAACCCCTCGCCTGGGAAGCGTGAGCGCCGGAAGCCCGGCTCCCGAGTCGCTGCTGGCAAGCTTCCCGTGGCAGAAAACGGGCGCACGCTCCGTAGACCTGGTGGCGCTGGCAGCCAACGGCTGGCTGAAAGATCACCTCAACGAATGCGCCGCCCTGGTCAGCGAGAAGAAAGACGATCTGATCAGCTCGCTCGGCTACGACGGGCCGCTGGCAGCCCTCAGCAAGGTGCGCGTCAACCTGGCCGATTATTTCAAAGAGTCGGTTGCCGTGGTTACCAATCCAGCCATCGACCACGTGCGCGAGAGTGAGGCCTTCTCCACCAGCTCGATGGTCGGAGCCTGTGCGCCGATCGGCAAAGCCCCCAACCCGGATGACATCCTGGTAGACCTGGAGCTGCCGGTGCTGCTGGGCGGTCATCCCCAGGCTGGCAGCCCGGAGGTCGCCCAAAAGGTAGCCCACCAGTTCGGCGCCCTTACTATTGAAGAAGTCATCGCTGCTTTTCAGGATAAAACCGCCTGGCTGGAGCTGGCGGTGCGCGTGCGTCGCGATGCGACGCGTGGCGATGCGGAGCGCGGCGAAACCGTGCAGCAGGCCCTGGACAGGCTGGCTTGCGAAGCGGTGACCGCGGTTCAAAACGGAATGCAGTGCCTCGTCCTGGACGATACCGCCGCCCTGCAGGACGGTTTCGATTGGTTGGACCCGCACCTGGCAGTCTCTCGCATCGATGAAGCGCTGCGCCAGGCGCCGCTCGGACCGCACGGAAACCTGCGAAGACGGGCAGGTCTGATCGTGCGCAGCGCCGCCATCCGCGGCCTGCACGACCTGGTGCTGCTGTGCGGCTTCGGAGCAGACGCCATCAACCCCTATGCCCTGTTCGCTCAAGCGCTGGCAGCCAAAGACGGGACGCCTTCGGAAGAGCAATCTCGGGTACTCCTTGCCCGCCTGGTGGAGAACCTGCACGCCGGTCTGGAAAAAGTCACCTCCACCATGGGCTGCCACGAGCTGCGCGGCTACGGGCGAGTGTGCAGCGCGCTCGGTCTGGCGCCCACTGTAGCGCAGGTCTTCGGGACAGCCAACTATTTCGGCAGCGAAACCGCCGGAGTCACCTGGGAGCGGCTGGATCAAGAGTCGCACCTGCGCGGCGCCGAGCTGCGCGGCGAAATTCCTGTCAACCGCCTGCCCTACCAGAACCGGATTTATCCCAAATATTGGAAGACGGCGCACCTGTACGCCAAAGGCGAGGCCGAGTACGCAGCCGTGCAGCAGGTCTTCCGCAGCCTGGCAGCGGAGAACCCGGTCTCCCTGCGGCACTTGCTGGGCTTCAAGCCCGCCGCGGGCAGGATCGATCCGGCAGAAGTAGACCTCACCATCCAGGACTACGACTCCCCGCTGGTCATCGAAGCCATGTCCTTCGGGTCGCAGGGCGAAGCCTCCTTCCGCGCCTACATCCACGCTGCGGCGGCATTGAACATCCTGGGCATCAACGGCGAGGGCGGCGAGCTGCCGGAAATCATGGGGCAGTATCGGCGCAACCGCGGGCAGCAGGTGGCCTCCGGCAGGTTCGGCGTCAACGTCGAATTCTTGAATTCGGCAGCGGTGCTGGAAATCAAGATCGGGCAGGGCGCCAAGCCCGGCGAGGGCGGCATGCTGCCGGCAAAGAAGGTCACCCCCAAAGTCGCCAAAGCGCGG